>NZ_JBOHGC010000529.1:0-1020 GCF_050699995.1 Actinokineospora sp. | reverse complement strand
CCAGCCACAGCAACCTTTCAAGCAGATCCCACAAACCCGTGCAAGATCGAGGCTAGGTCTTGTCTGACAAACCTAGACCCGCGCCGCCCGCCTGAGCAGGTACCGCTGCTCCGGCACGTTGAGCGTCTGGGCGGCCGCCGGAACTCCCGGCCCGCCCAGCGACTCCTCGGCGGTCGCGAGTTCCGCCAGACCCTCGCGAGGCCAGTGCGCCATCGCGAGGGCCACGATCCGGTTCAGTGTGACCATCGGCCCCGGCGTGCAGGCGTTCAACAACTCATACAGCCCAAGGATCTGCGTCCAGTCCGTCTCCTCAGCCGACGCGGCTTCGTCGTGCACCGCCGCGATCGCCGCCTGCAGTTGAAACGGACCGATGGGCGCCGTCGCCAGCGTCGCACTGATCAACTCCGTGCCCTAGGCGATCGCCTCCTTGTCCCACAGCGACCGGTCCTGCTCCGCCAGTGGGACCAGTTCGCCCATCGCGGGTGCGGGCGGCCCGGGGGCGTCGGTCAGCAGCATCAGCAGCAGCCCGGCGACCTCGCCATCGTCGGGCAGGCGTTCGCGCACCTGGCGGGTCAGGCGGATCGCCTCGGAGCTGAGCTCCACCCGTTGCAGCGACGTGCCCGAACTGGCGCATGGACGGGACGGTCACCGCCGCGGTCGAGCTGCGGCCCTGACCGTCACAGGGCGCAGACGCGCCACTCGCCGGACTCCTTGACCAACGGGTACGTCCGGCGGTCGACGCCACCGGAGCCCAGGTCGGTGGCCAGCACGGTGAAGTTCGGCGGGTCGGCGTCCGGGTCGACGCTCTCCAGCGTCAGCCGAAAGCCGCCCGCCAGGAACAGCTGGTCGGTCCGGTCGTGGTCACGTTCGCAGGTGACCCCGGCGAGGGCGTTGTTGTCCTGGACGTTGATCGCGTCGACGAAGACCCGGGCGGTGGTGATCGGCGGGTTCGTGGGTTCCGGGTCGACCAGGAAATAGCCTGCGGCCGCGATGCCCGCGATGCCCGCGACGGCCACGCCG
>NZ_JBOHGC010000528.1:0-11061 GCF_050699995.1 Actinokineospora sp. | reverse complement strand
CTCCACCCCCTTGTCCCCAGCGGACGCGACCCCATCGGACTCTGGCAATTCGACTGGCATCTCGACCCTCGAGCTGCTCTGCAAGCTGGCAGCCGAGCGGGTCGAACTGCCGCTGGAGACCGTCACCGCCGACACCCACCCGCTCGACGACCTGCACCTGAGCTCGATCTCCGTCGGTCAGATCATCAACGAGGTCACCCGCGAACTGGGTCGGCCCGCGCTCGCGGCGACGACGAACTTCGCCACCGTGACGCTGGGCCAGCTGGCGGAGCTGATCGACGATCTCGCCGACACCGCCCAGGGCGGGTCCGACGCGGGCAAGGACGTCGCGGGCATCGGAGCCTGGGTTCGGCCCTTCTCGGTGGACTACGTCGAGGAGCGCCGCCCGTCGGTCGACGTCGGCGTCGGGAATCCCGGGCAGTGGCAGGTGTTCGCGCCGCAGGGCCACCCGCTGGCCGAGCCGCTGCGCGCCGGGCTGGCGAAGGCGGGCATCGGCGACGGTGTCCTGCTGTGCCTGCCCAACGACGGCGAGCCGCACGTCGACCTGTTCCTGGCCGCGGGCAAGGCGGCCATCGCCGCGGCGGCCGAGGAAGCCCGGTTCGTCGTCGTGCAGCACCGCCTCGGAGCCTCGGGCCTGGCCCGGACTCTGCACCTCGAGGCCCTGACGGTGCGCACCACGGTCGTCGGCCTGGCCGACACCGAACCGTCCACACCGGACTCGACAGCGGAGGTCGTCTCCCGGGTCGTCGGCGAGGCCGCCGCCACCAACGGATTCTCCGAGGTTCGCTACAGCGCCGACGGCACCCGCACCACCCCGGTGCTCAAGGCCCTGACCGCGCCCGCCGGGCCGGTCGGACCCTCGCCGCTCGACGGCACCGACGTCCTGTTGGTGACCGGTGGCGGCAAGGGCATCACCGCCGAGTGCGCCCTGGCCATGGCCCAGGACTCCTCGGCCAAGCTGGCCCTGCTCGGCCGGGCCGACCCGGCCAAGGACACCGAGCTGGCCGAGAACCTGGCCCGCATGGAGGCCGCGGGCGTCACCTTCCGCTACGAGCGGGCCGACGTCACCTCGCCGGAGGAGATCGCCGCGGCGGTCGCGCGGTTCGAGGCCGAGCTGGGACCGGTCACCGCGTTCCTGCACGGCGCGGGCCGCAACGAGCCCGGCGCGCTGGCCAGTCTGTCCGAAGAGGACTTCGAGCGGACGCTGGCGCCGAAGATCGCCGGTCTGCGCGCGGTCCTCGACGCGGTCGACCAGGACAAGATCAAGCTCCTGGTCACGTTCGGCAGCATCATCGGCCGGGCAGGTCTGCGCGGCGAGGCGCACTACTCCACCGCCAACGACTGGATGTCCGAGCTGACCGTCAAGTTCGGCGAGGAGCACCCGAACGCGAGGGTGCTGGCGCTGGAGTGGTCGGTCTGGTCGGGCGCGGGCATGGGCGAGAAGCTCGGCGTCGTCGAGATGCTCATGCGCGACGGCATCACCCCCATCTCCACCGAGAACGGCATCGCCGTCCTGCGTGAGGTGCTGGCCGACGCGAGCGCCGGTCCGGTGCTGGTGGTCAGCGGCCGCGCGGCCGGGCTGCCCACCGTCGAGATGGAGGACGCCGAACTGCCGATGACCCGGTTCGTCGACCAGGTGATCGTGCACTACCCGGGCATCGAGCTGATCACCGAGGCGGAACTCTCCGCGGGCAGCGACCCGTACCTGGAGGACCACCTCCTCGACGGCGACCTGCTCTTCCCCGCCGTGATCGGCATGGAGGCCATGACCCAGGTCGCCTCGGCGCTCACCGGCTCGGAAAGCTCGCCGCTGCTGGAGAACGTCGAATTCCTTCGGCCGATCGCGGTCCGCCCCGGCGGCGCCACCACGATCCGGCTGGTCGCGCTGGTGCGTGACGCCGAGACCGTCGACGTCGCCCTGCGCAGCGAGGAGACCGGGTTCAGCGCGGACCACTTCCGCGCCACCCTGAAGGTCCGCCCCGAGCTTCCCCAGTCGGACAACCCGGACCTGCGGGTGCCCGCGGTCGCGCTGGACCCGACGACCGAGCTGTACGGCAGCGTCATGTTCCAGGGCAAGCGGTTCCAGCGGGTGCAGGCCTACCGCAAGGCAGGCGCGCGCCACGCGGTGGCCGAACTGGGCACGAGCTCGCCCGCGCCGTGGTTCGCCGCGTACCTGCCGCAGCAGCGGCTGCTGGCCGACCCCGGCACCCGCGACGCGGTCATGCACGCCATCCAGTGCTGTGTCCCGGACGGCATCCTGCTCCCGCAGGGCGTCGAGAAGCTCTACCTGGCGCAGCGGTCCGAACAGGACACCGAGTACGTGGTCATGGACGCCCGCGAGCGCTACCAGGACGGCGACAGCTACACCTACGACGTCGACGTCCGCACCCCCGAGGGGCAGGTCGTCGAGCGGTGGGAAGGCCTGGTGCTCCGGGCGGTCCGCAGCCGCAACGGCGCCGGTCCCTGGGTTCCGCCGCTGATCGGGTCCTATGTAGAGCGCTCACTGGAGCGGGTGCTCGGCGGCACCCGGTCGGTCGTCATCGAGCCCGACGCCGAGGGCGCCGAGCGACGCGAGCAGACCGAGCTGGCCGTCAGCAGAGCACTCGGCCGCACCGCGGGCGTTCGCCACCGGCCCGACGGCAAGCCCGAGATCGACGGAGCGGCGGTCACCGCGTCGCACGGCGCGGGTCTGACCTTCGCGGTCGTCGGCTCCGGGCGGCTCGGCTGCGACATCGAGTCCGCCGTGGCACGCACGGAGGAGGACTGGACGGGCCTGCTCGGCGCCGACCAGCTCGCCCTGCGGGACCTGCTCGCCACCGAGGCGGCCGACACCGCCGCGGTCGCCGGGACCCGCGTCTGGGGCGCCCTGGAGTCGCTGCGCAAGGCCGGGATCACCAGCCAGGCGCTCACCCTCGACCGAGTCCACTCCGACGGGTGGGTGGTGCTGTCCGCGGGCGACGTCAAGATCGCGACGTGGGTCACCACGATCAACGGCCACAGCGACCCGGTCGTCTTCGCGGTCCTGTCCGGAGAGGAACTCTGATGGCGAACTACTACGAGATTCGGCACACGGTGGGCTTCGAGGAGACCAATCTCGTCGGCAACGTGTACTACGTGAATTACCTGCGGTGGCAGGGAAGGTGCCGCGAGATGTTCCTCAAGAACGAGGCGCCCGCGGTCCTCAAGGAGGTCCAGGAGGACCTGAAGCTGTTCACCTTGAAGGCCGAGTGCGAGTTCTTCGCCGAGATCACAGCCTTCGACGAGCTGTCCATACGCATGCGGCTCGACGAGCTGACGCAGACCCAGGTCCAGTTCACGTTCGACTACGTGAAGCTGGCCGAGGACGGGGAGACGCTCGTGGCGCGCGGGGTGCAGCGGATCGCGTGCATGCGCGGCCCGAACACCAACACCGTGCCGTCGCGGGTCCCGCTGGAGCTGCGCAAGGCGCTCGCGCCTTACGCCGGGGCGGGGATCTCGCCGAAGGCACTGTACGCGGACGCGGCATAGGCGAGCGGGAGGACGACGTGGTGACCAGCAGGCCTCCCGCTCACCTGACCTCGGCGCCGGTGCCCGCGGCCAGGCCGGAGTCCGACAGCACGACCCCGACCACCGGGACGACACTGCGCCAGGTGATGGGGCAGTTCGCCACGGGGATCACGGTGATCACCGCGGGTGGTGAACTCGGCCACGGGATGACCGCGAACTCGTTCACCTCGGTGTCGCTGGAACCGCCCATGGTGCTGTGCTGTGTGGCCAGGACGGCTCGGATGCACCAGGCGATCCTGGCCGCGGGCGGGTACGGCGTGTCCATCCTGGGCGCGAACCAGACCGGTCTCGCGCACTACTTCTCCGACAAGACCAGGCCCGCGGGGCCCACCCAGTTCGACGCCGTCGACTGGATCCCCGGGCGCCGGACCGGCGCGCCGCTGCTGATGGGCGCGCTGGCCTGGATCGAGTGCGAGCTCGAAGCCGACTACGAGGGCGGTGACCACTCGATCTTCGTCGGTCGGGTGCTCGACGCCCATCGGGGCGGCGGCCGCGACGCGCTGATGTTCTTCAGCGGCGGTTTCCTTCAGGCGGGGCCACCGCCCGCCAAGAGCGCCTGAGACCGAGGGAGTCGACGATGTTGGTGACCGTCACCGGGGGCACGGGCTTCGTCGGCTCCCACTCGGTCGCGGCGCTGCTGCGCACGGGGCACCAGGTCCGGCTGCTCGTCCGCGATGAGTCCATAGTGGACGTAGCGTTGCGTCCGCTGGGGGTCGACCCCGGGCGGGTCGACGTGGTGGTCGGCGACGTGCTCGACGCGTCCACTGTGGCCGCGGCGGTGCGTGGGGCGGACGCCGTCCTGCACGCCGCCGCGGTGTACTCCTTCGACAGCAGGCAGCGGGATCGGATGCGGCGGACCACCGAGCGCGGCACGGAGATCGTGCTCGGGGCCGCGCGGCGGTCCGATGTCGGGCGGGTGGTCCACGTCTCCACCGTGGCCGCGCTGTTCGGCAAGGGGGTCCGGGTCATCGGCCCGGACTCGCCGGTCGGCACACTTCGCGAGCCGTACCTGGCGACCAAGGCGGCGGCCGAGCGGATCGCGCGGGCCCACCAGGACGCGGGCACCCCGGTGGCGATCAGCTACCCGCCCGCCCTGCTGGGCCCGCACGACCCGCGCCTGGGTGACCAGAGCGCCCGCGTCCGGGACGTCCTGCGGGGACTGACCCCGATCTGGCCGACCGGCGGGTACCCGCTCGGCGACGTCCGCGACACAGCGGCACTGCACGCCGCGATGCTGACCGGGTCCGTCTCCGCCGGCAGGCACTTCGGGCCCGGCACCTACTTGTCCACTAAGGACTATCTGCGGCACCTTCGGGCGGTGACCGGCCGGGCGCTGCCCGCGGTCCGGCTGCCCGCCCGCGCCCTCGGCCCGATCGGGCACGCCTGCGACCTGCTGCAACGGGTGTGGCGGTGGCGCCTGCCGGTGCAGTACGGCGCCATCCACACCTGCGCGTGCGCGACCAGGGTCGACGACGAGGTCCGCACCCACCCCATCACGGCGCGGCCGGTGGCCGACACCATCGCCGACACGGTCCGCTGGCTGCACGCCGCCGGGCACCTCACCGACCGGCAGGCCGGACGGCGGGCCCACCCGTCCGCAAACCGGGAGACGACCGCCGCGGCGGCGTAAGCGGATCCTGGAAATCTCTCGCTCGTGAAAGGACTACTCCCGTGTCCGATCTGCAGGACGTGATCATCGCGCTGACCGTCGAGGGCGAAGAGGTCGACCGCCTGGTCGCGGACCTCACCGTGGGGCAGTGGGCGACGCCGACGCCGTCGCCGGGCTGGACGGTCAAACACCAACTCGCCCACCTCGCCGCGACGTTCCGGATGGCGGGCCTCGCCGCCTCCGACCCGGCCGCGTTCGGCGCGCTGGCGCAGACGCTGAGCCCGGACTTCGACGCGAACGTGAACGCCGCTTTGTCGCAGTACATAAACGATCCGACCGAGGTGCTGCTGTCGCGCTGGCGCACGGACCGGGACAACGCGATCAAGGCGCTGGCGGCGGTTCCCGCGGACACCGTTGTGCCGTGGCTGGTTCGGCCGCTGCCGCCCGCCATCCTGGCCTGCGCCGGGATGATGGAGCTGTTCGGACACGGCCAGGACATCGCCGACGCGCTCGGGGTCCGGCGCGCGCACTCCGACCGGTTGCGGTACCTCGTGGCGTTCGCGGTCCGGACCTGGGACTTCGGCTACCTCGCCCGCGAGCTGCCCACGCCCGAGGTGGAGTTCCGGTTCGAGATCACCGGACCTTCGGGTGCGCTGTGGGAGTTCGGGCCCGCGGACGCGGTGAACCGGATCTCCGGGCCCGCGGTGGACTTCTGCCTGCTGGTGACGCGCCGCCGCCACCACAGCGACCTGTCGATCAAGGCCGGCGGCCCGGAGGCGACGGCCTGGGTGGAGATCGCCCAGGCGTACCGCGGTCCCGCGGGCGACGGGCGTGAACCGGGGCAGTTCGCGGCGTAGGCCGGGTTCGCGGGCGGTCCTTTGTGGCCGCCCGCCGGGGGTAGCAGGCGCGGGTGCGACGAGGCGCCCGCCGATGGGACGAGGGTGAGTCTTGTGGCTGTCTGTCTCTTATGGACCGTGCGATGAGCGCGCCGGGGTTCGAGCTGCCCGATTCGCCGCCACCGCCGGTGGGGGACCGGATGCCCGCCCGGCATCTGCGTCGGGTCGACGCGCCCCCCGCGCCGCCGGTGCGGTCCATGCGGCTGCTGCGGGCCGAGCGGGACGCGTTGGAAGAGGCTGTGCTGGAAGGCAAGCCCGAGGCCAACGCGCGGATGCGGGCGCAGGGCAAGCGGACCGCGCGGGAGCGGCTGGAGCTGCTCCTCGACGCGGGGTCGTTCACCGAGCTGGAGATGTTCCGCAGGCACCAGGCACGCGGGATCAAGGTGGACGAGACGCGGCCGCACTCCGACGGCGTCATCGTCGGGTCCGGCACTATCGACGGCCGCCGCGTCTTCGTCTACGCGCAGGACTTCACCATCTGCGGCGGGTCACTGGGCGCGGCGCACGCGGCGAAGATCCACAAGGTGATGGACCTCGCCCTCGCCGCCGGGGCGCCGATCGTGGCGCTCAACGACAGCGGGGGAGCGCGTATCCAGGAAGGTGTGCTGTCCCTTGACGGATACGGCGGAATCTTCCGCCGTCAGGTCGAGGCATCCGGGGTCATCCCGCAGATCAGCGTGGTCCTCGGCCCATGCGCGGGCGGCGCGGCCTACTCGCCCGCGTTGGCGGACTTCACCTTCATGGTCCGTGAGACGTCGAACATGTACCTCACCGGGCCCGACGTGGTGGCCGCGGTGACCGGGGAACGGGTCACCCACGCCGAACTCGGCGGCGCCGACGTGCACGCCACCCGGTCCGGCGTCGCGACCTTCGTCCACGACGACGAGGAAAGCTGCTTCGAGGACGTCCGGTACCTGCTGTCCCTGTTGCCTGCCAACAACCTGGAGACCCCACCGGCCGCGCAGCCACAGGGCGCCGTGGACGACATCCGGCCCGCCCTGGCCGACATCGTCCCCGCCGAACCGAACAAACCCTACGACATGCGGTCGGTCGTGGAGGAGATCGTCGACGACGCCGACTACCTGGAGATCCACGAACACTGGGCGGGCAACGTCCTGTGCGCACTCGGCCGCGTCGACGGCGAGGTCGTCGGCATCGTCGGCAACCAACCGCTGGTCCTCGCAGGCGTCCTCGACGCCGCCGCGGCCCAGAAAGCCGCCCGCTTCGTCCGCTTCTGCGACGCTTTCGCCATCCCGCTGGTGACCCTCGTCGACGTCCCCGGCTTCCTCCCCGGCACCGAACAGGAGTACGCGGGCGTCATCCGCCACGGCGCGAAACTCCTGTACGCCTACTGCGAGGCCACGGTTCCCCGAGTCCAGGTGATCGTCCGAAAGGCCTACGGCGGCGCCTACATCGTCATGGACTCCCGCTCCATCGGAGCGGACCTCGCACTTGCCTGGCCCACCAACGAAATAGCCGTCATGGGCGCCGCGGGCGCGGTCGACATCCTCTTCCGCAAAGAACTGGCAGCCTCCCCCGACCCCGAAACCCTCCGCGACAACCTGCGAACCGAGTACGCCGACCAGTTGACCCACCCGTACTACGCAGCCGAACGCGGCCTCATCGACGACGTCATAGACCCGACGAAAACCCGCGCCGCGGTCGCCCGGGGTCTGGCAATGCTCCGCACCAAGCGCAAGCAGGCCCCCCGCCGCAAGCACGGCAACATCCCCCTCTGACCGCCCACTCGCTCCTGGCCGTTGGACGCTCTCGTCACTGAGCCCCGCGCGCCGTCACCTCAAGCCGTTCGCGGTAGGTCGACCACCAAGCCGGGTCGTGGCTGGGCAGGTTGTCCGCGACGACGCGCAGGCCCGCGGCTCCGTCGATGAGTTCCCGGACGATGTCCGCGTGCCCGGCGTGGCGGTGGGTCTCGGTGGTCATGTGCACCAGGATCCGGTGCAGCGTCACCTCGTCGCGGCCCGGCTGCCAGTGCGGCACCCGCCCGATGGACTCCAGCGTCAGCGCCGTGATCGTCGCGTCCGAGTGGGCGCGGACCCGTTCGTAGAGGCCGAGGATGTCGGCCCGGGACTCGTCCGCCGTCGCCCACATGTCGGCGTTGGGTTCGGCGTCGTCGGCCAGCCAGTCGAAGGTCTGCTCGAACGGCCTGCCGAAGGTGTCGCCGAAGTACGCGATCTCGCAGCCCGCGACGTGCTTGATCAGCCCCAACAGGTTGGTCCCGGTGGGCGTCAGGGGGCGGCGGATGTCGTATTCGGTGAGGCCTTCGAGCTTCCAGAGCAGCGCGTCGCGGCCGAGGTCGAGGTAGCGGTGAAGATCCGCTTTGGGATCCGATCCGGTCATGCGACACAGCATCGCATCCCACACCGACACGGGCCTCAGGGTCTGGCCGAGCCCCTGCATGACACGGCCAGACCCGGCGCTCGGGTCACAGCGAGGGCATAGACCCGCGAACGCATCCCGCTCCGGTGAGGCGCCCTAACCGGCGAGACGTGACCCACTGTAGGGCACTACTCACGGGTATCGCGACTCGTTCGGGTGGTGTTGGGTGATTCCACATCAAAAATACGGAAAGGCGAGGGCCGGGCGTGTGAGGTACGTCCGGCTCTCGCCTTTCCTGCGGACCCGCGCCCGCGCTCGCATCGCGGGCGGCGGGTGGGGTGGCGGTCGCCCCTGACGGCCTGGCCACCCTGCTGGTCTTACCTGGTCACGGCCCGTACGGTCGGGCCGCCTTGCTCGCGGCGTACATCAGCATCGGCTTGACCTTCGGCCAATACGTGCCGCTCTGGCAGGAGTACGCGGGCAGGAACCCGGCACAGCCGCCGCTGCCGTTGCCGATCTCCCACACGAAGCTCGCCGCGCCCAGGTCGTCGTAGACCCAGTCGTCGGTGGAGCCGCCCGCGTTGTACAGGACCTCGCCGGGCTGCCCGTAGCGCCAGCCCCCCGCGATCCGCGCCATCTCCTTGGCCATCGCGCGCAGGCTCGCGTCGTTACCGGTGTGGTAGGTCGAGCTGAAGCCCCACGGGAACAGGACCATGTTCGAGTAGCTGTGCATGCTGATCACGACACCGGTCGTGTCGACGGGCGCGGCGGCCGAGGTGCCGGTCGCGCGGCGGTCCTTGTAGAGGCTGCGCCACAGTGCCTGCAGGGCCTTGGTCTCGACCTCGGAGTTCGCGCTCGGGCCGCGGTAGGTCTCCGAGCACGGGTTGGTGCTGCTGCCGGTGCCGTACCCGGAGCTGGTGTTGCGGTTGAGGTCGATGCCGATCTGGCTGCTGCCGCCCGTGGTGCCGCAGTTCGGGCCATTCGTGGTGTTCGCGTTCTTGCGGTGCGTGTACGGCGACCCGCCGCCGCGCTGCACGATGTCGACGCCGTCCGGGTTGGCGATCGGCACGACCCACACCTCGGTCGAGTTCAGCAGCGACGTCACCTGGCTGTCGACGCCGTAGCCGTCGGTCAGGTGGTCGATCCAGCGGTACGCCACGTCGCCGGTGGTGATCTCGCGGGCGTGCAGCTGGGCCATCACGAACAGCCGCGGCTTGGGCGCGGAGGTGCTCAGGGCGCAGTCGCCCGCCGCCTTCTTGGTGATGCAGATGGCCTTGAGGTCGTAGCCGCCCGCGCCGCGGGTCTTGCGCCACGAGTCGCCGTAGTCGACGACCGTGGCGAGCGCCGCGTGGTCGCTCGCGACCTGGCTCAGGTGCGCGTACTGGGCGTTGACCGATCGGTAGCCGCCGTAGTAGGTCTCCTCGGCGACCGCGGCGTCGAGCACCGTCGCCTGCCCGCTGCGGGTCGGGGGAGTCCACTTCGGCGGGGCGAGCACCTGCTCGATGGACACCCGGAAGCCGCCGCCGCGCAGCCTGCTGCCGGTGTCGTTGCGACCCATGACGAACAGGTCGTCGCCGTCGCGGTCTTCAAGGACGTCGAAGCCCGCGGTCAGCAGACCGTCGGCCTTCGCGGCGCCGCCGATGACTCGGTACACGTAGGTCGGGCCGGTCGCTTCGGCGGCGGCGGGTGCGGTGGGCGCGGCGGAGCCGGGCAGGGCGCTGAACAGCACGGCGGCCGTGGCGGCCGCCGTGAGGCCCAACGTGGCCGCGGTTCGTCGAGACAGGGACAAGGACAACCTCCTGGGACGAGAGGATTTCAGTCAGATTGCCCGAGTGTCGACAGTCGCACCAATCCCATAGAGACATAGCTTTGACGTATGGACTAACTGGGAAAATGTGATTGTGTAAGGGGAATCCCTTGCGCCGGATCAATGGGACGGCGAAATCCCGCCATTGAGCCTGGCCATCTCCGTGTCGTCGAGTCGCAGATCTGCCGCCGCGGCGGAATCGCGGATGCTCTCCGGCCGCGACGAGCCGGGAATGGGGATCACGACCGGCGCCTTGGCCAGCATCCAGGCCAGGCACACCCGCTGCGGGCTGACGCCACGCTCGCGTGCGACGTCGGCGAACGGCCGGAACCGGCTGCCCAGGTCGGCCGCGGCACCCATGCCGCCGAGCGGGCTCCACGGCAGGAACGCGATTCCCAGTTCGGCGCACAACTCCAATTCCGGCTCACTGCCGCGGAACTCCGGCGAGAACTGGTTCTGCACCGCGGCCAGCCTGCCGCCGAGGATGTCGTTCGCCTCGCGGATTTGGGCGGGATCGAAATTCGACACCCCGGCCATCCGAATCTTGCCCGCGTCGAGCAGTTCCGCCAACGCGCCGACCGACTCCGCCACCGGCACGGTCGGGTCCGGCCGGTGGAACTGGTAGAGCCCGATCGCCTCGACCCCCAGCCGCCGCAGCGACTCGTCGCACGCCTCGCGCAGGTACTCCGGCCGCCCGTCGAGGCCCCAGGCCCGGCCGGGACCGCGGGTGTGACCACCCTTGGTCGCCACCAGCACCTCGGTGTCGAGACCCTTGAGCGCCTCGGCGATCAACTCCTCGTTGTGCCCGAAGTCGGACTCGTCGAGGGAGTACGCGTCGGCCGTGTCGATGAGCGTGACCCCGGCCT
>NZ_JBOHGC010000527.1:0-1164 GCF_050699995.1 Actinokineospora sp. | reverse complement strand
GTGTCGACCAGGTCGAGCGGCGCGGCCGCGCGCGAGCGGCGCAGCAGCCACCTCCGTGCCCGACCCACGCGTTTGTCCTCGCCCGCGATCCGCGCCCGGACCAAGTCGTCGAGCCGCTGGGACCGCGGGTCCCAAGTGGACACATTGCCAACGACCGGGATGAGGGCCCCGGCGGTCCATCTCATCAGCAGCTCGCGGGCCACGAGGAGCAGCGCGGTGCTCTTGCCGCTGCCCTGCTCGCCCACGACCACCAGCCGCGGCTCGGCGCCGAGTTGGGTTGCCAGCTCCTCGAGCCCGCGCACCGGCACACCCGCCTGGTCGGCCGGATCGCGCGACATCGGCACATTGATCGACTTGTCCAGCGTCCAGCCGCCCAGCAGCGCATCGAGCTCGGCCCGGATCCCCGTGGCCAACCGTTCCGCGTTGCGCAGCGGAGAGTCGGGATCGATGGGGAGCGCCAGGTGCGACCGCCACGTCACCGCAAGGACCAGCAGCACGCCGATCCCCAGCGCGGTCCACGGGTTCTGCCGGAGCACATCGAGCCCACCGGGCCACCGGGCGTCGCCGGACGCGGCGTTGGTGACCAACCCGACAAGCGCGGTGAGCACGACCAGCAGCGCGGACAGGAGAACCGCGGAATGACGCCGTGGCGGCATGGTTCCCCTCGCTGCTGGCGGCTGCATAACCGACATGATCGGCTAGCGCCCCGGGGGCTGTTACTCGGTCAGACCCCGGCGCGGCCGAAGCTCGTCGCTGGTCGGCCGACTAGAGCCCGAACCGGTCCAGGTACACATACCGCTCGATCGGCGCGCCGTCGGCGGTCGGGTCGTCGAAGGGCAGGCTCTCCCACTCGGCGACGACGAGCCGGAAGTCGGACTGGCCGCCGTCCGGGTCCGTCCCCGGACGCACCGGGGCGAGGCGTTCCGGGAGGCGCACGTCGCCGGACCACACCCGGGCGACTTCGTCCGTGTCTACCCGCGCCAGTTCCACGGCTTCCGTGGCCTGCGACCAGTCCAGGTCTGAGGCGAGCGCGCCGCGCCGTTCGATCCAGGCCCGGGTTCCGCGCTGGAGGTCCCCGGTGCGGATGGGCAGCAGGAGGTTCGGTGGCATGGCGGGAGCGCGGGTGCGGTCGGCGACGCCGGACACGGTGACGCGCACCGTGTC
>NZ_JBOHGC010000526.1:0-1680 GCF_050699995.1 Actinokineospora sp. | reverse complement strand
GTCTTCCCGTATCGGGTCACCGATCTCGTTCGCCATGTGGCGCTGGCCGCGAGGTCGGCGCAGGTGCCCAGTCTTTCGCCCTTCCACGCGGGGTGTCCGCGTCGCCCGGTCGGTCCTGGTGGCAGGTCTGCCTGTTACCAGCGAGGCCGATCCAACAACACAGGGCCGGTTCAGTGCGGACGATTCGCTGGAGAGCTCTCGACACCACCCATTCGGTGGAACTCGGCCGTGGCACCCGGTTGATCTCCGTCACAACCGGAGCTTTTCACCCGCCTTAGCCGTTCAGCCACCAAGCAGGTCGCGACGACAGTGGGACCTCATTCCACGTCAGGGGTAACCTGGTTGGCACCCATCGATCAGGCACCAAACGCAACGGGCCTAACGGGCCGTCCAGCACCGAAACCGCAAGGAAACCCCGTGACAGAGCGATCGATCAAATACACCCTGGTCCGAGCTTTCCAGCGACACCTCCTCAACCCCGTAGTCCGAGCGATGGCGAACCGGGGAATCCTTCCCCCATCCACCGCGATCCTGGAAACGACAGGGCGAAAGAGCAACGAGCCACGCCAGATCCCCGTAACCAACGGAACCATCGGCGACACCTTCTGGATCGTCGCCGAGCACGGTCGCAACGCTGACTACGTTCGCAATCTCATGGCCAACCCGCGGGTCCGGGTGAAGGTGGGCCGTACCTGGCGCGAAGGCACCGCCACCGTCCTTCCCGCAGACGACGCCCGAGCCCGTTCAAAGCAGCTCCCCCACCAGGTCAATCAGCGAACGGTCCGCGTCGTCGGCACCGACCTCCTCACCATTCGCATCGATCTCGACGTCGAACGCTGAGCGTGACCTGCTAGGAAGAGCGCCTTGAACTGGGAAATCGTGGAGTCCGGGCCCGCGGACGCGGCGCACACCGTGTTGTTGTTGCCGGGTGGGATGTGCACCGCGGCCTTCTATCAGGATGTGATGGACCAGCCGAGCCTCGCCGGGGTCCGCCTGGTCGCCGCGACCCTCCCGGGATTCGGGGGCACTCAGCCGCCGGAGGATCTCAGCCTGGGCCACTACGCCCGGCTCGCCGCGGAGCTGACCGAAGAACAGGACTGCGACGCGGTGGTGGGCACAGCTTCGGCGCCAACGTGGCCTTGGAGATGGCTGTCTCCGCCGGGTTCACCGGTCCGCTGGTACTCCTGGCGCCGAGCCTGTCGCGGGGCGACGCGTCGATGGCCCTGCGCGTGTTGAACCAGCTCGGGAAAGTGGCGGGACACCTGCCCTTCGTCGCCGCGCTCAAAGCTTTGGCGCCCGCGCTGAAGCGTGAGGTCTCCCCGGAACGTCACGCGGCGTTGGCGGCCGAGATCCTGAAGAACGACCCGCGGGTCAACCGGCGACAGGTCAGGGCGTACCTGGCGCACCTGGACGGGCACGGCGCGGGGCCGCTCTGCGCGAGCGGTGTGCCTGCGTGGCTGGTGTTCGGGGAGAAGGACGATGTGGGCCTGACCGACGGCGAGCGGTCGGCGCTCGAAGCCTGCGACCGGACCAAGGTGGTCATGGTCCCCGGTGCCGGTCACATGACCCTGACCTCGCACCCGACCGTGGTGGCCGAGGTCCTGCTCGAGGCACTCGCCTCGACGAACTGACGCGCGCCCACCCCGCTCGGTCGCGGTGACGTTTCGGGGGTCCCGCACG
>NZ_JBOHGC010000525.1:0-1133 GCF_050699995.1 Actinokineospora sp. | reverse complement strand
CCTTCGACGTGTACGGCTGGGGCGGCCGCGATCTGATCGGCCAGGCTCCCTATACAAGCGCCGTCCTGATGTACAGCCTCACCCACGCCTTCGCTGTGGTTCTGGCGCTACCAGTGGTCTGGCTGGTCGTCTGCCTCTTGAGGGGCGAGCGGACCCGAGGCAACTGGGTCCTGCTGCTTGTAGGTCTCGCAGCACTAGCCTCGGCGTTTCACCGAAATTGGTGCGACACGTGAGCTGAAAAGGCGAGAGTGCCTTGTCTGTAAGGGAAAATTGGGTTTGCGAAGAACCAATGATCTCTGACAGGAAGGCACTCTCGAGTGAAGCCTAGCTTGGGTAAGGCCCGGTTCAAGGTGTCGGCGGATGGTAAGGGGATCGTGTCGCACGCCGGGACCGCGCTGCTGCGGGAACTGGCTGCTCAGACCGGGCTGGTCAAGGGGTGGACCGCGGCGTTGATCGACACCTACCGGTTGCCGCCGTTGCACGCGCCGGGACAGGTGCTGGTGGATCTCGCGGTGACGATCGCCGACGGCGGCGACGCGGCACGGCACCTGCGGACGCTGCGGGACCAGCCGAGGCTGTTCGGGCTGGTCGCCTCCGACCCGACCGCGTGGCGAGTGGTCGACAAGGTCGACGACACCCGGCTGGATCTGTTGCGGGCCGCACGCGCGCAGGCGCGTGAGCGGGCCTGGGCAGCCGGCGCCGGCCCGGACCTGACCGAACAGTTGTGGCTGCACTTCGACGCGACCCTGCTGACCGCGCACTCCGACAAGGAAAACGCCGCACCCACCTGGAAGAAGGGATACGGGTTCCACCCGCTGCTGTGCTACCTGGACCGCCCCGACGTGTCCGGTGGTGAAGCCCTGGCTGGGCTGCTGCGGCCAGGCAACGCCGGCAGCAACACCGCCGCCGACCACGTCACCGTGCTGGACCTGGCCATCGCCGCGCTACCACCGCACGCCCGCCCACGACCCGGCAGCACCGACAGCACCGCCGGGCCTGGCGCGCCGAAGGTGATGGCCAGTGCCGATTCCGCCGGCGCCACCCACGTGTTCGCTGCCGCGCTCCGCGAGCGCGGGATCGGATTCTCCCTGGGTTTCGCCGTCGACCAGAACCTGCAACAAGCGATCCTGGCC
>NZ_JBOHGC010000524.1:0-35547 GCF_050699995.1 Actinokineospora sp. | reverse complement strand
CTCCTCGGTGTCGACTTCAACTTCAACGGTTGGGGCGGCAAGCAGAACCCACACGACCGCGACGCCCAGATCGCAAGGGCGGTGCTGGGCAAGTACGGGGTGCCACGCGTCGAAACCTGGATCGTGGGGGAGGGTGGCTCGTTCGAGACCGACGGCAAGGGCACGCTGATGGTGACCGAGAGCTCCCTGGTCAACGACAACCGCAACCGCGGGCGGTCCCGAGACGATATCGAGGCTGAGCTCAAGCGCGTCCTGGGTGTGCGCAAGGTGATCTGGTTCGACGGCGTGCGCGGCGAGGACATCACCGACGCCCACGTGGACTGCCTGGTCCGGTTCACCGCCGCCGGTGCCGTGCTGCTCGACCGGGCCGCGCCGGGCACCGCGCCCGACAGCTGGTCGAGGTCCGCCGACCAGGCCCGCGCGGTGCTCGCCGAGGCCACCGACGCCGACGGTCGGGAGTTGGAGGTCGTCGAGCTGACCCAGCCCGAGGGCGTCGACCTCGGCCGCGACGCCGTGATCACGTACTTGAACTTCTATGTCGCCAACAAAGCCGTGTTCCTGCCGAAGTTCGGCGACCGCAAGGCCGACGACCGTGCCAAGGGGATCCTCCGTGATCACTTCCCCGGCCGCGACATCGTCGGCGTCGGCATCGACAACATCGCCTCCGGGGGCGGCGGCATCCACTGTGCGACCCACGACCAGCCAGGTGAACCCGCGCCGTAAAAAGTGAGATCTTTTCATTATGTGTGATCGGCGTTAAGGTCTGAAAAAGTTTCAACCCTGCGACGACGAGGTGTCGATCATGCCCCGATTGTTGTCAGCCCTAATCGGCCTGTTAGCTGTCGCTGCCCTGGCCACACCGGCCCAGGCAGCGCCGACAGCAGGTGCCACCCCGCTGTCACCGGAGTTGGAAGCGATCCGCGCGGCTGAGGCTGTCGCGCTCTATGGCAGCCCAGAGATCCGGCCGATGGACCAGCGCAAGACCGGGATCGCCACGATGGGCGACAGCGAGATCTCCGGCGAGGGTGAGGGCCCCTACGAGACGGGCACCAACGGCGACGACGACGGTGACGGCGACCAGAACTGGTGCCACCGGTCGTACGCCGCGGGCATTCACCGCACCGGGATCGCGGTCGACAAGACCTACAACCTGGCCTGCTCGGGCGCGGTCACACAGAACCTGATCGCGGGCAACGGTGTTCGGCAGTGGGACGAGCTCAACCAGGGCGACAACCTCGCGATCAAGGCGCGCAACACGCGGATCAAGCTCGTGTGGATCGTGGCGAGCGCGAACGACGGCGGCGGCCTGGAGTTCGGACCCGTCATCACCGACTGCACGATCAAGCGGATCTTCTTCCAGGGTGAGTGCTGGCCCGCCTACACCGACCAGGTCCAGGCGCGGGTGACCGTGTCCGGCGCCAACCTGCGCACCGCCGTGACCAGCGTCAAACAGACCATGGTCGACGCGGGATACGCGGCGGGCGACTACCAGCTCGTGGTGATGAGCTACCCCAGCCCGGTCAGTCCGGACGTCGAGGACACCCCGAACTTCCCCGGCTGGTACGGCGGCGGGTGCACGATGTACCTGCGGGACATGGCGATCGGCCGCAACAAGGTCGTGCCGCTGTTCGAACGGGCGGTCCGCGCCGCCGCCGAGGGCGCGGGCGCCCGGTACCTCGACGCGAGCAGGCTGTTCCACGGGCACGAGACCTGCACCGGGCAGCCATGGACGCGGGGCGTCGTGTCCAGCTGGGGTGACGCGTTCGACCCCAACACCTACCGGCAGTCGTGGCACCCCAACGCCGGCGGGCACGGCGCGTTCGGCTCGTGCGTGAAGTCCTTCTACGACAACCCGTCCTGGTCGTCGGCGACGTGCACCAGCACTGACTCCGCCGTGCGGGTGCGCCAAGGACTGTTGGACTTCACCCAGTTGCGCAACACCGCGTCCACCCTCTGCGTCGACGCGCAAGGACACTCCACCCGCAACGGCTACGCACTGATCCAGTGGGGCTGCCACGGCGCCCGCAACCAAGGCTGGTGGTACGACTCGACCACGTCGTCCCTCCACATCGAACTGACCCACGACCGCTGCGCCGACGTCGCGACCGGTGTGGGCGTGGGTCGCCCGCTCATCGTCTGGGACTGTCACGGCGGCTGGAACCAGAAGTTCCTGCTCGACGGGACGCTGATCCGCGCCGTGGTCGACCCTGGCCTCTGCGTGGCCGTCCCGGACACGGCGTGGGGCCGTCAGCTGAGCATGGCTCCCTGCGACGGGTCTGATCCCCGCCAGCAGTGGGCCGGCCAACCGAAGACCGGCACCGCGGGCTACGGCTACAACGACTGGATGCCGTCGAGCGCTTACTGAGGTGAGTCCGTGACGGGTGCGAGCAGGGTGCGTGCGGTTGTGACGCACAGACCGACGACGGAGTCCTTTGTGGTCAGGCTGGACGCGCCCAGCGTCAGCTGGATCGAGAGGCCGTCGATCGACGCCGAGAGCAAGGTCGCCGCTTCCTCTGGGTCGTCTGTGTGGAACGCGCCCTGCTCGCACCCGTACCGGATGATGTCGGCGAGGATCGTGCGTGAGCGGGCGTCGAGTTCCTCGTGCAGGCGGGCCATCTCCGGGTCCAGCGCCGCGATGGACCACACCTCGAACCACAGCACCCAGCCGGGGTCCTGGGGTCCGCTGGAAGCGGAGAGCTTGATGAACTCGGTCAGGCGCCGCCACGGGTCTTTGATCGCGCCGGTAGCGGCCTCGACCAGGTCGATGTACGCGTCCTCCGACTGCTGGATCGCGCGCATGAGCAGCCCGGTCTTGGAGCGGAAGTAATACGTGATGTGGCCGGTGCTCATCCGCGCCCGCTCGGCCACATCGGTGACCCGGATGTTGGCCAGGCCGCGCTCGGCGATGAGCTCGGCGGCCGCGGTCACGATCTGCTGTTCTCGCGCGGCTCCGCGCAGCTGCCGCTTGGTCGCGCCATTTTCCCCTGTTGCCACAGGTTTGAGCCTAGCCGTTGGGAATCGCGCACTCTTGACATCCACGGTTCCCCGGGAGCACAGTGGCCACATACTTGGATGGCGTCAAAGTTTTTCGGTGGGGGCCGACGCGAGACCAGGTGCGCACATTCACGCGTGGCTCCCCGAAAGGAATCGACGATGAGCCAACAGGACCGCGGTACGCCGGTGGCGCCCAAATCCATTTCCCGCAGGTTGTTCGTGGCGCGAGCGGGACTCGGCGCGGTCGGCCTCGCGATCGCGGGCGTCGGCCTGCGAGCAGCCACGAGTCAGAACCCCGCCTGGGCCGCCCTGCCGTACACGGTGCCGGGGGAGGAGGTCGCGGTCAAGCGCACCTGGATGGCGTGGCCGTCGAACACCTCGATCTGGGGCAACCTGCTCGGCGGCGTCCAGAGCGACGTCGCCACGCTGGCGAACGAGATCGCCAAGCACAACCCGGTGATCATGTGCGCCGACGGTTCGTCCAACGCGACCATCGCCGCCGGCAAGCTCAACCCCGCGGTCACCGTGATCAGCTCGATCCCGGTGGACGACTGCTGGATGCGCGACTCCGGCCCGATGTTCCGGCTCGACGACACCGGCCGGATGGACGCCTTCGGCCTGAACTTCAACGGCTGGGGCAACGAGCAGACCCACGCGAAGGACGCGCTGGTCGCCGAGCGGGTGGCGGCGTACTGCGGTGTGCCGTGGACCCGGTCGACCGTCGTCGGCGAGGGCGGCGGGTTGATCTACGACGGCGACGGCACCCTCATCGCCAACAAGAGCTCCTGGCTGGACCCGGCCCGCAACCCGAACAAGACCCTGGCGCAAATCGAGGCGGAGCTGCTGCACCAGTACGGCGCCACCAAGATGATCTGGTGCGAAGGCGTGTTCAACAAGGACATCACCGACGACCACATCGACAGCAAGGTCATGTACGTCCGGCCGGGTGTGGTGATCGTGCAGCTGTCGAGCCCCGCGCGGCCCACGAGCGTGTGGTCCGAGGACGCGATCAAGACCAAGAACATCCTCTCCGCCGCCACCGACGCCAAGGGGCGCACGCTCCAGGTCATCACGATCTACGGCCCGTCTACCCTGCCGCGCGTGCCCGCCGCGAAGTGGACCACGTTCTTCGACGGCTACCTCAACTGCGCGGTGACCAACGGGGCCATCATCACCGCCCAGTTCGGCGACGCCCAGGCGGACGCCGCGGCCAAGTCGGCACTGGAGTCCGCGTTCGGCCGCCCGGTAGTGCAGCTCAACCTCGACCGCCTCATGGGTGACGGCGGCGGCGGCGCCCACTGCGTGACGATGAACGAGCCACTCGCCACCGGCGGCCCCACCCCCACGACCACGGCGACAACCACCGCCACGACCACGACCACCACGCCGCCCACCGGGCCCACGGTCACCGCCGACCGGGCCTCGGTCCCCCGAGGCGGTCAGATCAAGGCGATCGTCACCAACGGCCCCGGCAACACGCGGGACTGGGTGGGACTCTGCCGGGCGAGCGACCCGGACTCCGCGGGCGGCGTCGACGAGCGTTACCTCAATGGCCGGTACTACCCGCCGACCACCGGACTCACCTCGGCCACAGTCACCTTCACCGCGCCTTACACACCGGGCACCTACAACTTCCGCTTCTTCGCCAACAACAGCTACACGCTGCTGGACGCGAGCCCGACGTTCGTCGTGACCTAGGCGAAGAGTCCTTCGTAGCCACCACCCCCGAAGTCGTGCCGTCAGTCCCAGTGCCCTCGATAACCGCTGGGACGCGGCGCGGGCCGAACCCGTCGACCGCGCGCGCTCGCGGTAGGCGGGTTCGGCTTTTCGCGTACCGATGTCGTCGGCGCCAAACACCGAGGGCCCACCGGACCCCGATAGCCCAAGCCGCACGCCCGAAAGGTCAGCGACACCGCCCGCCGAGCGCCGGCACCCGACAGATCGTGCGCGTCCATCACCGACGCCGCCAACGCCGCCAACGATGGCCACGCGTTCGAGCTTCAGCGGAGTACCCGCCTCGGGCACGCCGGACTGCGAGCCACCGAACGGTATCTCCACACCATTTCCACCCAGCGAGACCAAGCCCTCGAAGCACTCGAACGGATCCGACCCGGTAGGCAGGCCCGGGCACCGATCTCGTCGTATCGGCGCGCGATCGGCTCCCGCATCCAACCGCGCCAAGGGTGTGGCTGTGTGCGTTTGAGTCCCCGGCAGGAGACACAGCAGCTTCGGGTCAACTTGTCGCAGCAGACGACAGCAGGCGAGCGCTCGTGATCAGGCGCAAACAGCGCGGGGTCGGCGCAGCACGGCAGCGTTTCGTGCCCTTGGATATCTGGCGACCAGTTCGGGGTGACCGTCCGTCCACTCTGTGCCGCGCCTGCGATCCGTGTAGGGCGTGCAGGTTTGTCCTCAGGTCGTCGTAGTCGTTGTGCATCTCCCCGACGACGACGTGTCGCCAACCGATCAGGACCGCGTCGTCGGCGTCGAGCCGGAGGTCGGCCGACGACGCCTGTCCCTCGGCGGAGAAGCTGTGCGCGTTCTCGCACGCGGTCAGCAGCCGCCAGGCGAGGCCGGGCTCGTGCGCGGCGAGGAACTGGGCGCAGCCTCGGGCCATCGCGAGTTCGGTCAGCAGCAACGCCCGCGCATCGCCGGTGTCGAGTGGATGTCAGCCGGACTCCACCCGTCCGGAGCCAGGCGGCGGTTCCAGTCGCCGGTGATGACGACGTTGAAGCCCGCGGCGCGCTCGATGCTCACCTGCTCTTTCAGGTTGTTCCAGAGCGCCCACCACCGTTCGCGGCGTTCCGCGCAGTCGCCCGGACACGTGTCGAACGCGCGCGCGATGACGTGGGTGTTCAGGTGCGAGATGTTCTGGTTGGCGTTACGGGTGACCGTGATGAACCGTGTCGGGCTGATCCCGGCCAGGCTTTCCGAGCCGGAAGCGACGCGCTGGCCGGACTTCTGGGCGGCATGAGCGACCTCCGGTGCGTGCAGCGGCTCCTGTGTGCCGTCCGCCCTGGTCCGGTGCAGGGTCTGCTGCCAGCCCCACTCGGGGCGATAGATGTCCTTGAGGATTCCCATTTCGTCCGCCGTGTCGCCGTTGAGATCGCCCTCGTCGATCTCCTGCCATGCAGTTTGCTGGTCAGGCGGGTTTCTTGCATTCCGTGTTGATCGCCAAGTCTGCGTACATGTGCCCCTATGGAGAATTTCTGGAGAAGTTTCCTCCAGCTTGATCGTCCGCCGGGGGCCTGAGGTGCAGGTGTCGAGTGTCCCTCACGTATACCAACCGTCGCTGTTGCATGCTGAAACGCGCGCTCAAGTGGAGGGCGGGCAAACCTGCCACTGGGTTTGACGATGGTGGCGACTTTTCAGGTCCCGCAGAAGGTCTGATAGGTCGCGCCGAAGTCCGTCGGGGCGGGGGTGGTGTACCGCTCGCGGTCAGGGCGTTCGTCGTACGGGTTGGTGACCGCGTCGAGGAGGCGTTCGAGGGGTTCCAGGTCGCCGTCGGTTGCGGCGGCGAGTGCTTGTTCGACGAGGTGGTTGCGGGGGATGTAGGCGGGGTTGACCCGGCGCATCAGCTCGGTGTCCGGTGCCAGGGCGCGCCAGCGGGTCAGCCAGGCGTCAATGCCGGGGAGGTCGAGGAACAGCTCCCGTACGGGCTCGGTGTCGGCGAGGGTGAGGCGGCGGTAGAAGGAGGTGTGGTCGACGTGGTCGGCTTGGAGCAGGGTGAGCAGGTCGTCGACCAGCGGTGAGATCGCCGTGTCGGCGGGCAGGCCGAGTTTGGCTCGCATGCCTGCCGACCAGGCGTCGTCGTACCGCCGCCGGAACGCGCCCAGTGCCTCGACCGCCAGTGCGATCGCCTGTTCCTCGTCCTCGGCCAGCAGCGGAAGGAGAGCCTCGGCGAGCCGCGCGAGGTTCCATTCGGCCATGGCGGGCTGGTGGCCGTAGGCGTAACGGCCGGCGTGGTCGATGGAGCTGAACACGGTGGCCGGGTCGAATGCCTCCATGAACGCGCACGGGCCGTAGTCGATGGTTTCACCGGAGATCGTCATGTTGTCGGTGTTCATCACCCCATGGACGAAACCGACGAGCATCCACTGAGCCACCAGGGACGCCTGGGTGGCGACCACCGCCTCGAACAATGCGAGACAGGGGAGACCGGCGTCCGCGGCGGCGGGGTGGTGCCGGGCGATCGCGTGGTCGGCGAGGCGGCGCAGGACGCCGATGTCACCGGTGGCGCGGGCGTACTGGAAGCTGCCGACTCGCAGGTGGCTGCTCGCGACCCGGGCGAGCACCGCGCCCGGCGCCAGGGTCTCGCGGCGCACCGGGTGTCCGGTCGCGACGACGGCGAGCGAGCGGGTCGTGGGGATGTTGAGGGCGTGCATGGCCTCGCTGATGATGTACTCGCGCAGCATGGGGCCGACCACAGCGAGACCGTCGCCGCCTCGGGAGAACGGTGTGCGCCCGGACCCCTTCAGGTGCAGGTCGCGCGGCCTGCCGTCGGTGTCGACGACCTCGCCGAGCAGCAGGGCACGTCCGTCGCCGAGGCGGGGGGAGTAATGCCCGAACTGGTGCCCGGCGTAGGCCTGGGCCACCGGGGTGGCGCCATCGGGAATGCGGTCGCCGACGAGCAGGCGCACCCCTTCCGGACTGCGCAGCCAGGCGGCGTCGAGCCCGAGGTCCGCCGCCAGCGCGTCGTTGAGGACGAGCAGGTCCGGCGCGGGAAACCGCTCGGCCTGCCAGGGAAGCGCCAACTCCGGGAGGGCGCGGGCGAACCGGCTGTCCAGGCTGATGGTCGGCGGCGGCGTGATACTCACGCCTCCCACGGTACGTGGCCCGCCCGTGCCTCAACGGCAGAGCCGGGCGGCGCGGGTGCGCCGAAGCAGGCAAGCGCACCCGACCGCCACAACTCACGGCGAGCCTGTCGGTGGCATGAAGTTCATGAGTCCTGGGGGAGACGTCGAGCCGGATGCGTTCGAAGGGCTTGTCGGCGAGTTGCGCGTTGACTTTGGCTCGCCAGGTAGGGACTCCACCGCTGTCATCACGTAGCCGCTCCGGCGGGCCGGCGGTGAAGATGAAGTACCCATTGCCCCGGCTCTGCCGCTTGCATGCGGGCGATGATGCGTTCGAACATCACCCGACGGCGTAGCCGGTCCAGGCTGACTCCGGTCTCGCCGGATCGTGTCAATAGCCGGCGCTCCAATCCGGTCCACCTTGGCCCGCAATGGCACGGGATCAGGTGCGGTCCACGCGAAAGGCTGCGGCACATGACCACCGCGCCCGCGGGCTCGCGGCACCGACTGTGAGGGAGTTCCGTGTCCCCATCAACGCTACGAACGAAGAGAGACGGGCGGCGCCGCGCTGCGGTGGCCGTTGTCGTCGCAGGCACCGTGCTCGCGACGGCGCCCGCCGCCGAGGCCGCGCCTGACCCCGACGCGCTGGGGCACCACTTGGTGAAGGCGGTGAGCGCGGACAAGATCAACCGCCATCTCATCGCCCTGCAGCGCATCGCCGACACCAATGGCGGAACACGCGCGGCGCACACCCCGGGCTACCAGAAGAGCCTCGACTACATCGCGGGTGGACTGCGTGCGGCCGGGTTCGAGGTCAGCACGCCTGAGTTCACCTACAACCGGGTGGTCGTCGACGCTGCGGTGGTGGTGGCCGGGGCGGTCCGCGCCGCGCCGACCCAGATGACCGATTCGATCAACACCCCGGTCGGCGGGCTGACCGGCCCGCTGGTCGCCGTCCCCGTCGACGCCAACCCCGGCTGTCAGATCGAGGACTACGCGGGTGTCGACGCCGTGGGCGCGATCGCGCTGATCAAGCGCGGCGGCTGCGCCTTTACCCAGAAGCAGCTTGTCGCCGCGCAGGCGGGCGCCATCGCCGCGCTGGTCTACAACCACGTCGACGGGCCCGGCTACGGCGGCGTCGACCCGGCCCAGTCCAAGATCCCCACCGCGGGACTGACGACCGCGGAAGGCCTCGCGCTCGCCGCTGTGGCGGGCACGCAGACCACTGTGGACGTTCGGACGCACAAGCAGTTCACGACCAGCCGCTACCTCGTCACCCAGACCCGCACCGGCCGCACCGACAACGTGGTGATGGCGGGCGCGCAGCTCGACAGCATCCCGACCAGCGCGGGCATCAACGACACCGGCGCCAGCTCGGCCGCGCTGCTGGAAATCGCGCTGAAGCTGGGACCCTCGCCGCGCGTCGACAACGCGGTGCGCTTCGCCTGGTGGGGCGCGGAGGATGTCGACAAGACCGCCGCCGGTTTCTACCTGAAGTCGCTGAGCTTCGAGCAGCAGCTCGACATCGCGATGTACCTGAACTCCAACTCCATCGGGTCGAGCAACGCGGGCTACTTCGTCTACGACGGCGACAACTCCACCGGCTCGGCGGGCCCGATGCCGTATGGCTCCGCGCAGATCGAGCGGGCCTTCGCCGGCTACCTCGCCGGCCGGGAGATCCAGGTCGAGGGCAGCAACTTCGACCGCCAGTGGGACCACAGCCAGTTCATCGCGGCGGGCATCCCGACCGGCGGGCTCTACGCCGGGTCGTTCCGCCAGAAGACCCCGGCGCAGGCCGCGAAGTGGGGCGGCACCGCGGGTGTCTCGTTCGACCGCTGCCACCAGCAGGCGTGCGACAACCTCGGCAACGTCGACCGAACCGCGCTCGACCGCAACGCCGACGCGATGGCGTTCGTGCTCGCCGGCTACGCCACCAGCACCGAGGACGTCAATGGCGTCCCACCGCGCGCCCAGCGGGCGCAGACCCGTGCCACCGTCGCCATGAAGGCGACCACTCTTGGAGGTGCCGAATGAACCGCGGCCGCAGTGTTCTAGCCCTGGCTGCCCTTGTGGTGGCCGCGTTACCCGTCGCCACCGCGCACGCGGCGCCCGAGGCCGCGTCCACTCTCGCCGACAGGCTCGTCGAGCGGGTGACCCTCGACGGCGTCAACCGGCACCTGATCGCCCTGCAGCGCATCGCCGACCGCAACGGCGGTCACCGCGCCGACCCGAGCACGGGCTACACCAAGACACAGGAGTACATCGAGGACACGCTGCGCACGGCCGGGTTCGACGTCACGCGGCACGCATTCACCTACGACCGGGTCGTCATCGACCGGGCCGTGGTCGCCGCGGGCGCCACCAGCCTGGTCCCGAACCCGCTGATCGGCTCACCGGACACCGCGGTCGGCGGCGTCACCGGCCCGCTCGCGGTCGTGCCCGCCGACGCCGACTCCGGCTGCCAGGCCACCGATTACGCGGGCCTGAACACGGCGGGCGCCGTGGCGCTGGTCAAGCGCGGCGGCTGCGCGTACACGCAGAAGTTGGTGGTGGCAGCCGACTTGGGCGCCGTCGCGGTCGTGTTCTACAACCACTCCGTCGGTGCCGTCGGCGGTGTCGTCAACGCGGCGCAGGCGAGGATCCCGGCGGTCATGCTCGGGTCGGCCGACGGTGCGAAGCTCACCGGGTCGGGTGGGGTGTCGACGAACGTCGAGGTGCGCAGGCACGTCGAGTCGACCGTCTCGCACAACGTGATCGCCCAGACCCGCACCGGGCGCAAGGACAACGTCATCACCCTCGGCACCCACTCCGACAGCGTCACCACGTCACCCGGCGTCAACGACAACGGGTCGAACGCGGCGGCGACGCTGGAGTTGGCGCGCACGCTCGGCGGCGCCCCGCGGATCAGCAACGCGGTCCGCTTCGCCTTCTGGGGAGCCGATGTACCGCACTCGGGGGCCGCGCCGTACCTGAACTCGCTGAGCGACGAACAGCGGCTCGACATCGCCATGTACCTCGACGTGGCGCCGCTCGGGTCGCCCAACGGCGGCCACTTCGTCTTCGACGGCGACAACTCCGCCGGGCAGGCGGGCCCGATGCCGTACGGCTCCGCGCAGATCGAGAAGACCTTTGTGGACTTCATGACCCGCATCGGCGTGCAGACCGAACCCGCACCCGTTGTCGGGCAGGGCAATTACGCCACGTTCATCGCCGCGGGCATCCCGACGGGCGGTCCGTTCGCGGGCATCCCGCACATCAAGTCGCCCGCGCAGGCGGCGAAGTGGGGCGGCACGGCCGGGATCGCGTTCGACCCGTGCAACCTGGCGCCGTGCGACAACCTGGCCAACATCAACCGGGACATCCTGTCCCGCAACGCCGACGCGCTGGCCTTCGTCACCGGCACCTACGCGACATCCACCGAGGACGTCAACGGGGTGCCGCCGCGCGACCGGCGGGCGGCGGCTCGGACCGCGAGCCTGTCGGCCGAGGCAGGCGTGACCGGTGAGGTCGAGTAGGTCCTGTCCGGATAGGGAAGCCACGCGCGGGAAGTGGTAGACCGCGGCCGGGCCGGGTGGGCGAGCAAGATCGCCCATCCGGCCCATCGCGCTTTCCGGGGCCGGGCCAAAACGATCCATTCGCGGGCGTATTGGCTCGGGCCGGCACGGGGTGCGCGGGACAGAGTGGACACCGGTGGACCGCGTCGAACCGGCGTGGCCAACCAGGAGAGCGCCGGAGGCCAGCACATGTCGCACACCCCAGCGTCGCATCGGCGGCGGGACACCGCTCCCATGGCCGAGCTGTTCGAGGCGGCGTGCGCGGCGGACCCCGGCGCACTCGCGCTGGTGCACGGCGAGACCGAACTGACCTACGCGGAACTGAACGCGCGGGCCAACCGCCTCGCGTGGCGGCTGATCGCGCGTGGGGTCGGACCTGGCGATCTGGTGGGCCTCGCGGTGCCGCGGTCGGTGGAGATGATCGTCGCTTGGCTCGGGGTACTCAAGTCGGGTGCGGCGTACCTGCCCATCGACCCGTCGTACCCGGCCGACCGAATCGCCCTCATCCTCGACGACGCCCGGCCCGCGGTGATCGTCTCGACGCTTGAGGTCGCGCCGACGCTCGGCGGTGCGGAGGTCGTGCTTGTCGACCAGGCCGGCGCCGACCTGACCGCCTCCGATCCCGCTGATGCCGACCGGACCCGGCCCGTCTCCCTCGACGACGCCGCCTACGTCATCTTCACCTCCGGGTCCACCGGCAGGCCCAAGGGCTGCGTGGTGACCCACCGCGGCGTCGGCGGCATGGCCGCCGAGCACATCGACCGGCTGCGGATCGGCCCGGGAAGCCGGTTCCTGCTGGCGGTGTCGATCAGCTTCGACGTGTCCATGGCCGACATCGCCATGACCCTCTTCGCCGGCGCGACCCTGGTGGTGCCGGGGCCCGACGAGCAGATGGCGGGCGAGGTGCTCGCCGACGTGATCGAGCGGCACGGGGTCACCCACACCGACTTGGTGGCCGCGATGCTGGCCTCGCTGCCCGACCGCCCGCTGCCCACCATGACCAGCGTCATCGTCGGCGGCGAGGCCTGTTCCCGGGAACTGGCCGCCCGCTGGGCGCCGGGCAGGCGGCTGGTGCACGTCTACGGCCCGACCGAGTCCACAGTGGTCGCCACGATGAGCGAGCCCGCCACCGGGGACGCCGCCCCGCCGATGGGCCGACCGATCCGCGGCATCGCCGCGCACGTCCTCGACGCGGATCTGCGGCCGGTGCCTGACGGCGAGCCGGGGGAGCTGTACCTCGCGGGCGCCGGCCTGGCCCGCGGCTACCTCAACCGTCCCGCGCTGACCGCGGAACGGTTCGTGGCCAACCCGTTCGACGCGGCGGGTGCGCGGATGTACCGCACGGGCGATCTGGTCAAGCGGCTGCCGAGCGGTGAGCTGGTGTTCGTGGGCCGGGCCGACAACCAGGTGAAGGTGCGCGGGTTCCGCATCGAGCTCGGCGAGATCGAGGCCACGATCAGCGGCCACCCCGACGTCCGGTCGGCCGCGGTCGTGGTCAATGAGGATGCCCCTGGCCAGAAGCGCCTGGTCGCCTACGTCGTGGCGGACCGGCCGGTCGGCCCGGCCGAGGTGCGCGCGTACGCCGCGGCGACGCTGCCCTAGTACATGGTGCCGTCGGCCGTCGTCGTGTTGGACGAATTCCCGTTGACCCCCAACGGAAAGCTGGACCGTCGGGCACTGCCCGCGCCCGACTTCGCGGTGTCCCGGCGCGGCCCGCGCACGCCGCGTGAGGAGGCGTTGTGTGGGCTGTTCGGCGAGGTGCTCGGGCTGCCGCGCGTCGGTATCGACGACAGTTTCTTCGACCTCGGCGGCGACAGCATCGTCTCCATCCAGCTGGTGAGCCGGGCGCGGCGGCTGGGCATCGAGTTCACCCCGCACGAGGTGTTCACCCACCGGACCATCGAGCGGCTCGCCGCGGTGGCCCGCGACACCGGCGAGGTCGAGGCCGAGGCGCCCGGCGCCGGGATCGGGCCGGTCCCGCTGACCCCGATCACGCACTGGCTGCGCGCGCGGGGCGGGCCGATCGACGGGTTCCACCAGTCGATGCTGCTGCAGGTCCCCGCGGACCTCGGTCTCGACCGGCTCACGCAGGCGCTGCGGACGGTCCTGGACCGGCACGACATGCTGCGCTCCCGACTCGGCCGGGACAGTACACAGTGGACACTGGAGGTCCGGGAGTCCGGCGCGGTCGACGCCGCTGACCTGGTGACCCGCGTCGACGTGCGCGAACTGGACGACGACGGGCTCGCCCGCGTGGTCGCCGAGGAGTCGGCGCGCGCGGTGGCCGCGCTGGACCCCGACCGGGGCGTCATGCTGCGTGCGGTCTGGTTCGACCGAGGCCCGACGCGCCGGGGGCGGCTGCTGCTGTGCCTGCAGCACCTGGTGGTCGACGGGGTGACCTGGCGGATCCTGGTGCCCGACCTGGCCGAGGCGTGGGCCGACCCGGACACCGAGCCGCAGCCGGTCGGCACCTCATTCCGGCGCTGGGCCGAGCACCAGGCCGACCGCGCCCACAATCCTGTCGTCGTCGCCGAAACCGGGCGCTGGCAGGAGATCCTGGCCACGCCCGACCCGCTCCTGTCCAGCCGCCCGCTCGACCCCGCGCGCGATATCGTCGCCACCGCGCGGAAAGTGACCATGACGCTGCCCGAGGAGCAGACCGCGGCGCTGCTGACCGCGGCACCCGCGGCGTTCCACGCGGGCGTCGAGGACATCCTGGTCACCGCCCTCGGCCTGGCGGTCGCCGCCTGGCGCCGCGACCGGGGACTGTCCGACTCCACCCAGGTGCTGCTCGACCTCGAAGGCCACGGCAGGCGCGAAGAGGACGCCGCGGGCATGGACCTCTCACGCACCATCGGCTGGTTCACCTCGATCCGCCCGGTCCGGCTCGACCTCGGCGCCGTCGACTGGGCGTCGGTTTGGTCCGGCGGGGTTGCGGTGGCCAAGGCGGTCAAGCGGGTCAAGGAACAGGTGCGCGCGGGCTCGACCGGCCAGGTCCACGGTCTGCTGCGCTACCTCAACACCGACACCGGCCCCACGCTCGCCGCGCTGGGGACGCCGCAGATCGAGTTCAACTACCTCGGCCGCTTCGGCGTCCCGGCCGAGGGCGCCGACTGGGCCGCCGCGCCCGAGACCGCCGCGCTCGGTGAGGGCGAGGAGCCCGGCATCCCGTTCGCGCACCTGCTGGAGATCAACGCCGTCACCGAGGACCACCCGTCCGGCCCGCGCCTCAGCGTGACCTGGGCCTGGCCGGGGGACCTGCTCGCGGACGCCGACGTGCGGCGGCTCGGTGAGCTGTGGTTCCGCGCGCTGACCGCGATCGCCGCGCACACCGCCGCGCCGGGGTCCGGCGGCCACACCCCGTCGGACTTCCCGCTGGCCGACGTCACCCAGTCCGACATCGAACGGCTCGAGTCCGCGCACCCGGACCTGGTCGACCTCTGGCCGGTGACCCCGCTGCAGGACGGCCTGCTGTTCCACTCGCTCTACGAGGAAAGCGCCAACGACCTCTACCTCACCCAACTGGTCGTCGGGCTGGACGGCCCACTGGACACCGACCGGCTCCGGGTCGCCGCCGACGCTGTCCTGCGCGACCACCCGCAGCTGCGAGTCTGCTACCGGCACGAGGGCCTCTCCGCTCCACTGGCCGTCGTCCCGGCCACGGTGCCGACGCAGTGGGACATCGTCGACCTGGTCGACCTGGTCGACCTGGTCGACCTGACCGGATCGGACGTCGAGGCAGGCATGGCGCGGCTGCTGGCCGACGACCGCGCCCGCGGGTTCGACCTGGCCGCGCCGCCACTGGTCCGGTTCACCGTGGTCCGCACGGGTGGCGACACCCACCGGCTGGTGATCACCAGCCATCACCTGATGCTCGACGGCTGGTCGATGCCGGTGCTGCTGCGCGAGCTGCTCGACCGCTACACCGGCGCCGCGATCACCCCCGCGGCACCGTATCCGGCTTATCTGTCCTGGTTGGACAGTCAGGACCGCGCGGCGACCGAACAGGCCTGGAGTGACCTGCTGGCCGGGGTCGACGAGCCGACCCTGGTCGCCCCCGCCGCGCAGGGCACGAAGGGGGTGCGGTCGCGCGACCTCATCGTGGAGGTGCCCGAGGAGCTGACCGCCGCGCTCGCCGCGACCGCGCGCGGCTGCCAGCTGACCATGAACGCCGTCGTGCAGGGCGCGTGGGCGGTGCTGGTCGGCTCGCTGACAGGGCGGTCCGACGTGCTGTTCGGGACCTCGGTGGCCGGGCGTCCGCCGGAGGTCGCGGGGATGGACTCGCTGCTGGGCATGTTCGTCGGCACGATGCCCGTGCGGGTGCGACCTGACCCCGCCGCGTCGATGGCCGCGGTGTTCGTCGAGTTGCAGGACCAGCTGTCGGCGATGAACCAGCACGCCTACGTCGGCCTCGCCGAGAGCCGGCGGATCGCCGGGATCGGCGAGCTGTTCGACACCCTGACCGTGTTCGCCAGCTACGCCGACAACACCACTCTGAACGCGGGCGACCTGCGGGTGGCCGAGGTCAGCGAACTCGACGCCATCCACTACCCGCTCGGCCTGGCCGCCACGCCGGGGCCACGGCTGCGGCTGCGGCTGTGCCACCGGCCGGACGTGTACTCCGCGGCCGACGCCGAGACGATCGCCGCGCGGCTGGTCCGGCTGCTGGAGTCCTTCGCCACCGATCCCACCGCGTCCCTCGGTCAGGTCGACGCGCTCGCCGCGGGGGAGCGCGACCTGGTTCTGCGCGAGTGGAACGACACCGGGGTCGCCGCGACCCCGGCGACGCTGCCCGCCATGGTGCAGGCCCAGGTCCGGCGCACCCCGCACGGCGACGCGGTCGTCTTCGGCGACACCGTCCTCAGCTACACCCAGCTCAACGCCGCGGCGAACCGGCTCGCGCACCACCTGATCGGCCGCGGGATCGGGCCGGAGTCGCGGGTCGCGCTGGCGTTGCCGCGCTCGGCGGAGCTGGTCGTGGCGTGGCTGGCGGTGCTCAAGACGGGCGCGGCCTACGTGCCGGTCGACCCCGGCTACCCGGCCGAGCGGATCGCGTTCATGCTCGCCGACGCCGCCCCCGAGGTCGTCCTCACCACCACCGAACTCGCGGACCGGCTGTCGGCGGCGGCCGTGCTCACCTTGGACACGCTCGACCTGGACGGAGCACCCGACACCGATCCCACCGACGCCGACCGGGTCCACCCGCTGTCGGTGCGCCACCCCGCCTACGTCATCTACACCTCCGGGTCGACCGGCACCCCGAAGGGCGTCGTGGTCACCCACCACGGCGTCGCCGACGTCGCCGCCGCGCACATCGACCGGATGCGGATCGACGAGTCGAGCCGGTTCCTGCTCGCGGTGTCGATCAGCTTCGACGTGTCCATGGCCGACATCGCGATGACCCTGACCCGCGGCGCCGCCCTCGTGCTGCCGCCGCCCGGCAGCACCCTGGCGGGCGATGAGCTGGCCGCGCTGGTCAACGACCACAAGGTGACCCACACCGACCTCGTGGCGCCCATGCTCGCCTCGCTGCCCGATGGCGACCTGCCGACCCTGCGCGGCTTCGTAGTCGGCGGCGAGGCCTGTCCCGGCGAACTCGTCGCCCGCTGGTCGCCGGGCAGGCGGATGATGCACGTCTACGGGCCGACCGAGTCCACTGTGGTCGCCACCATGTCGGACCCGCTCAGCGGCGCCGACGCCCCACCCATCGGCAAGCCGATCCCCGGCACCAGCGCGTTCGTGCTCGACGCGGCGCTGCGGCCGGTGGCGCCCGGCGTGGTCGGCGAGCTGTATCTCGCCGGTGCCGGGTTGGCCAGGGGGTACCTCGACCGGCCCGCCCTGACCTCGGAACGCTTTGTCGCCAACCCTTTCGCCGCGGCGGGCGCGCGGATGTACCGGACCGGTGACCTCGTGCGCTGGACGGCCGCGGGCGACCTCGAGCTGGTCGGCCGGGCCGACCAGCAGGTCAAGATCCGCGGGTTCCGGATCGAACTGGGGGAGATCGAGTCCGTCGTCGCCGCCTGCCCGGGCGTCCGGCAGGCCGCGGTGGCCGCGGTCGCCGGTCGGGGCGGGGTGAAGACCCTGGTGGCCTATGTCGTGGCCGAACCGGGGGAGACCGTCGACCCGGCTCGACTGCGCGCGTTGCTCGGCGCCCGGCTGCCCGAGCACATGGCGCCCGCCGCCGTGGTCGCCATGGACACGTTCCCGCTGACCGCGAGCGGCAAGCTCGACCGCCGCGCGCTGCCCGAGCCGGACCTGTCGTCGACCGGGACGTCCCGCCCGCCGCGGACTCCGCGTGAGGAGATCCTCTGCGACCTGTTCGCCGAGGTGCTCGGCGTGGCCACGATCGGTGTCGACGACAACTTCTTCGACCTGGGCGGACATTCGCTGCTGGCGACCAGGGTCGTCGGCCGCGTCCGGTCGGTGTTCGGCAGCGACCTGACCATCGGCGCGTTGTTCGCGGCGCCGACGGTGGCGGGCCTGGCCGAGGCCATCGATACGACCGCCGCCGCGGCGACCCCGCTGACGCCCATGGTCCGGCCCGAGACCGTGCCGCTTTCGTTCGCCCAGCAGCGACTGTGGTTCCTGAACCGGTTCGAGGACGCGGGCGCGCTCTACAACGTGCCGACCGCGCTGCGCCTGTCCGGTCCGCTCGACGTGGCGGCGCTGGAAGCCGCGCTCGGCGACGTCATCGCCCGGCACGAGCTGCTGCGCACGGTGCTGCCCGAGCGCGACGGCACCGCCCACCAGGTCGTGCTCGACCCGCCGGTGATCCGACTGGACCCGTGCGACGTCGAGCAGGCGGCACTCGCCGGGAGGGTGCAGGCCGAGGCGGACGCGGGTTTCGACCTCACCGTCGACCGGCCGCTGCGGGCGACGCTGTTCCGCACGGCGCCCACCGACCACCTGCTCCTGTTGGTCCTGCACCACGTCGCGGGGGACGAGGGGTCCCTCGCGCCGCTGCTGCGTGACCTGGGCACGGCCTACACCGCCCGCGTGGCAGGCGACGCACCCGACTGGGCCCCGCTTCCAGTGCAGTACGCCGATTACTCTTTGTGGCAGCGGGAAGTTCTCGGTCATGAGTCCGATTCGGACAGTCCGCAGGCAACGCAGCTGGAGTTCTGGCGCCAGGAGCTGGCGGGGCTGCCCGACCAGCTCGACCTGCCCGCCGACCGGCCGCGCCCAGCCGCCGCGACCAACCGGGCGGGCGAGGTCGCCTTCGCCGTCGACGCCGGGCTGCACGCCGCGCTGGTGGAGGTGGCCAGGGCCAACCAGTGCAGCCTGTTCATGGTCGTGCACGCCGCGCTGGCCGCGCTGCTGACCCGGCTGGGCGCGGGCACCGACATCCCGATCGGCTCACCAATCACCGGCCGGTCGGATGAGGCGCTCGACGACCTCGTCGGCTTCTTCGTCAACACCCTGGTTCTCCGGGTGGATACGGGTGGCGACCCGACCTTCGCCGAGCTGCTCGGGCGGGTCCGGGGGACCGATCTGGCGGCGTACGCCAACGCCGACGTGCCGTTCGACCGGCTCGTCGAGGCGGTCAACCCGGTGCGGTCGCTGTCCCGGCACCCGCTGTTCCAGGTCATGCTCGCCGCGGTCGCCCCCGGTGGTCCCGACGGCTTCACCGCGCCGGACCTGGTGGTCGAGCCGGGGCCGGTCTCGGCGGCGACGGCCAAGTTCGACCTGACCCTGCACTACACCGCGCGCCGCGACGCCGACGGCGGGTCGGCGGGCGTGGATTTTCTGCTGGTGTACGCGGCCGACCTGTTCGACCACGCGACCGCGCGGGCACTGGGCGGCAGGCTGCGCCTGGTGCTCGACCAGGTCGCCGCCAACCCCGACGCCAGGGTGCACGCGCTGGAGGTCGTCGACCGGGACGAGCGGGACACCCTCGTCACCGCGATCAACGACACCGCCGTCGAGATCCCCGACCTGCGGGTGCACGAGGTGATCGAGCAGCACGCCCGGCGGACCCCGGACGCCGTGGCGCTGGTGTTCCGCGGCACGGAGATCACCTACGCCGACCTCAACGCCTCGGCCAACCGGCTCGCCCGGCGGCTGCGCGCGGCCGGGGTGGGCGACGGCGACCTCGTCGGCCTGTGCGTCGACCGGGGACCGGACATGGTCGTGGCACTGCTGGCCGTGCTCAAGGCGGGCGCGGGTTACGTCCCGATCGACCCGGAGCACCCGGTGGGCCGGGTGCGCGCGATCCTCACCGAGGCCGCGCCCGCCTTGGTCATCACCCAGCCCGCGTCCGCCGCGAGGTTCGCCGACGTCGACCAGGTCCTGCTCATCGACGACCTGCTCGAAGCCGCCGCGGCCGAGAGCCGCGAGGACCTGGCCATGCCCGGTGGGCCGTCGTCGACCGCGTGCGTGCTGTTCACCTCGGGGTCGACCGGCAAGCCCAAGGGCGTGGTCTCGTCGCACCGGTCCATCACCAGGACCTTCCTCGGGCAGCGCTATCTCGACTTCGGGCCCGACCAAGTGTGGGTGCAGGCCGCGCCGGTTTCCTGGGACGGCGCCGTCCTCGAACTCTTCGGCGCCCTGCTGCCCGGCGGAAGCATCGTGCTGCAGCCGGGGCAGAGCCCGGAACCGGCCGAAATCGCCCGCATCGTCGCCCGCCACGGCGTCACCACGCTGTTCCTGTCCGCCGGCCTGCTCGCGGTGATGGTCGACGTGCACCCGGAGGTGTTCGACTCGGTTCGGCAGGTGATCACCGGCGGCGACGTGCCCTCCGCCCACCACCTCGCCGAACTGCTGCGCAGGCGGCCGGACCTGCCGGTGGTGAACGCCTACGGCCCGGTCGAGGGCATGGTGCTCGCCAGCAGCCACCGCGTCCGCGCCGAGGACACCGAGCGGGCGCCGCTGCCGATCGGGTTGCCGGTGGCCAACTCCACCGTGTACGTGCTCGACGCCGAACTGCGCTTGGTGCCGCCGGGGGTGGCCGGTGAGCTCCACATCGGCGGGGCCGGCCTGGCCGACGGCTACCGCGGTGCGCCGGGTATGACCGCGACCCGGTTCGTGGCCCACCCGTTCGGCGTGCCGGGCGAACGCCTGTACCGCACCGGCGACCTCGCGCGGTGGCGGCCGGACGGGTTGCTGGAATTCCTCGGGCGGGCCGATCACCAGGTCAAGCTCCGCGGCTTCCGGATCGAACTCGGTGAGATCGAGGCAGCGATCCTGGCCCACCCGGCGGTCTCCGCCGCGGCGGTGCTGGCCAGGGAGGACCGGCCCGGCGACAAGCGCCTCGTCGCCTATGTCGTGGGCGCCGGACTGGACACCGACGCGCTGCGCGAGCACGTCGCCCAGACGCTGCCGGACTTCATGGTGCCCGCGGCGTGGGTCGAGCTGGACGAACTTCCCTTGACCGGCAACGGAAAGCTCGACCGAGCCGCACTGCCCGCGCCGGACGTGCGGACCGCGTCGAGCCGTCCCCCGGCCACGCCCACCGAGGCGGTCCTGTGTGGACTGTTCGCGGAGTTGACCGGGCTGGCCGAGGTCGGGGTGGACGACAACTTCTTCGCCATCGGCGGGCACTCGCTGCTCGCCACCCGGCTGGTCGGCCGGATCCGGTCGGCACTCGGCGTGGAACTGGGGATCCGGGCGGTCTTCGAGTCGCCGACCGTGGCCGCCCTGGCCGCGCGGCTGGCCGACCCGGTGGCGTCGACGGGGCGGCCTGCCCTGCGGCCCATGCCCCGGCCGGACCGCGTCTCGCTGTCGTTCACCCAGCGCAGGCTGTGGTTCGTCAACCAGTTCGACACCGCGGCGGCAATGTCCAACGTGCCGCTGGCGCTGCGGCTGCGGGGCGACCTCGACCTCGCGGCGCTGCGGGCGGCCATCACCGACCTGACCGAGCGACACGAGCCGCTGCGGACCGTGTTCCCGGTGATCGACGACGAGCCGTTCCAACAGATCCTCGACCCGGCGCCGGTCGACCTGCCGGTGCGCGACCTCGCGGAGGCGGACCTGGCCGACGCGGTGGCGGCGGCCGCGGCGACAGGCTTCGACCTGGCCGTCGAACGGCCGCTGCGCGCCGAGGTGTTCCGGCTCGGCGAGCGCGACCATGTCCTGCTGGTGGTCACCCACCACATCGCCACCGACGGCTGGTCCCTCGCGCCGTTCACCGCCGACCTCGGCGCGGCCTACGCCGCCCGCACCCGCGGCGACCGGCCACAGTGGACACCACTGCCCGTGCAGTACGCGGACTTCACCTTGTGGCAGCGGGATCTGCTCGGCGGCGAGGCCGACCCGGACAGCCCCGCGGGCAAGTCGCTGGCACACTGGCAGGCTGCGCTGGCGGGGGTGCCCGACCGGCTGGACCTGCCCGCCGACCGGCTTCGACCGGCCGTTGCCCGACACCGCGGCGCCGCCGTCGACTTCACCGTCGACCCGGACCTGCACGAGCGGATCCTCGCGCTGGCCACCGAAAGCGGGACCAGCGTGTTCATGGTCCTGCACGCCGCGCTCGCCGCGCTGCTCACCCGACTCGGCGCGGGCACCGACATCCCGATCGGCTCCCCGATCGCGGGCCGGACCGACGCCGCGCTCGACGACCTCGTCGGCTTCTTCGTCAACACGCTGGTTCTGCGGGTGGACACCGGCGGCGAGCCGACATTCCGTGACCTGCTCAGCCAGGTCCGCGAGGTCGACCTCACCGCCTACGCCCACCAGGACGTGCCGTTCGAGCGGATCGTGGAGGCAGTCAGCCCGACGCGCTCGCTGTCGCATTCCCCGCTGTTCCAGGTATTGCTCGCGCTGCAGAACACGGAGTCCGGCGGCGTGGCGCTGCCCGGGCTCGAGGTGGCCGAGCACGACATCCCGGTGGAGACAGCGAAGTACGACTTGGCCTTCATGCTGGCCGAGCGGCCGCGGTTGGGCATCGACGGATCGCTGACCTACGACCGCGACCTGTTCGACCGCGCCACGGCCCAAGCCCTCGGGGACCGGCTGGTGCGCCTGCTCGCGGCAGCCGTCGCCGCGCCGGACGAGCGGATCGGCGCGCTGGAGATTCTGACGCCCGAAGAGCGGCATACCCTTCTGGTGCGCCGCAACGGATCTGGTCTTGCCGGGGCGGACACGACACTGTCCGACCTCATCTCGGCGCAGGCCGCCCGCACGCCGGACCGACCGGCCGTGCGCGCGAACGGCGTCGAACTGTCCTATCAGGACCTTGATGAGCGGGCCAACCACCTGGCGGGCAGGCTTGCCGAACTGGGGGCCGGGCCGGAGCGGATCGTGGCGGTCGTCCTGCCCCGCTCCGCCGACCTCGTGGTCACCCTCCTCGCGGTGCTGAAGGCGGGTGCGGCGTACCTGCCGATCGACCCGGGCTACCCGGCCGCGCGGATCGAGCACATGCTCGCCGACGCCAAGCCCGCGCTGGTCGTGACCACCGCGGCGCTCGCTGACGACCTGGCGACCGGGGGTCTCCAGGTGTTCGTGCCGGACACCCTCGGGGACCGCTCGCCGCACTGTCCGATCGTGCCGGGCAGGCGCGACACGGACCCGGCGTATGTGATCTACACGTCCGGCTCCACCGGGCAGCCCAAGGGTGTCGTCATCGAGCACCGTGGGTTGGCGGCATACCTGGCCTGGGCGGGCGTCGGCTATCCGGACGCGGCCGGGGTGGCGCTGGTGCACTCGCCGGTGGCCTTCGACCTCACCGTGACCGTGCTGTACGCGCCGCTGGTCACCGGCGGCTGCGTGCATCTGGCCGCGCTGGACGACACCGACGCCGACACGGTCGCCGCGCTGCGGCGTGCCCCCGCGTCGGTGCTCAAGTGCACGCCCAGCCACCTGCCGCTGCTGTCCGAACTGCCGGCGGAGTTCTCCCCGAGCGGCACGCTGATCGTCGCGGGCGAGGCACTGAACGCCGCCCAACTCGAACCGTGGCGCGCGGCGCACCCAGGCGTGACCGTGATCAATTCCTACGGGCCGACCGAGATAACGGTGAGTTGCATGGAGCACCGGATCGCGCCGGGCGACCCACTGCCGGACGGACCTGTGCCCATCGGCACACCGTTCGACCACGTCCAGCTCTATGTGCTCGACGCCGGGCTGGCGCCGGTGCCCGACCTGGTCGTCGGCGAGCTGTACATCGGCGGCGCCGGGCTGGCCCGCGGCTACCTGAACCGGCCCGCGCTGACCGCGGAACGGTTCGTGGCCAATCCTTTCGTGCCCGGCGCCCGCCTCTACCGCACCGGCGACCTGGTCCGCAGGCGCGCGGACGGGACGATGGTGTTCGTCGGCCGCGCCGACCACCAGGTGAAGGTCCGCGGCTTCCGGATCGAACTCGGCGAGATCGAGTCACGGCTCGCCGGACACCCTGACGTTCGCCGCGCCGCGGTGATCGTGCGGGAGGACCGGCCCGGCGACCAGCGGATCGTCGCCTACGTCGTCCCCGCGGGCGACGGCGTCGACGCGACCGGCTTGGCGGCCCACGTGGCCGCCGCCCTGCCCGAGGCGATGGTGCCGTCGGCGTTCGTCGCCGTGGACGAGATTCCCTTGACCCCCAACGGAAAGGTCGACCGCGCGGCGCTGCCCGCGCCGGACGCGCCCCCCGTGACCGGCCGCGCGCCGCGCACCGCGACTGAGCGGGCCTTGTGCTCGATCTTCGCCGAGGTGCTCGGCGTGGCGGAAGTCGGGGCGGACGACGGCTTCTTCGACCTCGGCGGCCATTCCCTGCTCACCACCAGGGTGATCAGCCGCGTCCACGCGACCCTGGGCGTCCGACTCGGCCTGCGCGCGCTGTTCGAGACTCCCACGGTCGCCGGACTCGCCGCCCGGATCGACGAGCGCGCCCCGACCGGCGGGGACGCGCTGGACCTGCTCCTGCCGCTGCGCGCGGACGGGGACCTGCCGCCGCTGTTCTGCGTGCACCCCGCCGCGGGCATCAGCTGGGTGTACTCGGGGCTGCTGCGCCACCTCGATCCCCGGCGGCCGGTGTACGGCCTGCAGGCCCGCGGCCTGACCGAGCCGGGCGCGCGGGTGGACGTGGCCGAGTTGGCTCGGGACTACGTCGCGGCGATCCGGGCGGTGCGGCCGACCGGCCCGTACCACCTGCTCGGGTGGTCGTTCGGCGGTCTGGTGGCGCACGAGATGGCGACCCTGCTGCGGTCCGAGGGTGAGGAGGTGGCCTTCCTCGGGCTGATGGACTCCTACCCGGCGAGCGCCCGCGGCGCGAACCATCCGGACGCCCCCGCGGCACTGAGTGACGTGCTCGACTCACTCGGCTTCCCCGTGGACGGTGAGCTGACCGCCACCGAAGCGGTGGACACCCTGCGGGCGGCGGGCAGCCCCCTGGCCTCACTGGGGGAGTCCGGGATCGCCGCTGTGGCCGAGGTGTTCGCGGGAACGGTCGAAGCCAGTGCTCGCTTCACCCCGAGCCGCTTCGACGGGAACGTGCTGTTCTTCGCCGCGACCGTCGACCGGATGCCGGGGTTGCCCGCACCCGCTGAAGCATGGCGGCCCTACGTCGCCGGACACGTGGAGGAACTGCCGATCGACTGCGCGCACGGCGCGATGACCCAGTTGCGCCCCCTGGCCGAGATCGGACGGGCCATCGCGGCCCGCCTCGACGCTGCTCTCGACGGAGGACGCACCCTGTAGGTGCCCGGTGCCTGCTCGCCCCCACGTCAAGTCGACCATGACGCTCCCGTCGTGCGTGTCGGTTTCAAGGCCGCCGCGGGACGGTTGAATCCTTTTGCGCTCTCGGGGGCTCGTATGACGAGATGGTTACCGCGGGACAGACCGTGCGCCTGTCGGACTACGTCCGAGATCTCGTCGCGGGCGGTGACGCGATGGCGGCCGACAACGTGCGCGTTCTCATCGCGGTCCCGGAGGGAATCGCCGCGGCCATCGCGTCGCTGCGCACTCCGGCCTGACGGCGGTAGGCCGCCCGACGATCACTCGATACGGTCGACCCCGAACCGCACGCCTGGGCAAGGGAGTTCCTCGATGACCGGACCCGCGTCGGACGACCATGTCCACCGCTACCTGATCGTCGGCGCGGGTCCGGGTGGGCTGCAGCTGAGCTACTTCCTGCAGCAGGCGGGTGCGGACTACGTGACCCTGGAACGAGAGGCGATTCCAGGGTCGTTCTTCACCCGCTACCCGCGCCACCGCAGGCTGATCTCGCTGAACAAGGTGCACACAGGCCAGAAGGATCCGGAGATCGCGCTGCGGTGGGACTGGAACTCGCTGCTCAACGACGATCCCGACCTGCTGTTCCCCCGCTACTCGCGGGAGTACTTCCCGCACACCGACGATCTGCTGTGCTACCTGGCCGACTTCCAGCGGCGGCACGGGCTGAACGTCCGGTTCTCCAGTGGCGTGCGGCGGACCGAGAAGTCCGACGGGATCTTCGTCGTGTTCACGGCGGATCAGGTGTTCCACGCCGAGTGCGTGATCATGGCGACCGGGTGGGGTCACCCCTACATCCCGGACATTCCGGGGATCGAGCTGGCCGTCGGGTACGAAGACGTGTCCACCAGCGGCGCGGACTTCGCAGACCAGCGCGTGCTGATCATCGGCAAGGGCAACGCGGCGTTCGAGACGGCCCACGCGATGCTCGACCACGCCGCCGTCGTCCACCTGGCCAGCCCGAACCCGGTCCGGCTCGCCTGGACGAGCAAACACCCCGGACATGTGCGCGGCCAGTATGGGGCGTTCCTCGACAGCTACTGGTTCAAGACCCTGCACGGCGTGCTGGAGTGCCGCGTCGACCAGATCCGACGTGCAGGCGATACGTACCAAGTGGGGATCAGCTACACCCTCGCGGAAGGCGAACAGGCGCTGCTGGAGTACGACAAAGTGGTGCGCTGCACCGGTTTCACCATGGACACGGGCCCCTTCGGCGACTCGTGCCTGCCGGAACTCGTCCCGAACGGGCGAATCCCGGCGATCCGCCCGGACTTCCAGTCGGTGAACGTCGACGGCCTCTACTTCGCGGGCACCCTGATGCAGGCACGCGATTTCAAGCGCGCGTCGTCGGCGTTCATCGACGGATTCCGCTACAACCTGCGGACCCTCGCGGCGCTCCTTGTCGAGCGCTACCAAGAGATCCCGCTGGACGAACGGATCCTGCCGGTCGACGCCGACGAAGTGACGACCGCGATTCTGGCGCGGGTGAACCACAGTTCGGCGCTGTGGACCCAGTTCGAATACCTCTGTGACGTCTACGTCCTCGATGAGGCGGCCGGACACTTCCGGCACTACGCCGATCTGCCGGAGGACTATGCGGTCGAACGATTCGGCGGCGGTTCCCTCTGCCTCACCGTGACCCTGCGCTGGGGCAGGCACGACTACGGCGACGTGTTCGCCATCAAACGGCACCCAACCCCCGACCGAGCACACGAGAGCGCGTTCCTGCACCCGGTCGTGCGGGTCTGGCGGCACGGCGCGCAGATCGCCGAGCAGCACCTGCTCGAAGACCTTCTCGCCCAGTGGCGTGATCCGGTCCGGCACGTGGCGCCACTACGCGCGTTCCTCGACGCCCACCTTTCGACACCGTCGTCTGGGCCCCGCTGACCCTATGTCGCGAGGCTGCTGAGGTAGCCGGGTGCCGCGCAGCTCGGCGAATTCGCGGCGAGGTGGGCCGGTGGGCGCTAGCCTGCGGCGGTGAGCTTGCCCAGAACGAACTCCGGGCTCGTCCACGACCTGCTCGTGGAGCTCGACCGGACCAGCTCTGTCCCCTTGCACCGGCAGATCGGGTCCGCGCTGCGCACGGGGATCCGGGCGGGGCGGCTTCGGGTCGGCACCGCCGTTCCGCCGTCGCGGCGGCTCGCGGCGGAGCTTGGGGTGTCCCGCGGGGTTGTGGTCGAGGCGTACGAGCAGCTTGTCGCCGAGGGGTATCTGGTCAGCGGCTCGGGCTCCTACACCCGGGTGGCGGCGGGCCCAGGGCCCGCGTCGCCACCGGCGGTCAGGGCACCGGCGCCCGGACTCCGCGTCGACTTCGGCTGCGGCCGTGCCGACGTGGCCGGCTTTCCGCGGGCGGCGTGGCTGCGTTCGCTGAAGCGAGTGCTGACCCAGGCGCCGCACGACCGGCTCAACGACATCGACGAGTATGGGCAGCCGGAGCTGCGTGCGGCCCTCGCCGACTACCTCAACCGGGCCCGCGGCATGTCGGCCGACCCTTCCCAGGTGGTCATCACCAGCGGTTACGGTCAGGCCGTCGCGCTCGTGCTCAGCGTGCTGGCCCACCGTGGCGCCCGCTGTGTGGCCGTCGAGGATCCTTCGGTGAAGGACGACATCCGCCAGCTGGCGCGGAGACACGGGCTCGCGGTCACCGGCCTGCCGGTCGCCGACGATGGCGTCCGGGTCGACGCGTTGGAGCGCGCCGACGCCGATCTTGTCGTGCTCACGCCCTCGCACCAGTGGCCGCTGGGCGGGGTGCTGCCCGCGGAGTCACGGGCCGCGGCGGTCGGGTGGGCGCGCCGCCGCGGCGCGCTGATCTTGGAGGACGACTACGACGCGGAGTACCGGTACGACCGGGCGCCCATCGGCGCGATGCAGGGTCTGGCTCCCGATGTCGTGGCGCACGCGGGCTCGCTGAGCAAGACGCTCGCGCCCGGGCTGCGGCTGGGCTGGCTGGTGTTGCCGCCGCACCTGACCGACGAGGTCGCCCTGGCCAGGAAACTGGCCGACCGGGGCTCGCCGGTGATCGACCAGCTCGCCTTCGCAGATTTCCTGCAGCGTGGCGAGTTCGACCGGCAGCTTCGGCGTATGCGCCCGGTCTACCGGCGCAGGCGCGATGCCCTGCTCGCCGAACTGGAGCGGCACCTGCCCGGTTTCGAACCCGTCGGCATCGCGGCCGGCCTGCACCTGGTCGTCTGGCTCCCGGACGACCTGCCCGAGCAGGCCGTGGTCACCGCCGCGGCGAATCACGGTGTGCAGGTCGTCGGAGTGGCTCCTTATCGCCTTACCGAGGGGCGCCCGGGGCTCGTCCTCGGCTACGCCCACCTCACCGAAACCCAGATCGCGGACGGGGTTCGCGCACTCGCGTCCGCGGTGGGCGAGCTCGCCACGTCCCGGAATCGGTCCTGAATCCGGCGGCGCGATTGGCTCTGGGTGACCGACCGATTCGGCGACACAATGGGTGCCGGGCTCACCTCCCGAAGAACCGTTCAACCGAAAGGCGCGGACCGTGCGCAAGCTCATCAACTCGACATACATCTCGCTCGACGGCGTCATCGAGAACCCTCACCACTGGCCGCCCTCCTCCGGCAAGGACGACGGCACCGGCGGCAAGATCCAAACCGACTTGCTGCTCTCCTGCGACGCGGTGCTCATGGGCAGGCGCACCTATGACGGCTTCGCGCCGGTGTGGATGACCAAGTCCGGGGATCCCTTGTCCGACCGGATGAACAGCATCAAGAAGTACGTCTTCTCCACCACGCTGACCGATCCGAAGTGGGCGAACACCACCGTGCTCGACGGTGATGTGGCCACTGAGGTCGCCAAGCTCAAAGAGCAGCCAGGCGAAAACATCGTGCAGTACGGATTCGGCCAGGTCTCCCAGGCGTTGCTGGACAACGGCCTGATCGACGAGCTGCGCCTGTGGGTCCACCCACTGATCGTCGGCGACGCCCAGCCTCGGGACCTGCTGTTCCGGCAGGGTTCGCAGGCACTGTTCGACCACGCCGACACGACAACGCTGGCCAACGGCATCGTCGTGCTCTCCTACACCCTCCGGCAGGTCTGAGCGTTGGATAGCACCGTATCCGGGGTCTAACGCACCTGCGACCATCAGGTCCCGGGGTCTTCGCGGCGAACTCGTCGGCGACTTCGGCCGTGATCCCGTCGGCGACCGCCGCGGATCCCTCGATGAGCACCACGTCGCGGGTCGGGCCGATGGTGAGCCGCACCCGCCCGCTCGCCCGCAGGTTCCGCGCCGTCGGGCTGGTCGTGGTCGAGGCGGGGCTGTCATGACGGCCTCAGCCCGCCGCTTGCTTGACGAGCGCGGCGATCCGCTTCTCATCGGCCGGGGTCAACTTCGTCAGCGCGAAGGAGGTCGGCCACATGGTGCCGTCGTCGAGCGCCGCCTGGTCGCTGAAGCCGAGTGTCGCGTACCTCGCCTTGAACTTCTCCGCGCTCTGGAAGAAGCAGACGACCTTGCCGTCCTTGGCGTACGCGGGCATCCCGTACCAGAGCCTCGGTGCGAGGTCGGGCGCGGCTGCCCGGATGATGGCGTGGATCCGCTCGGCCATCGAGCGATCCGGTCCCGCCATCTCGGCGATCTTCGCGAGCACGTCCGGTTCCAGGTCGGCCTTGGCCCCGCGGCGCGCGGCCTTCTTCAGTTCCTGGCCGTGCTCCTTCATCGCGGCGAGTTCCTCGTCGCTGAACCCGACGGTCTTGGTGGACTTCTTCGTGGCGGTCATCGTGGGTTTCCTCTCTTGGTCGGCGGGCAGTGCTCAGCGGTCCTGGAGCAGGCCGTCGGGGTCGGTGAAGGTGGCGACGAGGCGGCCGCCGCCGACGTCGCGCACCGGGTCCTGCGCGGTTGCTCCCGCGGCGGTCACCTCGGCCAGCTTCGCCTCGATGTCGGGCACGTGCCAGTAGGCCACCGGTGCGGTCATGCCCTGCGGTCCACCGCCCGGCACGAGGCCGATGTGCTGGCCGTCGGCCTCGAAGCCGACGTAGTACGACTCGTCGACCTGCGGTTCCGTGCCGAGCAGGGCGGTGTAGACGGCCTTCGCCGCGGCCAGGTCGGAGACGGGGTGCAGGACGGTCTTGACCGACATGGTCACTCCTTGGATCGGATCGGTTGTGGCCGGTGATGACCACGGCATAAGCCTCTCCCGGAAACGTCGCGCCCACATCCGTGGCGACCACCGAGAGCACCACGGAGTCCACACGGGATGCGGCAGGATGGGTCCGTGGTGGCGCAGGCGGGAATATCGACCAGGGAGGCCGAAGTGCTGTCCCTGCTGGGGGAGCACCTCAGCAACGCGGAGATCGGATCGCGGCTGTTCGAAGCCGTTGGCTGCCGCTACCAGTGGGCGCGGACGCTGGTGCTCACCACGGGCGAGGCGGCGATGGCCGACCTCGGCCTGGCACCGATGACCGCTCACACCTGAGCGGCGCGCCGCGTCTCCCAGGTGAAGCCGTCGGGGTCGGTGAAGGGGGCGGCGTCGGTGCCCAGGGCCAGCCGGTGCGATCCCGTGCCGTCGGGGGAGACGCCCGCGTCCTTGGCGAGGGCGCGGCGGCCGTAGAGGGCCAGCTTGACCGGGCTCGACGGGGTGGCGAACTCGACGTACTTCCGGCCGAAGCTCTTCGCCACCGCGAGGCCATGGTCGACGTAGAACCGCTTGCTGGCGGCCACATCCGAAGCTCCAAGCAGGAGCACCAGTTCGTCGATCCGGCCGGTGTCCGGGCCGGTGTCCTTCTTGGCCGACGTCGCGACCTTCCAGATCGTCCCGTCGTGCGCCTGGACGACGCCGCCGTAGCCCCAGAACGACTTGGCGACCGGCTTCAGCGTCGTGGCGCCCGCGTCGACGGCGGCGTCGATGAGGGACTTGACGGTGGCGGGCTGCGACACGGTGATCGACATCGTGAAACCACGGAAGCCGCTCGTCGGCGCGTCGGAATGCCGCAGGCGAATCTGGTCGTCCAGGCCGAAGGCGGTGGTGTAGAAGTGCTTGGCGGCCGTGGGGTCGGCCACCTCGAGGGTGATGTAGTCGATGGAGGTCATGGCGCCAACGCTAGAAGCGACTCGGGGGTGGGCGCTTCTCGATTCCTGATCGGTCTGTCTGCCCCGGTGGCGCCGTGACGGATCACAGCGCCACCGAGGCGAGCGTCAGACGGCGAAGCAGAGCGGGACGGTGATGTGCTGCGAGCAGCGGACCGAGCGGGTCGTGCTGCCGGTCTGGTTGCGGCTGTCGCTCACGGTCAGGCGCACCTGGTAGACCTTGCTGACGTTCGGGTAGCTGTGGGACACGGCCTTCCCGGTTCCGGTCGTGCCGTCACCGAAGGCCCACGCGAAGCCGCTGACCGCGCCCTCCCCGTCGGTCGACGCGCTGCCATCGAAGGAGCAGACCTCGCGCTGGCAGCGGGCGGTGAACGCGGCCGTCGGCGGCAGGTCGCCCGCCTTGACCATGCGGCGGGTGATGTTGGTCTTGCCCGCGTTGTCGGTCACGGTCAGCCGGACGCTGAAGTAGCCCGCCTTCGGGTAGGTGTGGCTCGCGGTCCTGCCGGTCGCGGTGGCGCCGTCGCCGAAGTCCCAGGCGTAGCCGGTGATGGTGCCGTCGGTATCGGTCGAGCCCGGCGCGTCGAACGAGCAGGTGGTGTTCGACGTGGAGCAGGCGCTGGTGAACGACGCGGTGGGACGGCCGGGGTCCGCGGCCCCCGCCGGGTAGTCCTGAGTGGACCGGACGTCGAGCAGCGGCTCCTTGACGTTGTCGCCGGAGTCGTCGGTCCAGTCGGTGTTGGCGGTGTCGATCAGCCGCTGCCGCACGGCGAGTACGCCGTCGCGGCCGGTGGCGCGGCTGCCGTTCGCGGTCAGCAGCCCCGCGGCGCCCGCGACGTGCGGCGCGGCCATGGAGGTGCCGCTCAGCACCTTGTACCCGCCGTCGAGGTACGTCGAGTTGACACAAGTGCCCGGCGCGGCGATCTCCACCACGGGGCCCCAGTTGCTGAAGTCGGCCAGGGTGTCGTCCTGGTCGGCGCGGCAGGTCGACCCCGCCCCGCCGCCGGGCTTGCCGTTGAAGTCGGCGAGCGCGGACACGGTGACGACGTCGGGGTGGTTGGCCGGGAAGAACGTCCGGGCGTCCTTGTCGTTGTTGCCCGCGGCAACGACGAACACCACGCCCTTGGCGACCGCGTTGGTGATGGCCTGGCTGAGCGCGGCGTCGGTGCAGCCGTCGCAGCCGAGGCTCATGTTCGCCACCTCGATCTCGGCGGCGTTGGCGGCGACCCAGTCGACCCCGGCGGTGACCCCGGACAGGTTGCCGCTTCCGCCCGAGTTCAGGACCTTCGCCGACCAGATGCGGGCGCCGGGCGCCATGCCGACGACACCGGCGCCGTCGTCGCGGGCGCCGATCGTGCCCGCCACGTGGGTGCCGTGGCCGTGGTCGTCGACGCCGGAATTGTTGGTGCAGGTGGTGGTGTTGACGCAGTTCGCGCGGGCCACGACGGTCAGGTCGGGGTGCTGGGCCACCCCGGTGTCGATCACCGCGACGTCGACGTCGACGCTGTAGTCGTTGCTGCCGTTGATCTTCAGGTTCGGGTTCGCGGTGGCGTAGGCGCGGTCGATGCCGGTGGGGACGGTGTCGGTCGTGTGCATGACACGGTCGGGCTCGACCGAGCTGACCCTCGGGTCGCGCCGCAGCGCGTCGGCGCCCTGAGCGGTCAGGGTGGCCGAGAATCCTCGCAGCGCGTGCTGGTAGATGTGCCCGACGCTGCCGCCGTGCCGGTCGACGTGCCCGGTGGCGAACGCGGCCGCGTCCTGGGTGCCGCGCAGGACGACGACGTACCCGGACTCGGCGGGCGCCGCCGCGGAGACGCCGGTGAGGGCCGCTGATGACAGCGCCAACACCCCGACTCCGGTGAGCAGCGCTGTGGTGATTGTGCGCACGGTTGTTCCTCTCGCAGGGTTTTCGCAGGGCCGCAACGAGTTGCGGTGCGGCAACTGTCCGAGGAGAAGACCGCGGGGAACAACGCCGGAAATAACGCGTAGGGGTACGCGTTCGCTCAGTGGTCCTCGGCCCGCAACTCGTCGCGGTCGGTCGCGCCGAGCTTGTGCAGGACTCGGGCGGCATGCCGTTCGACCGTGCGCGGCGAGAGGAAGAGGACCTCGGCGATCTCCCGGTTCGTGCGGCCGAGGGCCAGGAGGCGTGCCACCTGCCGTTCGCGCGGCGACAGTTCCGTGCCGTATCCCCGGCGGCCGGGGCGGGCGCCGGTCGTCCCGCCGTGCTCGCGGACGAGGTGGTCGCAGCGGGCCAGGTCCCACGTCGCGCCGAGTGCGGTGAACAGCTTGCTCGCCTCCGCGGGCTTCCCGGATCCCGGCGGCAGGCACCGCCCGGCGGCCTCCAGGGCGCGGGCCTGTTCGTAGGGCCGGGGGAGTGCGGCGAGCAGCGCGGCGGACTCGTCGTACAGCGTTGCCGCCTCGTCCGACCGGTCCCGCGCCGCGGCGATGGCCGCCCGCCCGAACGGCACCATCGCGTGCGCGAACGGGCAGTCGCGGCCGCAGACGTCCGCCGCGAACTCGTCGTGCAACCGTTGGGCCCGGGGCAGATCACCGGTATGCAGGAGAGCTTCCACCCCCGCGTCCACGAGTTCCGTCGCCCAGGTCCAGACCCTTTTGATCCGAAGGATCTCCACGGCCGCCGCCAGTTCGCCGACAGCCTCCTCGGTTCGGCCGCGGACCAGCGCCAGCCGGATCCGCGTGGCGGCGGCGCACATCACCACCGGCCCGTACCACCCGTTCATCGAGCGGAGCCCGTGCGCCCCAAGGTAGTCCTCCGCCTCGTCCCACTCGCCGCGGGCCAACGCCAGCTGCGCCAGCACAAGGGACGCGTCGACGGCGACGAAAGTGGTGTGCGTGGCGGACTTCAGATAGGCCTGGGCGCGCTCGGCCAGGCCGTCCCAGCGGCCGGTGACGTGGTCGAGCCGCAGCCGGTTCGACGTGGCCATCTGCCAGGGGTACGACGGCCCGCTGCGGCCCGCCAGCTCCGCCGCCCTGGCGAGGAAGTCCGCGGCGGCCGCGTGGTGCCCCAGGGCGATCGCGGCGTCGGAGAAGTTGGCGCAGCCGCGCAGCAGCTCCCAGCGCTCGCCCGCCGTCGCGCCGTCCTCGGGGAGTCCGGCGATGGCGTCCCACGAGCGTGGGTCACCGATCTGGGCCAGCGTGCTCGCCCGGTTGACCGCGGTCGCGAGGAGCAGCACCGGATCGCCGCGGTCGGGCACGGTCCGCTCGACCTCGGCGAGCCACCGCAGGTGCTCCTCCAGCGGGCAGTTGCCCCAGTACGGGACGGCAAGGGCCGACATCGCGCGGGCCGCCAGCGCCGGTCGGCGGCCCAGCTCGGTGACCGCCACCTTCAGCTGAGCCCGCCCGGTGTCGCCGTCACCCGCCTGGTTTCCCAGCAGCAGCCCCAAATCCAGGCGCAGCTCGCCGCGCAGCCCGGCGGGGAGCCTGCCGTCGTCCAGGATTCGGCGCAGCAGTGCGATCGTTTCGTCGTAGGTGAGGCTGCTCAACGCCAACCGTCCCAACCGGACCGCGAGCGCGCCCCGCTCGGGTCTGGGCAGGTCCGGCTCGGCCAGCAACTCCTGCAACAGCCGGACCGCTTCGGTGGTGTCCGTGTTCTGCGCCGCGCGTTCGGCGTAGCGGGCGGCGGTGACCAGGTCGCCCGCGGACCTGCTGTGGAACACCAGGTCCGGCAGCGCGTCCGCATCATGCTGTCGCAGCGCCGCGAGGTACGCCGAGTGTCCGCGCCTGCGCTCGACCGGGTGCAGGCCGTGCCCCACGGCGATCCCGATGATCGGCGGGTGGAAGGCGAACGAACGGCCATCCGCCGACGCCAGGACGCCGGCGGTCACGGCGGCGGCCAACACCGTCTCCATCTCCGGCGCCCCGAGTCCGCAGACCGCGCCGAGCAGCGGGACCGACACCGGACCCCGCGACAGAGCGGCGGCGGCGATCACCCGGCGTCCTTCCTTGGTCATGCCGGTCAGCCGCTCCTCGACGATCTCGGCGACCGCTCGGGGAATCCCTTTGCGGGCCAACACCTCCCGTGCAGATCCGTCCTCAGAGGACAGATGGTCAACCAGCGCGCGCACCAGCGCCGGCACCCCGGCGGCCAGCTCACGCACCTCGTCGGCACGAGACCCGCCCGCGAGCGCGGTCACCTCGGCCGAGCTGAGCGGCCCGACCTCGAAGTGGTGCACGCCCGCGGCCGCGGCCGACCCGAGCCGGGTGCCCAGCGGCGGCTCGGCGCCGGGCGTCCAGGTGAGCAGCAGCGCCGCGTGTTCCGCCGGCCGCGTCACCAGGTACCGCAGCACCTGCCGGGAACGGTGGTCGGCGCACTCCACGTCCTCGACGACCAGCAGCCGCGCGCCGAGCAGCTCTCGCAGCGCCGCGCACACCCGGTGCAGGTCGTCCGCCTCGACGGCGGCCAAGGCGGGCCCCGGATCACCGCCCACCAGTTCGCTGACCAACTCCCGGACGAGAACGTACGGACCGTCCGGCAAGCCGCGGCACCCGATGATGACCCGGTCCCGGC
>NZ_JBOHGC010000523.1:0-16041 GCF_050699995.1 Actinokineospora sp. | reverse complement strand
GTCCGTGACCCGGCGCGAGCTCTACCCGGGGGCCGGGGCGAGCAGCGACGACGAGCTGATCGAGGCGATCCGCGCGAAGGTCGACCTGCTCTACCACCCCGTCGGCACGTGCCGGATGGGGACCGACGACGAGGCCGTCGTGGACGAGCGGCTCCAGGTCCGCGGCGTCGAGGGGCTGCGGGTCGCCGACGCGTCGATCATGCCGAGCATCGTCGGTGGCAACACCAACGCGCCTGCCATGATGATCGGCGAGCACTGCGCTCAGTTCATGACCTCGGCGTAAGGGCTACTCCCAGAACACTTCGAGGAGATCCGAGGTGAGCGAGGAGAGGCCGTTGGTCGCGCAGTCGGCGTTGGGGTGCAGGACGATCGGGTAGGCGTTGGCCGTGTCCCCGGCGAGCGGACCCTGGGTGAAATACGCGCTGATGGCCAGGTCGCCCGAGGTCGGATCCGTGTTCACCGTGATGTCGAATTTGCTGCGCTCACCGGTGTTCCAGTACAGCACCGCGCCCTCGGTGATCGTCATGATCGGCGCGCACGGCGCCGTGCCGAGTGGTCGGCTGACGGTGCCGACGCCGGTTCGGTAGCCCGACTTCAGCCGGGTGTAGGAACCGTTGAGGGAGAAGCAATCCACGAGGCCGCCCGACACCTCCGCGTCGGCTGTCGTGGTGCTCGACGTCAGCGGTGGCGTGAAATTGAACTGGAAGTTGCCCGTGCACGCCAGATCGCCCACCGCCGCGGAGGCCGTGGGAGCGTTGAGCGGGAAGAGAAGCAGCGCGGCCGCCACCGCCGCCGCGCTGCGCCTGAATCGACTGGTCCTGGACTTCCTCATCGAGCCGCCTCCTGCGGGTGAGTCAGGTCAACTCGCCGCAGTCCGGCGTAGATCAACAAGCCTGCCAAGCGTCCTGTTGGGACGCCACTCGGGTGCCCCAACCGGCTCCCATCAATTCCAGATCGCGTTGACCCATTCGGGGTGGTCGATGAACGGGTTGCGGTTGCGCTGGAACTGGTCGTAAATAACCTGGTTGCGGCGCTTCTCGAAGGCATCCGGCGGGTCCTGGGTGTTCCACTGCTTCAGCATCGACACCTTGCCGTGGTAAGGCGCGGTGCCGTTGTTGACGCTGTCGTTGAGCTCCAGGTCCGCGAAACCGTCGGTGCCCGCGTAGCGCACCGCCATGTAGAAGATCATCCGCGCGACGTCGCCCTTGACCGCGTTGCGCGGCTCCCACGAGTCGGCGTCGGTGTAGCTGCCCGGCGCCTCGGCGGCGGGGGAGCCGCCCATGTCGAAGTCCTTGTTGCCGCGGTTGGAGTTGACCGACACATCCTCCGGGCGCAGGTGGTGGATGTCGGTGCCCGGTCCGGTCGCGGTGCCGAAGTCGCCGTGCGACTTGGCCCAGACGTGCTCACGGTTCCAGTCGTCCGGGTCGCCGCCGTTGGTCGTCTTGCTCTGCGAGCGGCCGCTGTAGAGCAGGATGACGTTGGCGCTGTTCGCCGGGTCCTGGTCGGTCGCCTTGAGCGCGTTCCACACCTGGTCGTAGGTCAGCTTGGTCTGGGTGCTGATGATCCGGTTCAGCTCGGTCTTCAGCGCGGGACCGGTCTTGCCGATCGCGGTCTTGTAGTACGTGTCGTCGTAGTCGCCCGGCGTGCCGGTCGTCGGCGCCGTCGTCGGCGTCGTGGTGGTGGTGGTGGTGGTCGGCGTGCTGCCGGACGGCGCGAACGCGGTCGTCGAGATCAGGCCAGGGTGCGAGAAGTACGCGCTCAGCGTGCCCGTGACGTCGAGCTGCCTGCCCATCAGGCTCGGATTTGTCCTGAGCCCGTAGGCGGATCGGAATCCCGAGGTGATCTGCACGTAGATCATCCGCGAGGTGCCGGTCTCGCTCGCAGTGTCGGCCAGCGCCATCGCGTAGTCGGACGGGAAGTTCGAGCGCACGACGGTGGTCGTCGCGGTCGGCTGCCCGACCACGTAGCCGCGCACGGTGGCCGTGGACCCGTTCTGCAGGCTGATGGCCTGCGAGACGGTGAGCGGTGTGGCGGCGGAGACGGTGGGCGCCTGCAGCCCGACGGTGACGGCCACAGTGGCCGTCACTAGGGCTAAGAGGTTACAGCGGGTCCGGTGCTTGGTCTGCATTGTAAGTTCCTTTCCCCGACGGTCTAGGAAAGATTCTCACAAAAAATTACACTATCGAGTGAACGTTGTGGATCTAATTGGTGCCCGGACCCCTTGCTGCCGGAGGACTTGCGGCCTCGGCGTCGGTCAGCAGGCGGGAGCGGATCAGGAAGCGCACTCCCTCGGGCGCCTCCAGCGAGAACCCGCCGCCGCGCCCGCTGACCACGTCCACCGTCAGATGCGTGTGCCGCCAGTATTCGTACTGGTCGGCACTCATCCAGAACGGCGTGTCCCCCGCGATCTCGCCGAGCAGCACATCGGCGGCGCCCACGCGGAATTCGCCGCGCGGGTAACACATCGGGGAGCTGCCGTCGCAGCAGCCGCCGGACTGGTGGAACATCACCGGCCCGTGTTGGTCGATCAACCCCCGCAGCACGGCCTCGGCCGCGAGGGTGATCCCGACTCGCATCAGAAGAACCCGAGCTTGTTCGGCGAGTAGCTGACCAGCAGGTTCTTGGTCTGCTGGTAGTGCTCCAGCATCATCTTGTGGTTCTCGCGGCCGATGCCGGACTTCTTGTACCCGCCGAACGCGGCGTGCGCCGGGTAGGCGTGGTAGCAGTTCGTCCACACGCGACCGGCCTTGATCTCGCGGCCGAACCGGTACGCGGCGTTGCCGTCGCGGCTCCACACACCCGCGCCCAAGCCGTAAAGCGTGTCGTTGGCCAGTTTCAGCGCCTCGTCGGTGGAGTCGAACGTCGTCACCGACACGACGGGCCCGAAGATCTCCTCCTGGAAGATCCGCATGTCGTTGGTGCCCTTGAAGATCGTCGGCTCGATGTAGTAGCCGCCCTCGCGGCCGGGGACGTCACGCGGTGTCCCGCCGGTGAGGACCTCGGCGCCTTCGCGCTTGCCGATGTCGATGTAGGACAGGATCTTCTCGTACTGGTCGTTGCTTGCCTGCGCGCCGATCATGGTGGCCGGGTCGAGCGGGTCGCCGGACACGATCGCCTTGGTGCGCTCCAGACAGCGGGCCATGAACTCGTCGTAGATGGACGACGCGATCAGCGCGCGCGACGGGCAGGTGCAGACCTCGCCCTGGTTGAGGGCGAACATGACGAACCCCTCGATCGCCTTGTCCAGGAACGCGTCGTCGGCGGCCATCACGTCAGGAAGGAAGATGTTCGGGCTCTTGCCGCCCAGTTCCAGCGTCACCGGGATGATGTTCTCGCTCGCGTACTGCATGATCAGCCGACCCGTGGTGGTCTCGCCGGTGAACGCGACCTTCGCGACCCGCGGACTCGACGCGAGCGGCTTGCCCGCCTCGACACCGAACCCGTTGACCACGTTGACCACGCCCGGCGGGAGCAGGTCGGCGATCAGCTCGATCACCTTGAGGATCGACACCGGGGTCTGCTCGGCGGGCTTGAGCACCACGCAGTTGCCCGCGGCCAGGGCGGGCGCGAGCTTCCAGGTGGCCATCAGGATCGGGAAGTTCCACGGGATGATCTGCGCGACCACGCCGAGCGGCTCGTGGAAGTGGTAGGCGACCATGTCGTCGTCGACCTCGGCGAGGCTGCCCTCCTGCGCCCGGATCGCGCCTGCGAAGTACCGGAAGTGATCCACGGCCAGCGGCAGGTCCGCGGCGAGCGTTTCCCGGACCGGTTTGCCGTTCTCCCAGGTTTCCGCGACGGCGAGCATCTCGAGGTTCTCCTCGATCTCGTCGGCGATCCGGTTCAGGATGTTGGCGCGCTCGCCCGCGGCGGTCCGCCCCCACGCCGGGGCGGCGGCGTGGGCGGCGTCGAGCGCGAACTCGATGTCGGCGGCGGAGGATCGTGCCACCTGGCAGAAGACCTTGCCGTCCACCGGGGACGGGTTGTCGAAGTAGCGGCCGTCGACGGGCGGCACCCACTTGCCGCCGATGAAGTTGTCGTAGCGGGCGGCGAAGGTGACGATGCTGCCTTCGGTGCCTGGCTGCGCGTAGACCATGGCTGCGCTCCTCGGTTCGTCCATGTGGTGAGGGCGCTCACAGTGGCCGGCCAAGGTTGGCAAAAGGTTGGTCAGTCGAGGGCCGCCTGCAGCCGAGCCGCGGCGACCGCACGGCGGGCGTCGTCGAGGGGGAGCAGGCGCAACGCGTGCTGGTGGATCTCCACGTCGTAGGGGGCGTGCTTGCCGTAGGCCAACGCGTGGTCGGGCTGCCTGCTCGCCAGCACGGCGGTGCGGACCGAGACGTCGATGTACCGGCGCCAGTCGACGATCGCGGGGGCATCGGACTCCGGCAGCAGCGGGCCGCGGTACTTGCGTACGGCCTCCTCGGTGTTGCCCGACTCGATCGCCCGCAGGACGTCCGCGGCGTCGCAGAAAACCGGGACGGTGAGGGCGTAGCGGCGGGTGGCGAGGCCGCCGTTGAGGGCTCGGCGCAGGTGCGACAGCTCGGCCTTGACGGTGGTCGTGGTGATCGGGCGGTCGCCGTAGATGGCTTCGCGGAGGCGCTCCGGGGTGAAGCCTTCCGGCTCCAATGCCAGCAGGGTGAGGATTTCCAGCTGCCTCGGGCTCAGCCGCACCGGCGCGCCGTCGCGCAGCAGTTCGGCGGTGCCCAGGCAGGTGAGCTGGGTTCCGGCGGACGTGACGGTCAGCGGCAGGCGGGCCTCGATCGTCGAGACCAGGGTGCGGACGGTGGACATGGCCAGCGGGTGCTTGCGGTCCCAGGTGGTCGACAGGTCCAGCACGCCCAGCCGCCTGCCGTCCGGGCCGTGGATGGGGGCGCAGTGGCAGACCCAGCCGTGCAGGGCCGCGACCAGGTGTTCGGCGGAGAAGACGGTGTGCGGCTTGCCGGTGCGCAGCGCCAGGGACAGGGCGTTCGTGCCCATGTGCGGCTCGTCCCACTGCCCGCCCGGGGCGAAGTTGACCTGCTCGGCTCGGCGCCGCATCACCCGGCCGCCGCAGGTCCACAGGATCGTGCCGGACTCGTCGGTGACCGCGGCGATGTACCCGGCGTCCTCGGCGATGCTGTTCAGCTCGTCGGACAGCGCCGTGATGGGCCCACGCAGCGGCGACTCGTGCCAGCGCACCTCGTCGGCGGTCGGGGCGCTGTCGCGGGCCGGGTCGACGGTGTCCACCGAGCGCATCCACGATTGGACGACCTCGGCGCGCAGGGAGGTCTCGGCCGGGGGCCGCTGGGTGGGCACCCACTGCGCCCACTCGCGCTCCAGGGCCGCCCGCTGCTGCCAGAGCGCGCCGCGGTCTGCCATGAGCGGTCTCCCTGCGTAGCGCGTTCGGTGTAGTCCAGCTTCGTTCATCCAGGGGCCGACCCGCAATGGCCGCAGCCGGCACCATCCAGGCATGACCAGCCTGGGACCACCGTCCGAACCACTGCCCGAACCACCGTCACGAGCCCGAACTGGTGCCGCGACCCGCGTCAAGGCGCGGGGCCACCCACCTGGGATCCGTGCTGTGCCTGGTGGCCGCCGTGATCACCGTGGTCGGGAGCTTCCTGCCCCTGTTCGGCGGCGAACTGCGCGCGGCCGGGCAGGTGCTCGGCATGACGGCGGCCCGAAGTGGGGTGCGGCGCCGATGGTCGGGGTGCCGCACTCGCTCGCCGCCGGGGCGCTGCTGGTCGCGTCGGTGACCGGCTTCGCCGCCGCCTCCCGACCGGCGACCGCTGAGGCCAGACGGCTCGCGGGCGCGTCGTGCGCGGTCGCCACCGCGTTCCTCGCGGGAGTTGTGGCGACGGTGACCGCCCAGGTGGTGAGCTGGGAGGAGGCGTTCCAACCGGTGGACAGTCCCGTCGGCGCGACAGTGGAATTCTCGTCCGGGGTCGGCCTCGGGTTCTGGATGCTGGTCGCCGCGGTCGTCCTGGCCCTGCCGACCGCCTTCCTCGCGCTTTCGCCCGGTCGAGTGGACAAGGCGGGTCCGGTGTCCAACGCTGGTCGGTGACCGCATCGACGAAGGGAGCGGACATGACCGACCGCACGGCGACCGCGAAGTGGACCGGTGACCTGGCGAGCGGGTCGGGCACGGTGAACCTCGACAGCTCGGGCCTGGGTTCCTTCGGCGTGTCCTGGCCCGCCCGCACCGAGGAGCCCGGTGGGAAGACCAGCCCGGAAGAGCTGATCGCCGCGGCCCACTCGTCCTGCTACTGCATGCAGTTCTCAGCCCTGCTGGCCCGTGCCGGGATCCCGCCGACGCGCATGGAGACGTCGGCGAAGGTCGGATTCGGGAAGGTCGGCGGCGGGTTCGGGATCACCGGGATTCTGCTGACCGTTCGGGCCGAGGTGCCTGGCGCGGAGAAGTCCCGGTTCCTTGAGATCGCCGAGCAGGCGAAGCAGACGTGCCCGGTGTCGGCTGCCTTGACCGGGGTGAAGATCGAACTGGACGCCGCTCTGGCTTAGGCGAACGTCCGGGCGAACGCTTCGCGGGTCGTGCCCGTGCGGTCGAGGACGGCGAAGACGATCTCGTCGAAGTGACCCGCGAAGCGGCCCATAAGCAGGTCGCGGAACGTGCCCGCCACCAGCGCGGGGTCGTTCTGGAACACACCGCAGCCCCACGCTCCGAGCACCAGGCGGCGGTAGTCGTTGGCGGCGGCCACTTCCAGGACGCGTTCGGCGCGGCTCGCCAAGGCGGTGGGGATGCGGTGGGCCTCCTCCGGAGTCGCCCGTCGGATGACGCCCGCGTTGGGGGCGGCGGAGGTCAGGAAGCCCGCTGTGAAAGGGACTTCCAGTAGATCGCCGCGGCTGTCGCGGAACACGGGCACGTTCGGCGAGTGGATCACTCGGTCGGTGTAGAACGCGTCTCGGTTCGCGCGGTGGTGGGCGTAGAAGTCGGGGGCGCGCAGCAGAGTCGTATACAGCGCCGAGTCGCGGCAGAGTGCTTCCTCCTGTGCCTGCGCGCCGTTGAGGTAGCCGCCGCCGGGGTTGCGGGCGGAGGCGAAGTTGAGCACCGCCACCGGATGCGGTTTCGCGGAGAGGCGGTGCGCGGCTTGGATGCTGCCTTCGCCGGTCACCTCGATGCGGGTGGGCCGGTCGTTGTCCAGGTGCGGCACGGGACCGGGTCCGGGCCGTGGAGCCGGGTGCCTGCCAGCGCGATCGCGAGCTCGGCCGCGACGGTGACCTCGTGGCCGAGCGGGGACCGGTAGTGTCCGGTGTGGACGATGTCTTCGGTGTGGCGCGCGAGCTCGCGCAGCCGGGCACTCATGGGTACTTCCTCTTGCACATGCATCGATGATCCCTGCCGTGGCAAGCGGGTTTCGCCTACAACAGCCCGGCTTCGCTCGCCTTGCTGATGGCCTCGACCCGGTTGCGGGCGCCGAGTTTGTGCAACGCGGCCTGCAGGTACGTCTTCACGGTGTTGCGCGTCAGGCCGGTCGACTCCGCGATTTCCGGGTTGGTCTGGCCTTGCGCGGCCAATCGCAGGACCTCGTATTCGCGGCGGGTGAGGCCGCTGCGGGCCAAGGCGTCGGACTGGACGTCGGCGCTGGGCAGGATTCTGGGGTCGATGACCCGTTCGTCGCGCAGGACTCGGCGGAGGGCGGAGACCAGGTCGGTGCCCGCCACATCCTTGAGCAGGCAGCCGTTGGCGCCGGCCTCCAGCGCCGCCCGCAGGCCCTGGTGGTCGCTGTGCGCGGTGAACACGACGATGCGGGCGCTGGGGCGGACCTTGCGCAGCTCCGTGATCACCTCGGGGGCGAGCATGTCGGGCATTCGCAGGTCCAGCAGCACCAGGTCCGGCGCCAACTCCGCGATCCGCTCAATGGCGGTCCGACCGGATTCGGCGGCCCCGACGAGGTGCATGGCGGGATCGGAGCGCAGCAGGAGGGAGACACCGTCGCGGACCACCGGGTGGTCGTCGACCACCATGATGCGGATCGTCATGCCGGTGGGCGTTTCTCGACGCCGGGAAGCCACGCCCGCAAAGTGGTGCCGCCGTCCTCGTCGCGGACCAGGCTGACCCGGCCGCCCAGGCGCGCGGCCCGCTCGGTCAGGGCGCGCACGCCCATCCCGCAGCTCATCACCGGCTCGTCGGTCGGGTCGGGCATGCCGTCGTCGGCGACGACCACCTGGACGCCGTCATCGGTCGCGCTCAGGCTGACCACGACGTAGTAGGCGTGGGTGTGCTTCTCCACGTTCAGCAGCCCCTCGCGCACCACCGACACCAGCAGCGACGTGCGTTCGGCGTCGAGGGGGCGCAGGTCGCCGAGTTGGACGAACCGGGCGGGCACGCCGCTGCGCGCCTCGAAGGAGCGGCAGTGCTCGGCCAACTCGACGGGCAGCGCGCGTTCCGGGGTCGACTCCGAGAGGGCGAGCAGGGACTCGCGCAGCGCGATCGAGGCGGCGGAGACCTCCTGCTCGAGCCGGGTCAGCCGGTTCGCGAGGCCGGGATTGTCGGTGACGGCGGAGTGCAGGTCCTTCACCTGGGCGCCGATGGAGAACAGCATCGCGCCGACGGAGTCGTGCAGATTGGCCTGCATCCGCTGCCGTTCCGCGGACACCGCCCTGTCGCGTGTGGACTCGACCTGACCCGCCACGTGCAGCGCCCGCGCCGCGTGCGAGGCGAGCACCTCCATCCGGCCGACGGCATCGTCGCCGAAGCGGGCCGAGGTGCGCATGGCGGCGTAGGCGACCGCGACGATCTTCGAGGCGAACGGGTCGATGATCGGCACCGCGAGGATCGCCGAGAGGCCCTCACCGCTGACCTGCGCGTCGAACTGGTGGGTGATCGCCGAGGACTGGACATAGTCGCTGACCTGCATGGGCCTGCCCAGCGCGAGCACGCTGCCGCCGACGCCCTGGCCTCGCGGAACGACCAGGTCCTGCAGGGAGTCGGTGCGGTTGCCCGCGAGCCAGCGGATGACGGCGTGGTCGGGATTGTCGAGGTCGGCGATGAACCCGGCGTCGACGCCGATGGTCTCGCGGATGAGCCGGGCGGTGCCGTGGAGGGCGACCACGCGGTCGAGCACCCCGAGCAGTCCGTCGCGCTCACGCAGGAGCGCCTCGAGCACGGATTCCTGCTCCATCGCTCGCTGCGCGTTCACCCGGTGTTCGGCCGACACAACGGAAACCATTGCACGCCGTGGCCAATTCGTACACCTCTCCATCTGGGGGTGTGGGCGGGCGAAGACGGGAAGCAACATTGCCGAAACACCCAAGCCGATGTGAGTGCCACCACATCGCGACGAGGAGGCCCCGGTGCTGGTCGTGCGGAATCTGCAAGTGCGCTACGGCCGTTCGGTGGCCGCGCTGCACGGAGTCGATCTCCAAGTCGGCGCCGACAGTGTGCTGGCCGTGCTGGGAAGCAACGGCGCCGGAAAGTCCACTTTGCTCAGAACGATCTCCGGGACGCTGCGCCTGCACCGCGGGTCCGTCGTCGCCGGTCAGGTCGAGTTCGACGGCAAGCGGATCGACCGGCTCGACCCGGCGGAGATCGTCCGGCTCGGGGTCGTGGGGGTGCCGGAGGGCAGGCAGGTGTTCGCGCGGATGAGCGTGGAGGAGAACCTGCGGGCGGGCGGCATCGGCGCCCGCACGGCCGAGGCACGGACCGCCGCCCGGGCCCGGGTGCATGAGCTGTTCCCGGTGCTGGCCGAACGCGCCGAACAACGCGCCGGGCTGCTGTCGGGCGGTGAGCAGCAGATGCTCGCGATCGGCCGCGCCCTGATGTCGGCGCCCAAGTTGCTGCTGCTCGACGAGCCGTCGCTGGGGCTGGCGCCGAAGATCGTCGACCGGATCGGGGAGATCATCCGCGAAATCCACGCGCAGGGGACGGCGGTGGTGCTGGTCGAGCAGAACGCGGTCATGGCTTTGCGGGTCGCAGACCACGCCGTGGTTCTGGAGACGGGCCGCACCGCCCTGTCGGGCACCGCGGCGGACCTGTCGGCAAGCGATGACGTGCAACGCCTCTACCTGGGCGGCCACGCCGAGTCCGCCGCCACCGCCGAAGCCGAGGCCCGCGGCGCCGCCGAACACCGGGCCGCGGTTCGGGGGTTGTCGAGGTGGGAAGCATGAGCGCCCCGACCCTGCGAGAAGACCTGGTCGAGCTCCAGGTCGACTCCGTGACCCTCGCCTTCGGCGGCCTCCGGGCCCTCGACGACGTCTCCTTCACCGTCCGCCCCGGCACCGTTCACGCGCTGATCGGGCCCAACGGTGCGGGCAAGTCCAGTTGCTTCAATGTCATCAGCGGCGTCTACCGGGCCACCTCCGGCCGCGTCCGCTTCGGGGACACCGAGCTCACCGGGCAACGTCCGCACCGCCTGGCGAAGCTCGGGATCGGCCGCGCCTTCCAGAACACCGCGCTCTCCCCGCACTCCACCGTGCTGGACAACGTGATGCTCGGCAGGCATGCCCTCACCACCGGCGGCTTCCTTTCCTGCGGCCTCCGGCTCCCGTGGACGGTCAAGCAAGAGCGCAGGCACACCGAGCGCGCCGTCGAGATCTGTGAGTTCCTCGGGCTCGGCAAAGTCCTGCACGCCCCCGTCGCGGCTCTGTCCTACGGCGCGGCCAAGCGGACCGATGTGGCGCGGGCGTTGGCGGTCGAGCCGACTCTTCTCCTCCTCGACGAACCCGCGGCGGGCATGAACGCCGTGGAGACCGCCGAGATGGCCGCCACGATCCGGGACCTCCGCGACGCGCTGGGGATTTCGATTCTGTTGGTGGAACACGACATGAACCTCGTCATGGGCATCGCCGACCGGGTGACGGTGCTCGACTTCGGCAAGCGGATCGCGGACGGTACGCCGTCGGAGGTTCAGGCGGATCCCGAAGTGGTCAAGGCGTACCTGGGTAGCGGATCGGAGGACGCCTGATGGAGACATTCCTGCAACTGGTGGTCAACGGGGTGGGCAAGGGCGCGGTGTTCGCGTTGCTTGCCCTCGGCTTCGTGGTCATCTTCAAGGCGACCGAGGTGGTGAACTTCGCCCACGGCTCGCTGGTGCTCGTCGGTGGCTACCTCGTGGTCGTGACCCGGGACAGCCTTGGCTGGGTCGGCGCCGCGGTGGTCGGGATCGTGTCGGCGGGGCTGCTCGCGCTGCTGGTCGAGCGGTTGTTGCTGTCCCGGTCGAAGCTGGCCGACGCGAACAGCTTGGCGTTGCTGACGATCGGCCTCGACGTGATCATCACCGAGGAGATCGTCCGCCGCCTCGGTGTCACCGTGCCGTTCCTCGGTGAGGCGTGGGACGCGCAGCCGATTCAGGTCGGTGGGCTGACGTTGTTCCGCACGCACCTGGTCGCGATCGGGGTCGGCGCGGTCCTCGTCACCGCGTTCTTCCTCGCGTTCCGCTACTCCGACTGGGGTGTGGCGATGCGCGCCCAGGCCGAGAACCGGGAAGCCGCGGCCCTCATGGGCATCCGCTCCTCCCGAGTCACCGCGACGGCGTGGCTGGTCGCGGGCCTGCTCGCCGGTGTCGCGGTCCTGTTCATCGCCACCCAGGACTTCTCCGGCTCCGGCCTGTCCCGCGGCACCCACTCGATCGCGCTCGCCGCGTTCCCCGCCGCCATCCTCGGCGGACTGGACTCGACCGCGGGCGCGGTGGTCGGCGGGTTGGTCGTCGGCCTGACCGAAGCCCTGTCCGCCCAGTACATCTCCTTCGACTTCTCCAAGTCCGCCGTGTTCCTGGTGATGCTGGTCGTGCTGGTGGCCCGACCATCGGGCTTGTTCGGCACAAGGGAGAGCACCCGTGTCTGAGACCGTCATGGAAACCACGACACCCGTCCCCACCGAGCCGCCAGTCACCCGCGAACGACGTTCCCCGGCCCGGCTGGTCCGCGCGGCCGCGTGGATCGCGCTCGTGGTCTTGCTCGCCGCGCTCCCGCTCTACATCGACACCGCCTGGCTCAAAGCCGGGCAGTACATGATGATCGGCGCGGTCGGCGCCATCGGCCTGACCCTCCTCACCGGACAGGCGGGCCAGCTTTCCCTGGCACACGCCTTCTTCCTCCTCGTCGGCGCCACCGCCTACACCGTCCTCGCGGGACCGACGGACGACGAGCGAGTCGTCGGCCTCGGTCTCGACCCAGGCCTCGCCCTGATCGGCGGGGTCGGCATCTCGGCACTCGTGGGCTTGGCGTTCGCCCCGGTCGCCGGACGCCTGCGCGGGATCTACCTCGGCGTCGCGTCGTTGTCGCTGGTCTTCCTCGGGCTCTACTTCGGACAGTCCCTGGATTCCCTGACCGGCGGCACGTCGACCGGCCGCACCCCCGCGACCTTCGAGCTGTTCGGCTTCCCGTTCTCCAACGGTGGCCCCGAGATCGAGGTGCTCGGCGTGCCGATCCGGCAGGCCGAACGGATCTGGTACCTCTTCCTGATCCTCACCGCGATCGCCTTCCTACTGGCCAAGGGCGCGGTGCGCGGCAGGGTCGGCCGGTCGTGGCGGGCGGTGCGCGACAACGAGGCAGCGGCCACCGCGATGGGCGTCGGCGTGGCGCGCGCGAAAGCCGGTGCTTTCGCGGTCTCGTCGGCTTTCGCGGGCCTGGCCGGGGTGATGACCGTGCTCTGGTTCGACATCCTCAAACCCGACGAGAGCGAGTACGGCACCTACGGCATCAACGTCTCCATCGCCTTTCTGGCCATGGTGATCATCGGCGGCCTCGGCTCCGTGCCCGGCGCGGTCGTGGGCGCGCTCATCGTCAACGGGCTGCCGCAGGCGCTCACCCTGTTCTCCGGCGATCTCGGCTGGTTCAGCGAGACCGGCGGCGGCGGACTCACCCCGATCCTGGTCAGCTCCTTCATCTACGGCGCCGCGATCGTCATCGTCGTGCTGTTCGAGCCCGGCGGTCTCGCGGCGATCGGCAGGCGGCTCACCGGCCTGTTCCGCGCACGACCGCGTGAAATCACCCGAGAGGAAAAATCAGGACCCGTACTCCGTCGCGGACGACCGCCGCGGTCACGCTCGCGGCCGCACTCGCCCTGTCCTCCTGCAGCACCAAGGCAGGCGGCTCCGGATCGTCCGGATCGGACTCCGCGGGCGTGCGGTCCGACATGGGGTCACCGACACCGAGATCACCCTCGGGGTGATGACCGACAAGACCGGTGTGTTCAAGAACCTCGGGCTCGGCATCACCCAGGGCAACGAACTGTGGGCCAAGGACTTCAACGCCGACGGCGGGGTCTGCGGGCGCAAGGTCAACCTGGAGACCGTCGACCACGGCTACAAGGCCGACACCGCCAAGACCCTGTACCCGCAGATCGAGCCGAAGGTCCTCGGGTTCGTGCAGCTGCTCGGCTCGCCGGTCGTGGCCGCCCTCAAGCAGAACGTCCTGTCCGACCAGGTGGTCGTGACCCCGGCGTCCTGGTCCTCGGAGCTGCTCGACAACCCGTTCGTCATGGTCGTCGGCACCACCTACGACGTCGAGATGATCGACGGCCTGTTCTACCTGAAGGAGCAGGGCCTGATCGCCGACGGCGACAAGGTCGGCCACATCTACATCGACGGCGAGTACGGCAAGAACGGCCTGCGCGGCTCGAAGCACTACGCCGAGCAGCACAAGCTTGAGGTCAAGGAGGTCAAGGTGACCTCCACCGACACCGACCTCACCAACATCGTCACCGGCCTCAAGGGCGAGGGCGTCAAGGCGATCCTGCTGACCACCTCGCCCACCCAGACCGGTTCGGTGGCCGCGGCCAACAAGGCGCTGGGCCTGAACGTGCCGCTGATGGGCAACAACCCGGTGTTCGACCCGGCCCTGCTGAGCAGCCCCGCCGCGGCCGCCCTCGACAAGCTCTACCTGGTCGCCAGCGGCGTGCCGTTCTCCGCGGACATCCCGAAGGCCAAGGACGTCGCCGCCAAGTACAAGGCCGCCTACAAGGAGCCCGCCAACATCGGCGTCCCCTATGGCTACGCGGTCGGCGCGGTGTGGGGCACCGTCCTCAAGAAGGCCTGCGAGAACAAGGACCTGACCCGCGCGGGGATCGCCGCCGCACTCACCCAGACCGACTCCGCGTCGACCGACAACCTGATCGCCGACCTGGACTTCTCCAAGCCCGGTGCGCCCCCCACGCGCAAGGTTTATGTTGCGCGGATCGACGCCGCGGCCGAGGGTGGACTCAAGTACGTCAAGCCGCTGTTCCAGGCGCCTGACGCCGACCAGTACCGGGCTCCACACCAGAAGTAAGCGGACAGGAGAGTGTGATGCGGGTACCGATGACCGTCGGGGACTTCCTCGACCGCGCCGAGCTGGGTTTCGCGGACAGTCCTGGTGTCATCGACGAACCGGACCAGCCCGGCCCACCGGTGCCCGACTCCACTTACGGCCGGCTCGGCGAGCGGGTCCGGGCCTGGCAGGCAGGCCTGGACGCGCTCGGCGTCGGCGAGGGCGACCGGGTGGCGGTGGTCAGCCACAACTCGGCGCGGCTGCTCGAACTGCTGTTCGCCGTGCCGATGAGCGGCCGGATCTGCGTTCCGGTGAATTTCCGGCTCAAGCCGGAGGAGATCGAGTACGTCGTCGAGCAGAGCGGTTCCTCGGTGCTGCTCGTCGACCCCGAACTCGACGGCGCGCTGTCCGGTGTCAAGGCGTGCCACCGGTTCGTGCTCGGCGAGCAGACCGAGTCCGAGGTGATGCGTTTCGGCGTCGACCCGCGCCCGTGGTCGAACCCGGACGAGGACGCCACGGCGACGATCAACTACACCTCCGGCACCACCGCCCGGCCCAAAGGCGTGCAGCTGACCCACCGCAACATCTGGGTCAACGGCCTCACCTTCGGCCTGCACACCCACGCGTGGGAGCAGGACGTCTATATGCACACCCTGCCGATGTTCCACTGCAACGGCTGGGGAATGCCGTTCACCATGGCCGGTCTCGGCGCCAAGCAGGTGGTGCTGCGCAAGGTCGACGGCGCCGAGATCCTGCGCCGGGTCGACCAGCACGGCGTGACGCTGATGTGCGGCGCCCCGGCGGTGTGGAACGCGGTGCTGGACGCGGCGGCGACCTGGGAGGGCGAGATCCCCGGCCGCGACCGGGTGCGGATCGTCTGCGCGGGCGCCCCGCCGCCGAGCCGGACCATTCAGCGGGTGGGCGAGGAACTGGGCTGGGAGTTCATGCAGATCTACGGCCTCACCGAGACCTCGCCGCTGCTCACCTTCAACCGCGCCCAGCCCACCGACGCGTCCCTGCCCGCCGAGGAGCGCGCCCGGAAGCTGTCGCGGGCAGGCCTGCCCGCGCTCGGGGTCAAGCTGAGGGTGTCGGACTCCGGCGAGGTGCTGGCGAAGTCGAACGTCGTGCTCGACGGGTATTGGGAGAAGCCGGAGGAGACCGAGGCCGCGCTCAAGGACGGTTGGTTCCACACCGGTGACGGCGGCACGATCGACCCGGCCGACGGCCATCTGACGATCTCCGACCGGAAGAAGGACGTGATCATCACCGGCGGCGAGAACGTCTCGTCGATCGAGGTGGAGGACACGATCTTCAGCCACCAGGCGGTCGCCGAGGTCGCCGTCATCGGTGTCCCGCATGAGAAGTGGGGCGAGACGATCAAGGCGCTGGTGGTGCTCGTCGAGGGCGCGACGGCCGAGGAGGCCGACATCATCGCCCACTGCAAGCAGCGGATGGCGGGCTACAAGGCCCCGACCAGTGTCGAGTTCCGCGAGTCGATCCCGCGCACGGCCACGGGCAAGATCCAGAAGTTCAAGCAGCGACAGCCGTATTGGTCGGGACAGGACCGCGGAATCAACTGAACAATGTTGGTTGTCAGTGATAACCGCCCGGCCGGTGACGGTGTTGATGCGGGGAAGGAAACAGGCACCGCAAACCGCCACGACCCGAGAGTGCCTGGGCTGCCTGGGCTGCCTTGACTCACCGTGTGTGCTCGTTTTGTCGGTGGTGGCCGTTAGGTTGATCGGCATGTCCCAGTTCCGTCTCCAACCGACCCCCGCCCAGGAGCAGGCGTTGCTGGAGCACTGCGGGCATGCCCGGTTCGTGTGGAACCTTGCCGTTGAGCAGCACGCGCACTGGAGT
>NZ_JBOHGC010000522.1:0-2720 GCF_050699995.1 Actinokineospora sp. | reverse complement strand
ACCCCCACCCGCGAGTCGCACACTAAGAACATCGAGTCGCACACTCAGAACATCGAGTTACACGTTCAGGCAAGTGAGTTGCGGGTTCAGGTCAGCTCGTCGGGAAGTTGTCCGGGGTCTGCATCCGCTCGCGGATCCACACGCCCGCGGGCTTGAGCCGCGAGGTGCCCGCGTACGGTCCGCCGGGGCAGGTCCCCGGTTGGAAGACCGCGCCCGAGCGCTGGTCGTCGGAGAAGTTCCAGTTGACCCAGCTGATCTTCTTCGCCGCCATCAGGTCCAGGTACCGCTGCGACATTGTGAAGTTGTTCGCGCCGTCCCCGGTGTAGTCCTGGGTGCCGAACTCCGTGACGAACACCGGGATCCGGTCGGCCGCCCGCGACAGCGTGTTCAGGTACTCGTCGGTGTGGGAGGCGGCGTAGAAGTGGAACACGTACATGATGTTCGCCGCGGACACCGGGTTGTTGACGACCTCGGTCTCGCTGCCGCCCTCGGAGACGCCGAGCGACGACCACGCGCGGGTGCCCACCAGGATCGGTGTCTCCGGGTCGTGGGCGCGGATCACCGGGATCAGCTCCTCGGCGTAGGACTTGATCCGCGACCAGCTGACGCCGCTGGGCTCATTGGCGATCTCGTAGAGCAGGTTGGTCTTGTTGTTGTGCCGCTGGGCGATCTCGGTGAAGAACGTCTTGGCGCGACTGAGGTTGTGGTACGGGTCGCCGGGGCTGAGCATGTGCCAGTCCACGAGCGCGTACATCCCGCGGGCCGTAGCCTGCTCGATGATCGAGTGGACCAGATCGGTGTAGTAGCGCGGGTTCGTCTCATACCCGCCTTCCTGGATGTACATGGAGATCCGCAGGACGTCGCCGGACCAGTCAGTGGCGAGCGCGTCGAGCGAGGCCCCGCTGACGCAGTCGCTGTACCACTGCAGCCCGTGCGTGCTCGCCCCGCGCAGCTGGATGGGTTTGCCGTACTGGTTGCACAGTTTCGTGCCGCAGACCTTCAACTGGCCGTTGATGGCGGCCGGTGTCGCACCCGCGGTCGGTCCGCCGACGGTGAGGCTGTCGAGGTTGGGCCCGCCGGTGGCCGCGACCGCGGTGGCTCGGATGCGGTTGGTGCCCGCCGCCAGGGTCGCGGTGGTCGACGCGGTCCTCCACGTCGACCAGGCGCCCGTGGGGCCGAAGGCGAGGTCGTCGGCGGCGAGTGTGCCGTTGACCCGGATGTCCATCGGCCGGTTGGCCGTGGTGCCGTTGGCGAAGCGGAAGGTGAGCGTGGTCGGGCCCGCCGCCGCGGCGGTCACGGTGAACTCGGCGTAGCTTCCGCTCACGTTGTCGTAGTTGACGAATCCGGTCCCGGTGAAGCCGGCGTGGTTGGACTCGACCACCCCCTGGGACACGGTCGCGGCCTCGGCTTGGTGCACCGTCGGGGCGGCGGACACCGGTTGGGTCGGCAGGACGATCGCCACCATCGCGGTGGCCGCCCCCAGGGCGAGCAAGGAACGTGGTTTGGCGCAGGGTCGCACGTTGTTTCCTCTCTTGTCAGATCTCTCCCGGTTGATGTGCGGCGATCAGGCGCCGCACTTGCGCGCGCATCGCCTCCTGGGCGGCTCGGTCCGCCCCGAGTGTGTCCATCGCCAGCAGGGCGGCGCCCACGACCGGCGGATCGGTGACCAGCGTGATCTCCGCGCGTGGCGCTGCGGCATGCAGGCCCGCGCTGACCAGCTGGAACAGCAAGGGATCGAGGGCGCGCAGGACCCCGCCGCCGAGTACCACGGTGGTCGGCGCGGCGAGCAGGCCGAGCCTGCGCAGCGCGGCCGTGGCCAGGGCGACGATCTCGTCGGCCTGCCTGGTCACCACCGAGCGCGCCACCTCGTCGCCCGCCGCGGAGACCCGGAACAGCACCGGGCTCAGCTCGCCCAGCCGCCGGGGGGAGATCTCGCCGAGGTGCACGGCGGCGGACACCTCGGCGGCCGTGGTCCGGTCGAAGTGGTTCGCCACAGCGGCGACCAGGGCGGTGTCCGGGCCGCGGCCGTCCTCGGCGCGGGCGGCGTGCCACAGCGCGAGCGCGCCCAGGTGCTGGCCGCCACCCCAGTCGCCGGAAACGTGCCCCAGCGAGGGAAACCGGACCATCCGGCCGTCCGCCGCCCGGCCCAGGCAGTTGATTCCCGCCCCGCACACCACCGCGACCGCGTCGGGCGCCTCGGTGCCCGCCCGCAGCAGCGCCGCCATGTCGTTGTCCACAATGGACTTGTCGGCCCAGTCCGCGGTCTCGACGGCCGCGGTGAGCGCGGCGACCTCGACCGGCAGGTCCGCGCCCGCCAGGCACACCACGGCCAGTTCCGGGCGCCGCCCGTCCCCGACCCCGCGCACAAGGTGGGTGAGCTTGCCCATCACCGCCGACATCCCGCCCGAGGTCTGATGGTTGGTCCCGCCGCCGCGGGCGAAGCCCACGACGCGGCCGTCGGTGTCGCCTACCAGCACCTCGGTCTTGGAGTTGCCGCCGTCGACGGCGAGGAACACGCTCATCTGGCCCAGGCCAGGTGCGCGGCGTTCTCGGCCAGCAGCCGGTCGGTCAGCTTCTCGGCCAGGTCGACCTGGCCCACCAGCGGATGCGCGAGCAGCGCGCGGAACACCCGGTCGCGCCCGCCGTGCACCGCTGCCTGGACGGCAAGTTCCTCGTAGCCGGATACATGGCTGACGAGGCCCGCCATGTCGGGTCCGAGC
>NZ_JBOHGC010000521.1:0-4813 GCF_050699995.1 Actinokineospora sp. | reverse complement strand
GCTTTGCGCGCCACCTCCAGCCCCAGGTCGAGCTCGTCGCGGACCCCGGTGATGGCCGCGGCCGGAGTGCCGAGCGCGCGGGTGCGGGCCGCGGCCTCGGCGAGCCGGTCCTCGGTCAGGACCCCGGCGCGGACCGCCTGGACGATCCGCTCGACCAGCGCGGTGACGGCTTCGGCGTCGGCGGTGTCGCCGCCGACGCACAGCGCGTCGGCACCCGCGGCGAGCGCGCGGACGGCGGCCTCACGCAGACCGGCCGCGTCGCCCAGGGTGCCTGCGACCGCGCCCATCTCGATGGCGTCGGTGACGACCGTCCCGGTGAACCCGAGTTCGCCACGAAGCACCTTGCCGATGGCGATCTCGTTGGTGGTAGCCGGCTCCGGTCCCCACGCGGGCACGACCAGGTGCCCGGACATGATCGCCCGGACCCCCGCGTCGATCGCCGCGCGGAACGGGACCAGTTCGGTGACGGCCAGTTCCTCGGGGGAGCGCGGCAGCACGGGCAGGGTCAGGTGCGAGTCGGCGGTCGCCGCGCCGTGGCCGGGGAAGTGCTTGGCGCAAGCCGCGACTCCCGAACGCTGCATGCCACGCACGGTCGCGGCCACGTGCGCGGCGGCCGCCGAGGGGTCCGAGCCGAACGCCCTGACACCGATGATGGGATCGTCCTGGGTGAGCGAGAGATCCGCGCAGGGCGCCAGGTTCAGCGTCACCCCGCAGCGGGCGAGTCGGGCGCCGAGCGCCAGGCCGACCTCGGCGGTGAGGTTGACGTCTCCCGCGGCGGCGAGGGCCAGCCCGCCGGGGAGCCTGCTGCCGACGGCCGCGTCGAGCCGGGTGACGTCCCCGCCCTCCTCGTCGATGCCGATCACGACATCGTCGCGTTCGGCCCGCAGCGCCGCGCTGAGCGCGGCGACCTGTTCGTCGTCGACGATGTTGCGGCCGAAGAAGACCACCCCACCGAGGCCTTCGGCGATGCGGCCGCGCAGCCAGTCCGGCGCGGTCGTTCCGGCGAACCCGGGCAGCAGGACAGCGTGGGCCAGCTTGTGCAGGGTGTCCATCAGCCCTTCACCGCCCCGGCGGTCGTCCCGGCGACCAGCTTGCGCTGCACCAGCATGAAGAACACCAGCGCGGGCAGCGCGTAGATCACCGACGCGGCCATGATGCCGCCCCAGTCGGTGCCGAACGCGGTCCGGAACGACGACAGCCACACCGGGAGCGTCTGCTTGGACTGGTCGCGCATGAACACCAGGGCGTAGAGGAACTCGTTCCACGCGGTGACGAACCCGAACACCGACGTGGCCACCAGACCGGGGCCGAGCAGCGGCAGGGTGACCCGCCGGAACACGCCCCAGCGCCCGCAGCCGTCGACCATCGCGGCCTCCTCCAGCTCGATCGGGATTCCCTTGACGAACCCGCGCAGCGTCCAGATGGTGAACGGCAGCGTGAAAGCCATGTACACCAGCAGAAGCGACGGCAGCGTGTCGAGCAGGTTCGCGTCGCGCATGATCAGGAACATCGGCACGAACAGCGCTTCGAGCGGCGCGAGCTGGGCGATGAGCACGAGCAGCACGAACCCCCGGCGTCCGCTGAACCGCATGCGGGCCAAGGGAACCGCCGCCAGCAGCCCGGCGACGAGCGCGCAGGCGACCGCGCCGAGCGTGACGATCAGGCTGTTGGTCAGGAAGGTTGTGAAACCCGGTTTGGTGATCGCCGTGGTGAAGTTGTCCACGGTGGCCGACAGTGGAATCAGGTCGTACTCGGTGGAGATGATGTCGCCGGGCTTCTTGAGCGCGGTGGTGAGCATCCAGTAGGTGGGGAAGAAGAACAGCAGCGCGACGAAGAGTCCGGCCGCGGAGAGCGCCATGCGCTGGGATCGCGTCTTCATCTACAGCTCCGTCTCCTGTGATCGCACCAGCAGGCGCATGTACCGCCAGGTCACACCGACCAGGATCAGCAGCATCAGCACCGCCACGGCGGACGCGACGCCGAAGTGGCTGCCGGAGATGCCCTTGAGGTAGAGCAGGACCGGCAGCGTGGTGCTCTCGCCGTCGGGGCCGCCCTGTTTGAGCGCCCAGATCTGGGTGAACACCTTGAAGTCCCAGAGAACCGAGAGGAACGTGACCATCGTCAGCAGCGGCCGCAGCGCGGGCCAGCTGACCGCGCGGAACGCCTGGAACGGTGTGGCGCCGTCGATGCTCGCCGCCTCATAGAGGTCCTTCGAGGCGCCGAGCAAGCCGGCGTAGAGGGTGAACGCGACGAACGGCACGGCCTGCCAGAGGATCAGCAGCCCGATGACGCTGAGTGTGCTGACGCCGCTGGTGAACCAGGAGTACCCGGCGAAACCGTCGAAACCCAGTGCCACCAACGTCTTGTTCAAGATTCCGTACTGCTGGTCGAAAATCCACTGGAACACGGTGGTCGTCGCGATGATCGGCGTCGCCCACGCCAGCACCAGGGCGACCTGCAGTGCGATGCGGACCGGCGCGTCGAGGTGTCGCATGAGGACCGCGATCCCCAGCCCGATCCCGACCGTCGCGACGACGCACGCCCCGGTGAACAGCACCGTGCGCAGCCCGATGATCCAGAAATCGGGGTCGGACAACACTTCCCGGTAGTTGTCGAAGCCGACCCACACGATCTCGCCGCGGACCAGCTCGCCGAGGTCGAGCCTGCGGAAGCTGATCCCGAGGACCTGCAGGGCGGGCCAGCCCAGCAGGGCCACCAGGATGAGCACCGCCGGAGCCAGCATCAGATAGGGGACGGCCCGCTGCGCGGTGAAGCGGCGCTGGGGCCTTGCGGCCCGCGGGGGTGCCTCCGCGGGCCGCAAGGGGTTCACAGTGGGAGCGGTCATCGGATGATCAGCCCGCGAACGCCTTGTTGAGAGCGGCGTTGGCGTCGGCCGTCGCCGCGTCGATCGACTTCGACCCCGTCAGGAACGCGGTCAGCATGTCCTTGAGCGGGTTCTGACCGGCTTCGATGGTCGCCCAGCCCGGGGTGGCGGGCACGGCGCGGCCGTTGCGGGACGCCTTGGCCATGGCCGCGTTCACCGGGTCCGCCTCGAGCGCGGCGACGTCGGTGGAGGTGCCGGGGATCATCCCGACGCCCGCGAACTGGGACTGGTACTTCGCGCTGGTCATCAGCTTGAGGTAGTCCTTGGCCAGGTCCTGGTTCTTGCTCTTGAACGGGATCGCCAGGTTGGATCCGCCCTGGAACACCGGCGCGGTGGCGCCCGCCTTCCTCGAGGGGATCGGGAACGCCGACGACTTGGCGGTCAGGTCCGGGTTGCCCTTCGCGGCGGTGGCGAGCTCCCACGGCAGGGCGACCATCATGGCGACCTTGCCCTGGCCGTAGATCCCGGCCTGCTCGGGGGTCTGCTCGTCGGTGTCCTTGGGCGCCTTGGTGCCCGAGGCCTCCTGCAGCTTCTTGTAGAACTCCAGGCCTGCCTTGGCCTCCGGGGTGTCGAGGCTGGCGGTGAACTTGGTGCCGTCGCGCTTGGCGATGTCGCCGCCCTCGTCGTAGATGAACGACAGCAGGGTGTACCAGTTCTGTCCGGGCAGGTAGAGCGCCTGGAAGTCCGGGTCGGAGCCGAACTTGGCGCGCAGCTTGGTGATCGCGTCGAGCCATTCCTGCCGCGACGTGGGCGGCGCGGCGATCCCCGCCTGCTCGAACATGTCCTTGCGGTAGAGGACCAGTCGGTTCGCGGCGTAGAACGGCACGGCGTACTGCTTGCCGTCCCACGAGCCGGAGTCCTTCAGGCTGGTGAGCCACTGGTCCTTGTTGAACTCCGACGCCTCCGCGGTGAGGTCCGTGAGCACCTTGGCCGCGGCGAACTTCGGCGCCTGGGTGTTGCCGATCTCGACGATGTCCGGTGCGTCATTGCCCGCTAACGCAGTGGTCAGCTTGTCCTGGATCCCGTTCCACTGCTGGACTTCGAACTTGACCGTGACGTCCTTGTGGGTCTCCTGGAACTCCTTGTGCAGGGCTTCGGTCAGCTTGTCCGGCGCTGAACCGTTCATCAGCCACACGGTCAGCGTGCGGGGACCGGCAGGCGGTGCCGCCGCCTGGTCCGTGCCCCCCGAACCCGCACACCCGGTTAGTGCGAGCATCAGTGCTGCTGTTCCTGCGACCGACTTTGACCACGTTCTCACGACAACCGCCTTCCGAGCGCCGCCCCAGGGACGCGGGGCGGCGGTAGTGCTGAGTGGTTTAGACCATTGCGGTAAGGGTGGTCTTGCTCACAAGGGTGTGTCAAGACATTCATGTCACGAAATGAATGGTTTTCGCACACGATGCTGTCCCGCGGGCGCCCGCGCCAGAGCCTCGGGCATACCGACTTTCCATGTCACCGGGGGCGGTTTGGCGGGTTGACCGGCAGGTTGTTCAGAAGAAGGTGCGGACGAACCCGGTGACCATCTCGCCATCCGCGCCGGTGACCGGGAGCAGGCTCCACTTGTCGAAGGTGGTGCACGGATGCGACAGGCCCAGGCCCACCCAGTCGCCCACTGCGACGGCCGGTTCGGCACCCGGCTCGGACTTCAGGAAGGCGTGCTGGTCGTTGAGCGCGGTCACCGTGTGCCCGGTCAGCGCGGTCACGCCCGCACGCGTTCGCAGCAGTCGTGGCAGAGGGAGACCCAGGTCGTAGGGCAGGTCCCGCTCGCCCGCGGCGAGCAGCGCCAGACCGGGTTCGGGCTGGGAGACGACCTGCGCCCACGCACGCAGCGCGGACCGCAGCGGGGGACCGGACACCCGGGGATGCTCGCCGAGCGGGGAGATGTCCCGGTAGTAGCCGTCGTCGTGGGTCAGGTAGGTGCCGCAGCGC
>NZ_JBOHGC010000520.1:0-7671 GCF_050699995.1 Actinokineospora sp. | reverse complement strand
GAAGGTCGACGAATCCACCGGGCGTCGTGCCACCGCCACCACCGCCACCGCCACCGCCGCCGCCGGGGGGCAAGGGGACGCCACCAGAGCCGGGTGGGGGCTTGTACCCGCCGCCGTCACCCGAGCCGCTCCCACCCGGAGGGTACGAACCGGGGCCGCCCTGATCGCCGCTGCCGCCGACGTTGATGTCCTGGCCACCCGGCTTCTTCACGCCGCCGGTGCCGCCGGTTTCACCCGGGTCGCCCGTGCCCCCGCCCCCCATCGTCGGCGGCGGCGCGAAGGCGGGCATCGTCGACGAACTGCCCAACGCACCGTCGTACGACCCGACCACCCGCGCGGCTTCCTGGTGCGCCGTCTGGCTCTCGCGGTAGTCGTTCATGTAGACGGCGGACTTGCGGGCCAGGTCGAGAGGGTTGGTCGTCGTCATGAGGTCGCGGTTGGCGGCCGCCATGTCGAAGGGCTTCTCCTCCGGCATCGAGTTCTTCGCCTCAGCCAGCGCCGCGGCCTGCAAACTCGTCTGCGTCCCCGCCAACTGCGCGCTCTGCCCGGACTTGCCGACCCAGTTGCCGATGTCGGCCATGAACTGCCGAGCCTTGTCGCCCGCCTGCCCCTGCCAGTCCGACTGGCTGCTGTTGATCGCGTTGGCAACATCCGTCTGAAACTTCGTCATCGCGTTGCCCGCGCTGATGTACAGCTCGCCGATCTCGCCGACCTGGTCCGGATCCACGTTCTCGGTGACCATTGGACGCAACTCGGAGTGCTCGTGGCTCATGTAGTTCGACCGCGGCATCCCCGGAGCAGGACGCGTGTCGACGCCCTGCGCGAGCTGGGCGGCCTGCGCGCTCATGTCCTGGTTGTACTGCTCGTTGATCTCGCTGTTGCGGGTGAACCGCTTCCAGATCTCCCACCACTCGGAGTTCTCGATGTCGCGGTCGACCTGCTGCTCAGCCTGGTCGCGCACCTCGGTGCCGCTGTCCGAGGTGCCCTTGCGCTCGATGTAGTACCGGCTGTTGGGGTCGTAGGTGGGGTCGTAGGCCGGGTGGTCACGCTGACCATTCCGCGACACGTCCACGGTCGTCTGGTTCCCCTGGGGCGGGGTGTACGCAGTCCTGACTGGTCCAGGCATTGGTCAATCCCTCCGCTACCTAGGGCAATTCCGACTCGACGAGCTTCGCCGCTTCGAGCGCGGGCGCGCACAGCTTGGCGGCGTCACCGCCCGTGACAAGCACGTCGACTCGCGACGACTCGGTTACCTCCAGGGCCACGGCGCAGTGTCCGCCGCCCTCGCCCAGGTACTGCGCCGCCTGCCTCGACCCGACCTGCTGCTTCGTGATCTCCCCGTCGGCCACAATGTCTTTGAGGCCGCGTCGCTCATAGATGCCGACGCCGATCGTGTAGCTGTCGGTGACGCTCGCCTTGTTCACACGCCACTGGCACGACGGCACACTCTTCGAGGTGCCTTCCTTCGGTTCGCCGGTGACGCCGAGGGAGCTCATCGCAGATGCCGGGAGAAGTTCGCAGGGCTTGATCGACTTCAGCGGACTGGAGGATGTCGCCGGACTGGACTTCGTGGGTGTCGTGCCGCTCGTCGTGGAGTCAGACGACTCGGTCGACGACACCGCGGCCGTCGGCGAACCGGCGGTCGACTCGGAGCAGCCCGCGCACGCGAGAACAGCTGCCAGTATCGAAATGGTCGCGCGAATGCGGCTCACGGTGTTTCCAGCCATCTCTTGTGATTTCACGGGTCAGCTGAGCTTCTTGGCACTGAGACTGTCAGTGTTCTGGTAGTTGGCCATTGCCTGACGAATGCCTTCCTCCGCTTTGACCAGTGACTCGCGGAATGCCTTCAACTGCGTGAGGAAACCCTGCTGGTCGGTCGCGACCTGCTTCAGATGAGACTTCATGACACCGGCGCCGTTGCTGCCACCGAGCATCGCGTCCTGGTTGAGGAGGTGCAGGCTCGCCTGCTCGCCATCCACCCACTCGGCCATGTCCCTGATGGCGGCCAGAAGTGCGTCGCCGCCCGCTTCGTTGACCGCGAATGCCCCGCTCGCCGCCCCCGAGGCGAAGTCCGACATGGATTTGCCGATCGTGCTGCCGATAGCGGCGCCACCCGCGTCGTCGATGTACATGTGTGCCCCTAGTCCGATCGCCTTCCAGACCCCAAGGGCACGGTACCAATCGCCCGTGGTGTCCGTCTTGTGTGTGACGAAATGGCCTGGCGTCCGGTTCCCCGGAAACACGAGGTCCCCCGCACGGACCATGCGGGGGACCTCGGTGTTCGTCGACTCAGCCGAAGCGGCCCGAGATGTAGTCCTCGGTGGCCTTCTGACCTGGGTTGGAGAAGATGCGCTCGGTGTCGTCGATCTCGATCAGCCGCCCGGGCTGGCCGACGCCCGCGAGGTTGAAGAACGCGGTCTGGTCACTCACTCGGGCAGCCTGCTGCATGTTGTGGGTGACGATCACGATCGTGTAGTCCTTCTTGAGTTCCCCGATGAGGTCCTCGATCGCCAGTGTGGAGATCGGGTCCAGGGCCGAGCACGGCTCGTCCATCAGGAGGACGTCCGGCTGGACCGCGATGGCTCGGGCGATGCACAGACGCTGCTGCTGACCGCCCGACAGGCCGCCGCCGGGCTTGGTGAGGCGGTCCTTGACCTCCGCCCACAGGTTGGCGCCGCGCAGGGCTCGTTCGGCTACCTCGTCGAGTTTGCGCTTGTCGCGTTCGCCCGCCAGCTTCAGGCCGGCGACGACGTTGTCGCGGATCGACATCGTCGGGAACGGGTTGGGGCGCTGGAACACCATGCCGATGGTGCGCCGCACGGACACCGGGTCGACTGTCGAGGCGTAGATGTCCTCGCCGTCGAGGAGGACCTTCCCTTCGGCGCGGGCGCCGGGGATGACCTCGTGCATGCGGTTGAGCGACCGCAGGACGGTCGACTTGCCGCAGCCCGAGGGGCCGATGAACGCGGTGACATTGCGCGGGGGCACTGCCAGCGAAACCTTGTCCACGGCGTGGAACTTCCCGTAGTACAGGTTCAGGTCTTTCACGTCGATGCGCTTGGCCATGGTTGCTCTACCGCCCGCTCACTTGGTCTTCAGAGACGTCAGCCGCGAGATCAGGGATCCCAGCAGGTTGAACACGGTGATGATCAGAATCAGGGTGACCGCCGCGCCCCAGACCCGTGCTTCGCCGACCTCGTTGGTGGTCAGCCGCTCCGAGGTCATGAGCAGCGGCAGCGAGGACATGCTGCCGCCGAACGGGTCATAGTTGATGAAGGTCGTGTAGCCCACGAGCACCAGCACCGGCGCGGTCTCGCCCATGACGCGGGCGAGGGCCAGCGAGATGCCGGTGATGATGCCGGACATCGCGGTCGGGATGACGATCTTGACGATCGTCTTCCACTTGGGGATGCCGAGCGCGTACGACGCTTCGCGGAGTTCGTCGGGGACGATCTTCAGCAGTTCCTCGGTTGTCCGCACGACGACCGGGATCATCAGCAGCACCAAGGCGAGCGACACCGCGAAGGCGCTTCGCGGCATGCCCATCGTGGTGATCCACAGGGCGTAGATGAACAGCGCGGCGACGATCGACGGGACACCCGAGAGGATGTCGACGGTGAACGTGACCGCGCGCGCGAGGCGCGAGTTCTTGCCGTACTCCACCAGGTACACCGCCACCATGATGGCGATGGGCACCGCGATGACCGCGCAGATCAGTCCTTGCAGCAGCGTGCCGAGGATCGCGTGGTAGACCCCGCCGCCGAACTGGCGCGATGTCAGGCCCGCGAGGGACTTCTGCCACCAGTCCGCGGTGAGGACGTGCTTGAAGCCCTTCGAGATGACGGTGAAGAGCAGCCACACGAGCGGCGCGAGGGCGAGGACGAAGGTCGAGCCGACGAGGATCGTCGCGGCCCGGTTCTTCAGCCTGCGCCCGGCGCTGAGCTGCTGGAACGCAGGCGCCTTCGCGGGCCGGTCCAGGCTGGTCGCGGTAGTCATCATTCGTACTCCTTGTGACCCGCGATGATGGACCGAGCGAAGGCGTTGACGATGAAGGTCAGGACGAACAACACCAGGCCCGCGGCGATGTAGGCGCCCGCGCCACGCGGGTCGTTGAACTCCTGTGCCGCGCGGGCGATCTTCGAGGCGATGGTGTCGCCGCCGTCGAAGAGGCTGAAGCTGAAGTTCGTCGTCGTCGAGCTGAGGATGATCATCACGGCGATGGTCTCGCCGAGGGCGCGGCCCAGGCCCAGCATCGACGCGCTGATGTAACCCGCCTTGCCGAACGGCAGGACCGTGGTCCGGATGACCTCCCACTTGGTGGCTCCGAGCGCGAGCGCGCCCTCGACCTGCATGGTGGGTGTGCGGTCGAAGACCTCGCGGCTGATGGCGGTGATGATCGGCAGGAGCATGACCGCGAGGACGATGCTCGCGGTGAAGATCGTCTGCCCGATGCCGAGGTCGGAGCTGCCCTTGGCGAAGATCGGCAGGAAGCCCAGGTTCTCATTGAGCCACTTGCTGAACGGTGCGATCGCGGGCGCCAGGACGTAGGCGCCCCAGAGGCCGTAGATGATCGACGGCACCGCGGCCAGCAGGTCGACGATGTAGGAGAACGGCCGGGCCAGCCTGCGCGGCGCGTACTGGGTGAGGAACAGCGCGATGCCCAGCGAGACCGGCATCGCGATCAGCAGGGCGAAGACCGAGCTGAAGACGGTGACCAGCAGCAGGTCCAGCACGCCGAAGGCGAGGTCGCCCGGCTCGGCGTTCCAGTCGCGACTGAACAGGAAGTTGGACTGGTTCTCCATCAGCGAAGGGATCGCCTGGATCAGCAGGAAGACGCCGATCAGGACGATCATCGCGACCACGAAGACGCCGGAGCCGACCGTCAGCGCCTTGAAGATGCGGTCACCCGGGCGAGTGATCACCTTGGCAGGCGCGGCAGGCCCTGGAGGGGGTCCGCCCGCACCCTGCTCGTTGGAAGAAATCGTGGCCTCCGCGGCGGTGTAGGAAGCCGAACCGCCCCGCGGCCCACGAGGGGCCACGGGGCGTCCGACCGAGACGGGTTCGCTCATCGCTTACGCCCGTTCGAAGTGTGCCGGCTGCCGACTAGGAAATCGCCTTGATGGCGGTGAGCAGCTTGGCCTGGAACTCGTTGGGCAGCGGCACGTAGCCCGCGTCCGCGAGAGTCGCCTGGCCGGTGGTGGCGGAGGTGGTCAGGAACGCCTTCACGGCCTTGGCGGTGTCGGCGTCGTAGCCCTTCGAGCAGACGATCTCGTAGGTCGCCAGGACCAGCGGGTAGGCGCCTGCTTCCTTGCTCGCGTAGAGAGCGTCGAGGTCGATGACCAGGTCATTGCCCTCGCCCTTGATCTTGGCGGCGTTGATGGCCTTCGCGGCGCCCTCGGCGCCGAGCGCGACCGGACCGGCACCGCTGTCGATCTTGGCGGAGTTCAGCTTCTTGTCCTGGACGTAGGACCACTCGATGTAGCCGATGGTGCCGGTGCCCGCGGAGATGGCGTCGGCCACACCCGCGGAACCCTGGGCGCCCTGGCCGATGCCGCCGTTGAACTTCTTGCCCGCGTCCTTGCCCCAAGCTTCCTTGGCGGCGGCCTTGAGGTACTTCTGGAAGTTGTCGGTGGTGCCCGACTCGTCACCGCGGTAGATCACGGTGATGGCGGTGTCCGGCAGGGTCTTGCCGGAGTTGAGCGCGGCGATTGCCGGGTCGTTCCACTTGGCGATGCCGCCGTTGAAGATCTTGGCGGTGACCTCGGCGTTGAGCACCAGGTCGGTGACGCCGTCGATCTTGTACGCGATGCCGACCGGGCCGAAGACCATCGGAAGGTTCCACGCCGGGTTGCCCTGGCAGCGCTTCGCCGCGGCCTCGATCTCGCCCTTGTCCTTGTTCAGCGCCGAGTCGGAGCCGCCGAAGTCGACGATGCCCGCGTTGAACTGTTTGACGCCCGCGCCGGAACCCGACGGGGTGTAGGCCAGCTGCTGGTCAGGGCAGGCGGCGACGTACGCGGCGGTGAACGCCTCGATGGCGCCCTTCTGCGCGCTGGAGCCTTCCGCGACCAAGCCCTTCTTGCCGCCGCACTCGATCGCAGCGGTCTGCGTGGGCGCGGGAGCGGCGGAGTTGTTCGAACCCGCGGGGGTGTTGGCGTCGCTGCCACATGCCGTCAGCGCGAGGGCGCCTGCGGCGATGAGACTCAGCACGGACGCGTGCCGCTTGATGTTCACGTTGGATTCCTCCACCAGGAGTCTTCATTGTCGCGGCACACCGAGTGGCGCCGCCTCTCGTGAGGGGACGCTAGGCAGCGGTGGTTGACGGTTCACCCCAACAAAATGAACGACGGGTGAACAAGCACCTGATTGTGACCAGAGCGACCCACTAGTCGCCCGTCCGTGTCCAGCGCGTGACCTGCGTGTACGCAGCGCGTAACCGGCTAACCCCGGTCGGTGTCCACAGTGGAGGAATACTGGACGTGGGCCTCCGCGCGCTCGAAGCCGAGTCCCCGGTAGACGGTCACCGCGGGCGTGTTGTCCGATTCGACGTAGAGGATCACTTCGGACAGTCCCAGGTCGACGAGGTGCGCGAGGCCCGCGAGGGTGAGTGCCTTGCCGAGCCCACCGCCCTGGGCGGCCGGGTCCACACCGACCACATAGACCTCACCCTCGCCTCCCGGGTGGACCTTCGTCCAGTGGAAGCCGAGCACGCGGTCGTCGGCGTCGACGGCGAGGAAGAAGCCCGCCGGGTCGAACCAGAGCTCCTTCTCGGTCGCCTCGACCTCGGCGACGGTCAGCGCGCCTTGCTCCGGATGCCAGTCGAACGCACGCCGGTTGACCTCGACGAGGGCCACCTCGTCCTGGCCGGGCACGAACGTGCGGACGCGGACACCGTCACGCCAGTGCGGCTCGGGGAGCTTTGCGGTGGTCAGGTCGAGGCGCATCTTGAGCATCTCGCGGACCTTGGTCAGGCCGAGCTTGGCGGCGATGGCCGAGGCGGCAGGGTGGTCCCCGTGGGACCACAAGCGCACTCCCGGCGTGGCCCGCTCCAGGACCGCGCGCACGAGTTCGGTGCCGATGCCATTGCCGCGGGCGTCCGGGTGAACGAACGCCTCGACGACCTGGCGGCCGAAGGCGTCGCCATCTGTGTCGAGGTGGGCGTAGCCGACGGCTTCGCCGCCGACGGTGGCCAGCAGGTGCTCGCCGCCGCGGAAGTCGCGCGGCAGCGGGCCGTCCGCGGCCACCTCGGGGCCGCCGTCCACTGCGGCGACCGCGAGCAGCAAAGAGCGGATCAACGCCGAATGGCGCCCATCAAGGGCGCCATTCAGCCAGGCATACGTCGCAGACGTCGATGGGGTGTGGTCCACCCCTCCGACATTAGGCGTCGATCGAGTAGCGGAGCTCGTCGGCCGAGATCTCCGCTTCACGGCGGGAGCCCGACTTCGGCGGCTGGACGAACTTGTAGCCGACGTTGCGGACGGTGCCGATGAGCTGCTCGTGCTCGGGGCCGAGCTTGGCGCGCAGCCGCCGGACGTGGACGTCCACGGTGCGGGTGCCGCCGAAGAAGTCGTAGCCCCAGACCTCCTGCAGCAGCTGCGCGCGGGTGAACACCCTGCCGGCGTGCTGTGCGAGGTACTTGAGCAGCTCGAACTCCTTGTAGGTGAGATCCAGCGG
>NZ_JBOHGC010000519.1:0-5528 GCF_050699995.1 Actinokineospora sp. | reverse complement strand
GGCGCAGCCGCAGCGACCGGCCCTGCGACCGCAGCGGGCCGCGCCACTCGTCGGCGATGGCGGCGAGTTCGGTGGACAGGTCGATCGGCTCGGCGTCGACCGCGCGGGCCTCGCGGGCGGCGGCGAGCAGTTCGTCGAGGACGCCCGCGAGGCGTTCGGCCTGCTCGAGTGCCGCGCCCGCTTCGGCGGCGGTCTCCGCGTCGGGGGCCGCGGCCAGGGCCTCGAGCCGCAGCTGAAGTGCGGTGAGCCTGCTGCGGAGCTGGTGGGACACGTCGCTGACCAGGTCGCGCTCCCGCTGCACGAGCAGGGCGAGCGCGGTGGCCGACGCGTCGAGGGCTTCCGCCACAAGGTCGAGTTCTTGCAGGTCGTAGCGGGTCGGGTCGAGCCGGAAGTCGCCGGCACCCAGGCGGGTGGCGCGCTGCGCGACGTGGCGCAGCGGCCGGGCGAGCCTGCGGGCGGTCGCCGTCGCGACCACGGTGCCGATACCCACGGTGAGCGCCACGACCAGGACCACGAGGACGGCCACCTGGGTCTGCCTGGTCCGCAACGGCCCCGCGTCGACGGAGAGCCGGACCTGGCCCTGGTTGACGATCGGGACGACCTCGGACACGGTGTCCCGCGGCAGCACCGGCCCCAAGGTCCACTCCCCCTCACCTGGGAGCACCACCGTCAGCCTGCCGTTGGGCGGCACGGCGAGCTGGACTGGGGCCAGGTCGATCGGCCTGCCGTGGGCGATCTCGTCGTCCAGCGTCGCCGCGATCTGCTGGGCGCGGCCCGCGAGGTCCTCCCTGGTCAGCGACTCGACGATCTGCAGCGCCGTGTAGCCGAGCGGGATGCCGAGGACGAACGCGGTGACCAGGACGGCGACGAGGATGGCCCGGAGGATGCGGCGGCGCATGGCTAGTCGGCGTTGAAGCGGAAGCCGACACCGCGCACGGTCGCGATCCGACGTTCCGCCGGGCCGGGGCCGCCCTCGCCGAGCTTTCGGCGCAGCCAGGACATGTGCATGTCGAGCGTCTTGCTGCTCTTCAGCTCGGGATCGCTCCACACCTCGGTGAGGATCTCGTCGCGGGTGACGACCTTGCCCGCGCGCTGGATCAGCACCCGCAGCAGCTCGAACTCCTTGTTGGCCAACGTGATCTCCGAGCCGTCCACGGTGACGACCCTGCCGGCGAGGTCCATCCGCACGCCGTTGACGTCGATCGCGCCCGGCGCCTGGCGGCGCAGCAGCGCGCGGATCCGGGCGAGCAACTCGGCCAGCCGGAACGGCTTCGCGACATAGTCGTCGGCGCCCGCGTCGAGTCCGACGACGAAGTCGACCTCGTCGGCGCGGGCGGTCAGCATCAGCACGGGGATGCTCCGCCCGGCCGCGCGGAGCCTGCGGCACACTTCCAGGCCGTCGATGCCGGGCAGTCCCAAATCGAGAACGAGCAGGTCAGGGTGCCTGGTGGAGGCGACCTCGAGCGCCCGGTGCCCATCGCCCACCACCTCGACCTCGTAGCCCTCCCGGTGCAGCGCACGGGAAAGCGGGTCGGCGATGGAGGCATCGTCCTCAGCCAGCAGCACCACGCTCACGGCGCTCAGCGTAGGCGTGACACGATCGGAGTTGTGTCAAGCGACCTCACCTTCGCCCTGCGGCTGGCCGACGCGGCCGACGCGATCACCCGTTCGCGCTTTCGGGCCACCGATCTGGTGGTCGAGCGCAAGCCCGACCGGACCCCCGTGACCGACGCCGACACCGCCGTCGAGGACGCCGTGCGCGCGCTGCTCGCGGAGGAGTTCCCCACCGACACGGTCGCGGGCGAGGAACGCGGCGGCACCGTCGGCGCGGGCCGCGCGTGGGTGCTCGACCCGATCGACGGCACCAAGAACTTCCTGCGCGGGGTTCCCGTGTGGGCGACCCTGATCGCGTTGGTCGAGGACGGCTCGCCGACCGTCGGTGTGGTCAGCGCGCCCGCGCTGGGCAGGCGCTGGTGGGCCGCGCGCGGCGAAGGCGCCTGGATGTCGACCGGCGGGGTGGAGCGGCGCATCGGTGTGTCCCGCGTGCGCGACCTGGAAGACGCCTACTTGTCGACCACGGACCTCGGGTCATGGGTGAGGTACCACTCGCGCGAGCGCTACCTCGCGCTCATGGACGCCTGCTGGGAAAGCCGTGCGTTTGGGGACTTCTACCAGCACTGTCTGGTCGCCGAGGGGGCTCTCGACATCGCCGCCGAGTGCGTCGTCAACCCCTGGGACGTCGCGCCGCTGCAGGTGCTGATCGAGGAGGCGGGCGGCCGGTTCACCGACCTGAGCGGTGTCCCGACGTTCGACGGCGGGTCAGCCCTGTCGACGAACGGCCTCGTCCACGACGCCGCGCTCGCCCTGCTCAAGCACACCGACGACACCGCGCACGACCTGTGACCAGGTGAGCCTGCCGAACAGGTAGTGGCAGGCGACGGTCTCGCTGGTGAAGCGGGCCCAGTCGTAGCGGTTGCCCTGCTCGCGCCAGAACACCTCCCACCCGTCGCCGTCGCTGTCGCGCAACAGGCACCAGGTGTTGTCGGCTTCCACACCGACCGAGACGATCCCGTTCGGGATGCCCACGGCGCGCAGCAGCTCGGTGATCGACTCGGCGTTCACTGTTGGTCTCCGTGGGTCGTGTCGGCCAGGTGGCCGAGGGCGAGCAGGTCCGCGGCGGACTGGGTCGCGCGATACCGCTCCCCGCCTCCCGACTGCCCGAACCAGGGTGCCGAGACCGAGCGCCAGACCGGGATCGGGCGCAGGACGCGGTAGCGGTGGTACCCGGCTTCGAGGTGCGCGGGCGGCAGCGAGCGGGCGCCGAAAGCGGTGGCGGCGGCGGAGAAGACCCGGCCTTCGGGGGTGCCGAAGCGGTCGACCTCGGTGCCCTCGGCGAGGACTTCGGGCTCGCCCTCGGCGCTTCCGCCCTCGGGGTAGAGCTCGCCGGGCGGCCACGCGTACTCGACGGGGTGGGTGTCACGGACCAGGAACCGCCGGTCCCAGTCCCGCTCATGCTCACCGCCGAGCGGGTCATACCCCTCGGTCAGCGCGACGGGCGCGGGCCCGCCTTCCGACGGCGCCGCGGGATGGCGGGTCGTGAGGTCGATCAAGCGGGACTCGGGGTGGTCGTCGGCCTCGAAACGCAGGCCCGCGGCGTAGTCCAGTTCGGCGGGGGGCGCCGGGAGTTGCCGCGCGGGGTGGCTCGTGGCCTTGGGGAGGTGGCCGATGGGGAACATGTGGACCAGGAACAAGGCCAGCGAGCCGGTCGAGACCGGCGGCTCGTGATCGTGCTGGTCGGGTGCGGGCAGGTCGACCGCGGCGACGAAGCCGGCTGGTCGCGCTCCCGCGGGCTGGACCGACGGGCTCCCACCCTGCGGGTGACCCGCGGGCGGCTGCTGGGCCGGGTGACCGGCGCCGAGCCGAGACTGGATGTCCTGAGCGCCGCCGGGCTGTTGAGCGGGCTGGCCCGTGCCGTAGGAGGTGGGGGCGAGGCCGAGCATCCCGCCGAAGCCGGTTGCCTGCTCCGCCTGCCGGGCCGAACCTTCTTGCCGCACAGGCGTTCCCGGACCGGCAGCCGGCCTGCCGCGCTGGTCGGGAACGGGCGCCGCCGTGCTCTCCCGTCCCGGCCCGGGCTGCTGCTGGCGACCACCACCCGGCGCTGAACCGCCACCGGCGACGGCACCGCCGCCGAGCACACCGCCGCCCACCGGTCCGCCGCTGAGTCCACCCGCCACGGGGCCGGCAGGCGTCGCGCCCGCAAGAGCACCGCCACCGGGCGCGCCCGGCGCACTCGGGGCAGCGGGTTGGCCTGGCGCGGGCTGCGCGGCGGGGGACTGGGCCGGGGCGTCGAGGACAGCGGCTGAAGCCGCCTGCACGGAGTCGTTGGCGACCGCGGGGAAACCCGTCGGTGGGGTGGGGACGTCGGCGAACGCGTCCATCGGGAGGCGGATGGGGCCGGTACCGGCGTTGGCGTCGCCGCCGTAGAAGTCGACCACGTTCGCCGGGTCCACGGTCTCGGCGACGACGTTGGTCGCGCCGTCCGCCGTCTGCATGAGCCCTGGGGCCACTCCGAGCGCTGTCTCCGAGACGCCGTTGGTCACGCTGTCGACGGAGTCGGTCACGGCACCGGTCACACCGCCCACGGTCTGGGTCATGCCGCCCACGGCCGTGTTCGCCACTCCACCGACTGTGTCGGTCACGGCGCCAGTCACACCGACCGCCGTCTGGGTCACGACACTCGTCGCGCCTACCGCCGTCTCGGCCACCGCACCAGTCACACCCAGCGCCGTCTGGGTGAGGCCCGCCGTCGTGTTCGTGGCGGTGTCGACCAGGCCGCCGAGCAGCGACCCGCCGTGCGCGCCCGGGTTGGCGTTCACCACGTCCCGCACGGCCGACACGTCCTGCCCCGAGTTCGGCTGCACCGCGCTGACCAGGGTGTCCGTTATCGCGGCGACGTTGACCGCCGTCCCCCGGATCGCCGTGTCCAAGCCGAGCAGCGCGGTCGGGTTCCCGGCCGCGGCGGCCTGGTTGGCGGCGTCGCTGTTCTTGGCCAGGGCCACCAGGTCGCGGACGATCTCGACCTTCGCCGCACCCACCTGATCGGCGGCGTGGTAGAGGCGGTCGGCGGCGCCGACGCAGTCGCGGGCGGTGGCGGTCAGGTATCCGGTGTCGGGTGCCACGAACCGGGTCCAGTGGTTCGCCGCGGCCGTGCCGGTATCGCCTTCGACCGCCGCCAGCGTCGTCCGGGCGACCGTGTCGGCGTCGCCGGTGAGGGTCGACATCTGGGTGCCCGCGTCGCGCCAGGCCTGGGCGGCCTCGCGCATGGCGTCCTCGTCGGCCAGCGGCCAGGTGACGCCCGCGGCGGTGGCGACGGCGGCGAGTTCGGGGGGCAGTTCGATTCCCACGTGTCCCCCTACAAGCCGAGTCTGTCGACGTTGTCCCGCTCGCCCTCGGCGTAGGCGCCGGCGTTGCCCGCGAAGCGTTCGCCGACGTCGCCGAGTTTCCCGGCGAGACCACCCAACGCGGTGAGCGTCTCGTCGGCGGGTCCCGTGTGGACGGCGCCGAAGCTCTGGCCGATCACGTCGGCGCCCCAGCACTCACCGAGGGCGCCGAGCCGGTCGGCGAGGTCGCGGTGGATGCTGTCGACCCGCTCGGCCAGACCGGCGAACTGGCCCGCGTTGGCGGCGAGTTCCTCGGCGGAGACGCGGAAACCTTCGGTCATGAGCGCCCCGATTCGAGCCAGTGGACGTCCTCGAAACTCTCGTCGTCGATGACCGGATCGGGTGTGGTCTCGGCCGGGGTGAGGTCGGCGGTGCCCTTGATCAGCGCGTCCGGGTCGGTGCCCGCGGGCAGGACCGGCGCCACGATTTCGCTCATCGCACGGCTCGCCTTGAGTGCGGCGTCGGTCGCGGCGCGGACGATCACGGTGGACAGTTCGTGCGGCCGATAGGTGCGGTACGCGGTGTCGGCGATCTCCAGCCCGGTCAGCGCGCCCTGGGCCGACACCGTGGCCGTGACCAGCCCACACG
>NZ_JBOHGC010000518.1:0-2096 GCF_050699995.1 Actinokineospora sp. | reverse complement strand
TCGTACCGCTCCTGCGTAAGGCTCGGCGCTTGGAAGACTGCGACGATCGGCACGGCGACCTCCTCGCAATTTCGCGGACGACGCCAGCATACGGCTGGCGTGCCGATTCAGCTCCTTGGGGCGACCGGGCCGCGGACATGAGGATTCTCACTCGCCGATCCGACCATCTCCTGCGCGCAGCGCACCGATACCGGGGCTCAAATGAGGCGCCCCTGCATGTTCCGTGGGTGAGGTGAAGGCGGTCGCGGGGTAGCGCGGCCGGCCGTCGTCTGTCAAGCGGCGCCTTGTTGGCTGATGGGGTGCGCGAGTCGTTGTCGAGGTTTGCAGCGGGTTTGCGCTGCTTGACAGCGCCGCCCGTCCGCGCTGTGGGGCGATGAGGTCGGGGCGGAGGACCGCCCGACCAAGGTCAAGGGGTGCGCACGCCGCCTGGCTCCTACGGTTCCGGCTTCTGACAGTCGGGAACCTCACAAAGGGAGCGGTGGCGACGTGCGCCCACTCAGGGTATGGAGGAAGCTGCTCGGGCTGCGCCAGACGGTGATCGAGCAGGTCGACTTCGACGAGTCGGACGGGGAGCTGGTGGTTGCGGTTAGGCCGAGAGCGCGGGAGCGGGACCGCTGCCCGCAGTGCCGCCGGCGCTGCCCGGGCTACGACCGGGGCGAAGGTCGCCGGCGCTGGCGGGCGCTCGATCTCGGCACCACGTTGTGCTTCCTGGAGGCCGACGCGCCGCGGGTCAACTGCAAGCGTCACGGGGTGGTGGTCGCCGCGGTGCCGTGGGCGCGGCACGACGCCGGGTTCACGCGCTCGTTCGAAGACCAGGTCGCGTGGCTTGCCGTGCACACGAGCAAGACCGCGGTCTCGGAGCTGATGCGGATCGCGTGGCGGACCGTCGGCTGGATCTGCGAGCGGGTGATGGCCGAGGCCCGCGCCCAGCGCGACCTGTACGCCAACCTCAAGCGCCTCGGGGTCGATGAGATCTCGGTCCGCAAAGGACAGCGCTACCTCACGGTCGTCATCGACCACGACACCGGCCGGCTGGTGTGGGCGCACCCAGGCCGGGACAAGGCGACGGTCGAGAAGTTCCTCGATCTGCTGGGCAAAGACCGCTGCGAGCAGATCGAGCTCGTGTCCTGCGACATGGCCGACTGGATCACGATCCCGATCGGCCAGCGCTGCCCGAACGCCGAGGTCTGCTTGGACCCGTTTCATGTTGTCAAGCTCGCGACCGACGCGCTCGACGACGTCCGCCGTGAGGTCTGGAACGACGCCCGCAAGGCCGGCCAGCCGGGGTTGGCGAAAGAGCTCAAGGGCGCCCGCTTCGCGCTGTGGATGAACCCCGCCAAGCTGACCGAGCGCCACCACCACAAGCTCGCCCGCGTGCAGGAGATCAACCGGGACCTGTACCGCGCCTACCTCATCTGCCAGCAGCTGCGGATGATCTACCGCGTCCCGTGCGAGCACGCGCTCGAGCTGCTCGACGCGTGGCTGAAGTGGGCCCGACGCTGCCGGCTTCGCCCGTTCGTCAAGCTCGCCAAGACGATCACCAACCAGCGTGCGGGGATCGAGGCGGCGCTTCGCCACGGACTGTCGAACGCCAGAACCGAGCAGATGAACACCCAGATCCGGCTGATCACCCGCCGCGGGTTCGGCTACCACTCGCCCTGGGCCGTCATCGCACTGGCGATGCTCAGCCTCGGCGGCCTCTGCCCACCCCTACCGGCGTAGTGAAGCGACCCACGGAACCTGCAGGAGATTCCTCAATGTCTGCGCCTGGGTGTGCGACATCAGCCCCGCCGCGGCCGCCTCCGGCAACGCGCCCGACGAGCAAACGCCGCTGCGCCGCCACGCCAAGACGCTGCGACACCTGTTCTTCTGCGTACCGGGGCGGATCGTGCGCACCGCCCGCCGGATCATCGTGCGCCTGCCCGAAGGCCTGCCGCACTTCGACCACTTCAACGCCACCTACCACGCCGCGCGCGCCCGGGTCCTCGACGCCGCCTACCAGGCCAACCCCGAGCGGTTCGTCCGCCGCGCGCCCACGCCGCCGCAGGGACCGGTGGCGGCGTGGATCAACAAGCCCGACAGCGAGGACTTGACTC
>NZ_JBOHGC010000517.1:0-12661 GCF_050699995.1 Actinokineospora sp. | reverse complement strand
GCTGGGCGCTCGGTCACGGGCTCGTCGCGCGATCTGCGGCCGGTGGGCTGGGGCGCGGCGGATTCCAGGGCGGGTGCGGCGGCCTCGGCGGAAGCCCGGCGGGCGGCGCGTGACTGCTTCGCTCTGGGGGTGGCTTGCTCGGTGGCATCCGGTGCGGCGGCCGCGGCGCGGGCGATCTGTGAGCACGCGTCCCCGGACTTGTGCGCGCTGTCGGCCGCTGCCCGGCGGGCCGCGCGCGACGAGGCCACGACCGCTGACGCGGCGCTCTCCGGCCGGTCGCTGGGGGCGGTGGGGTCGGCGGCTGCGGAATCGTGGACGTCGAAGACGCCGCTCGAACGGGATGCCTCGGTGTACCGGGGGAGATCCTCGGATCCGCCGCCGATGGTGGAACCGGCCCGGCTGGGCCACCCGATCGGCGCGTCGGGGTCCGCGGCGGGTGTCGCTACTCCGGGAGCCGCAATGGGCGCACCGGCGGAAGGGGCGGAGTCGGGAAGGGCTGCGGAAGACGTAACAGGGTTTCGGGTAAGCGGCGTGGTCGGCGGGGTGTCGGCCACGGCCGGGCCGGCTGGGTGATCCGCAGCCGCGGGCTCGGTCTGGAACGCGGTGCGCGGTCCGGCGGCGGGACTGTCCGGAGTTGCCTCGTCGGCACGGTCACCGCTTGGGGTCGCCATAACCGACGCGGTGGCGTCGGTGGGCGGAAAGGGGGCGACCACCGACTCCCCCGGCGTCAGGTGGGTCCCCACCGGCCCGGCTCCACCCGTCAGGCCGACTCCGCGGAGCGCTGAGAAGCCGAGCCATCCGCTGGAGACCGCCGTGGCGCGTTGCTCGTCGGATTCGACGTCGGCGAGTCCCGTGTCCGCGTCGGCGAACCGCGGTTCGGGCTGCGCGGGATTCCCAGTCGGGACCCCAGTCGGGACCACTGTCTCGGTTGCCGCGGGTTGCTCAGTCTCGCGGGCGCGACTGCGTCTGCCAGGACGGTCCTCGGCGGGACTGTCGGCAGCCGAAGGCTCTGTGGGTGCCGCACGTCTGCGTGGCAGCGCACCGGACTGAGCAGGCTCAACCTCCGGGCGCGGCTCGGGGGCCGGCGCCACAAGTGCGCTGAGGCGGGCGAGCATGTCGGCGGTCGACGGTGGGGGTTCGACGTCGGGGGCGGGCTCCGGCGGGGGAACCTCGTCCGGCGTCGGGGTCGGGGACGGACCGGGCGTGGGCTCGGGCGGGATCGGCGGGCGCTCGGGCGGGGTCGGGATGTTCGGGCCCTCGGGCGGTTCCGGCACGTTCTCCGGTTCCGGCACCGGCGGGACCGTCGCGGAGTCGTCGCCGAACATCGACGCGTACGGGTCTTCGTCCGGGGCTCGGCGGCGGCCGCCACCGCCGCGGGGCTCGATGCCGAACCGGCTGAGCAGCGCCTGGGCGTCGGAGACCGGTGCGGTGGCGGTTTCCTCCGCCTGCGCGTCGCCGCGGTCTCGACGGGCGGGTGGGCTGTCCGTTGCGGAATCGGCTGCCAAGGCCGCGGAAGTGGTCTCAGCGAGGAGATCAGCGGAGGCCGCGGGAACGGCCATCGACGGACTGGTGGTGGTTTCGTCGACGCGGTTCTCGGCGTCCGCGCGCTCAGGTGTGGCGGCGTCCTCCGGGTCTGCGGCGCGGCGCCTGCGCCGAGGCAGCGGGGCGTCGGGGGCGGTCGGCTCGCTGACCTGCTCCTGCATCACCGAACGGGCAGCCTCCAGGAGAGCGCTCACACCCTGCGACTCGTCCGCGGGCGGGGCAACCTCGGGGGTCTGGGGCACGTCGGGCTCGGAGGCTGGTGGGGTGGACACCGTCGACTCGGCCTGCGAGGACGTGGACGCGGATTCGGGCTGGTCAGGCACCGTGTCCTGGCTGGTCACGGGGGTGTGCGCGAACGGTCGGCCGCCGAATTCGCCGAACGGGAAGTCGACCAAGGCGAAATCGGGGAGTCCGAGATCCGGGAGCCCGAAATCCGGGAACTCGGTCTCAGGCCTGCCGGGCGGTGGATTCGGATGGTCGAGATCCGCCCGCGCGGAAGCGAGCCGAGGCGATCCCGGGCGTTCGAAGTCGGGATGCTCGGAGTCGGCCCGTCCCGCCGCGGAGTCATCGGTCTCCGCCACGTCCGGGTTCGCGGGCTGCGTGCGCGGGGCGAAGGGGCGCGACAGCGCGTCCCTGGCCGCGTCGAGGAGCGCGTCGACACCGTCTCGGGGGCTGTCGCCCGCCGCGGGCTGTGTGGCCACGCCCGTTCGGATGGCGAGGTCGCGCCCTTGGTCGTCGACGAGCCAGGCGGATTCGATGGCGCGGTCGCGGATGGTCGCGGCGAGGTGTTCGGCCTCGGCGTGGGTGGTCTGGGGCAGCAGGACGGCGAACTCCCCCAAGTCGGTGCGGAGCAGTTCGGCCTTGTCCGGCGCCAGATCGCGGACGTGGGAGGCCAGCGCGTTGAGGGCGACGTCGCCGCCGACGGGCACCGGCGGCTCGGGCGGTTCGACGGCCGGCGCGGTCCCGACCGGTGCCACGCTGACCAGCGTCAACGCGAACGTGCCGCCTCGCGTGGTCCGCGACGGCTTGTCCTCGGCGGACTGCCTGCGCGCGGCCTGTTCGGGGAGGTTCACCGGCTGCGGCCGGGTGGGCGCGCCGGACCGGACGATGGCGCGCAGCTGCGACACGACTCGCTCAGGGCGCTGTTCGAGCCCGAACTCGGTGCTGAGCCGGTGGCGCGCCAGATCGACGGCGCGCATGTGCCGGTATTCGGCGGCGCGCGCGGAACGCAGGGCGTGCAGGGCCTCAGTGGGGTGGTCGGCCTGTTCGTCGGCGTGCGCGAGGAACGTCCACGCGTCGGCGAGCAGCGAGTCGAGACCGTGCCGATCGGCGGTGTAGACGACGTCGCAGAGTAACGTCCGACCGATGTCGGTGCGCCCGGCCGGGATGTGGACCCTGGTGGCCAGCGCCAGCCGAAGCCGCCCGATGGCGGGTGCGGCGGCGGCGCGGACCGGTTCGGACAGCACGGCTTCGGCCGCCTGCACGGCCTCGTCGAGATGGCCTTCGTCGAGCAGCGCGCAGACCAGTTCCAGCGTCAGCCGGGCGCGCACCCGGCCGCCCTCGGAGATCGGGTCGTGCAGCCTGCCGAGCATGGCCAGACCGGCGCGGGCGGTGTCCGCGGCGGCTTCGGTGTCGCCGTGGCGGCGGTGGTAGGACGCCGAGCGCACCCCGAGCAGGGCGCCCTCGACGCGACGGGCGTCCTGGGAGAGACCGTCGTCGGACGCGAGCAGCCGCTCGGCCTCGGCGAGCGCGTCCTCCAGGTCGTCGCGGCCGCCGACGTGTGCGGCGCAGGTGACGAACTGGCCCAAGGCGACCGCGCGCGTGGCGGGCTTGGCCGACTTGGTCTGCAGCACCGGCCGCAGGATCTCGCAGCCGGTCAGCGGCTCACCGAGGGCGCGCGCACACGCCGCGATGGCGACCCGAAGGCGGGCGGACCGTTCGATCTGGCCGCCCGCCGTCGCGGCGCGCAGTGCCGCCAAGGCCGGTTCCACGGCCTCGGCGTGCCGTCCGAGGGTGACGAGTGACGGCGCGAGCAACGAGTGCGCGCGGGTCCTGACCGCCTGGTACGCGTCGGCCCGCAAGGCGCGCATCGCGAACTGGACAGTCAGCTCAGGCGCGCTCCACCGCAGCCGGTCGGCCACCTCGACGAGTGCGTCGCACTCGACTGAGCCGCCGTCCACGGGTAACTCGTTCCAAGCCGCCACGTCGCCGGTCCTCCGTCTAGTCCCGGGTCAGTTTGCGGTAGGTCACCCGGTGCGGTCGAGCGGCGTCGGCACCCATCCGTTCGACTTTGTTCTTCTCGTAGCCATCGAAGTTACCCTCGAACCAGAACCACTTGGAAGGATCTTCGTCGGTTCCCTCCCAGGCCAGGATGTGCGTGCACGTCCGGTCGAGGAACCACCGGTCGTGGGAGATGACCACGGCGCAGCCGGGGAACTGTTCGAGAGCGTTTTCCAGCGATCCGAGGGTTTCGACGTCGAGGTCGTTCGTCGGCTCGTCGAGCAGGATCAGGTTTCCGCCCTGCTTGAGGGTCAGCGCCAGGTTGAGCCGGTTGCGCTCACCACCGGACAGCACACCCGCGGGCTTCTGCTGGTCCGGGCCCTTGAAGCCGAACGCGCTGACGTACGCGCGCGACGGCATCTCGACCTGGCCGACCTTGAGGTAGTCGAGCCCACCGGAGACGGTCTCGAAAACCGTCTTCTTCGGGTCGATGTTCGCGCGGTTCTGGTCGACGTAGGACAGCAGCACGGTCTCGCCGACCTTGACCTCACCCGTGTCCGGCTTCTCCAGACCGACGATGGTCTTGAACAGGGTGGTCTTGCCGACGCCGTTGGGCCCGATCACGCCGATGATGCCGTTGCGCGGCAGGTCGAAAGACAGGCCGTCGATCAGGACCCGGTCGTCGAAGCCCTTCTTGAGGTTGTTCACCTCGACGACGATGTTGCCCAGGCGGGGCCCGGGCGGGATCTGGATCTCCTCGAAGTCGAGCTTGCGCGTCTTCTCCGCCTCAGCCGCCATCTCCTCGTAGCGGTCGAGGCGGGAACGCGACTTCGTCTGGCGGGCCTTCGCGTTGGACCGGACCCAGGCGAGTTCTTCCTTGAGCCGCTTCTGCAGCTTCTGGTCCTTCTTGCCCTGCACCGCGAGCCGCTCGGCCTTCTTCTCCAGGTAGGTGGAGTAGTTGCCTTCGTACGGGTAGGTGCGGCCGCGGTCGATCTCGAGGATCCACTCGGCGAGGTTGTCGAGGAAGTACCGGTCGTGGGTGACGGCGAGGACGGCGCCCGGGTACTGCGCGAGGTGCTGTTCGAGCCACAGCACGCTCTCGGCGTCCAAGTGGTTGGTGGGCTCGTCGAGGAGTAGCAGGTCGGGCTTGGACAGCAGCAGTTTGCACAGCGCGACCCGGCGGCGCTCACCACCGGAGAGGACCGTGACGTCGGCCTCCGGCGGCGGGCACCGCAGCGCGTCCATGGCCTGCTCGAGCTGGGAGTCGAGGTCCCACGCGTCGGCGTGGTCGAGCTCCTCCTGGAGCTTGCCCATCTCCTCCATCAGCTCGTCGGAGTACTCAGTCGCCATGAGCTCGGCGATCTCGTTGAACCGGTCGAGCTTGCCCTTGATCTCGCCCACGGCCTCCTGGACGTTGCCCAGGACCGTCTTCTCCTCGTTCAGCGGCGGCTCCTGCTGCAGGATGCCCACCGAGTAGCCGGGCGAGAGGAACGCCTCGCCGTTGTTCGGCTGATCGAGGCCCGCCATGATCTTCAAAACACTGGATTTACCAGCGCCGTTCGGACCGACAACGCCAATCTTGGCGCCGGGCAGGAAGTTGAGGGTGACGTCATCAAGGATGACCTTGTCCCCGTGCGCCTTGCGCACCTTCTTCATGGTGTAGATGAACTCGGCCATGCTCGCGATCGTAGAGCGGTCGCCTCCGGCGCCTGAGCGCGGTCGCCCCGTTACCGACCGGACGGGACTTTCGGCAGCCGCCCGCGAACGCCGATCAGTGGTTCCGCAGGGCCTTGACCAGCTCATCCTTCGACATCGACGAACGACCCTCGATTCCGATCTCGCTCGCGCGCTTGCGCAGGTCGTCGACGGACCAATCCTCGTAAGACCCTGATTTCCCGCCGCGGGACGCGACTTTGGACTTGCCTTCCTTGGCGGAGGCGTTGGCGATGCGGGCGGCCTTCTCCTTGGACTCGCCGTCGTCGCGCAGCTCGCGGTACAGCTTCTCGTTCTTGATGCTCGGGTTCGGCATGTCCGCACTCCTTCCATGAGCAGTCCAAGGAGTGCCCGGAGCCCGGTCAGGGCAAACACGACCACGATCCGCTCCCTTCGCCGCGGGCTGTCCCGATCCACGTTTCCGGATTCGGGTGGCGCAGGCCAGAGGCGGTGCGGGAGTTGTGGACGGCTTCGCGGAGCTGTGGATAGCGGGTGCTTGATCGTGAGGAAGTGTCGGACCGCGGTGCTAGGGCTTCGGGTCCGCCATCTGCTTGAGCATGGCGTTGTAGGCGTCGAGGTCGTCGCTGTCACCGCTGTCGACACGGCGGTCGGTGCGCCGAGCCTCCCGGTCGTCGGCGCGGGCCCACTGCACGAGCAGGGCGATCAGCACGAGCAGGAGCGGGATTTCCCCGGACGCCCAGGCGATGCCGCCGCCGAGGCGCTGGTCGGCGAGCAGGTCGGTGTTCCACGGCAGCGCGAGGGATCGGTAGAACTGTTGGCCCACCACAGTTTGCATGCTCATCAAGATCACGCCGAAGAAGGCGTGGAAGGGCATCGAGGCGAACACCAGGCCGAGCCGGGCCAGATACGGCAGCTTGCGCGGCGACGGGTCGACCCCGAGGACCGGCCAGTAGAAGATGTAGCCGACCAGCAGGAAGTGGGCGTTCATCAGCAGATGCGCCCAGTGCTCGGGCACGGCGGAGTCGAACAGGCCGGACAGGTAGAGGCCGTAGAACGACCCGACGAACAGGACAAGCGCGACCACGGGATTCGTCAGCGCGCGCGAGACCGGCGAGTGCACGAACGCCAGGATCCATTCGCGCATACCGGGAGGCGCGCCTTTGCCCGCGGGTTTGATCGCGCGAAGAGCCAGCGTCATCGGGCCGCCGAGGACCAGCAGGACCGGCGCCAACATGCTCAGCATCATGTGGGTCTGCATGTGGATGCTGAACATGGCGGGCGAGTATTTGCCGAAGCCGGACGAGGTCGCGAAGAGGATGACGAAGCAGCCCGCGAGCCAGGCGATCGTCCGGCCGACCGGCCACGCGATGTCCTGGCGGCGCAGCCGGAACACGCCCCGCAGGTAGAGCGCGGCCATGGCGATCGCGAGGGTGCCGAAGATCAGGTCGAAGCGGACGTCGAAGATCAGGCGCATCGCCGTGGGGGCGGCGTCGATCGGGTAGCCGAGTTGCAGTTCGACCCGGCCGGGCTCGACGTACGCGGTCCGCGGCGGCGGGGTGCGGGCCAGGCCCGCGGCGATGCCGAAGGTGATCAGCATGATCAGCACCTCGGTGGCGGCCAGCCGAAGCAGGGACGCGCCAGTGCCGCGCTCGACGATCCCCTTCACGCCGCGTTCGCGCTGTAGGTAGCCGAAGACGCCCAGGACCAACAGGGCGACGATCTTGGCCACGACCAGCAGGCCGTAGGACGTGCTGAACAGGTCGCTCAGGGGCAGCCTGACCAGGGCGTTGACCACACCGGACCCGGCCATGACGATCCAGCAGACCAGGGCGATCCGGGAGAACCGGGACGCGGCGAGGCCCAGGTGGTCGTGGCCGCGGCGGCCGTGCGCGAGCAGCGCGACCAGGCCACCGACCCAGAGGGCCGCCGCGAGCAGGTGCAGCAGCAGGCTGTTGGTGGCCAGGTCGTGCTGGCCACCGCTCGACGAGTGGCCGGTGACCGCGACGGGGACGATGCCCGCGAGCGCGAGGGCGAACAGGACCGTGGTCCAGCCCCAGGTCAGGACGATGCGGGTGCCGACGAGGACGAGCAGCGCGATGGCGGCGGTCAGCAGCCACGCCTTCGCCTGGGAGAGGGTGCCGACGAGGGTGATCAGGATATCGGCGGGGAGGACATCGCCGATGGGCCTGCCGACCGCGTCGGCGGCGGTGAAGGGGGCGGACAGGAGCGCGCCGACGAACCACGCGGCAGCGCCCCAGCCTGCCGTGCGCAGGGCTGCGTACCCGCCTACGTCCAAGACCCCGGTGTCGCGGGGCGGGACCAGGAAAGCCGCGAACAGCAGCGAGCCGACGGTGACGACGGCGCCGATCTCGGACAGGACGCGCACAACGGTCAGGCCGTGCTGGGTGAACGCGTCCGGCGAGGGCAGGCCGAGGATGACATACCGGTTGCCCCCGGCCAGGACGACAAGCGCGGCCGCGACGACAGCGGCCAACAGGCCGCCGACGATGAGGAGGTGCGCGATGCCCGCCGCGCGGCGGGGGGCGTTGGTTTCCGGGGGGCTGGCCTGGGACACGTGGAACAGTCTAGTAGGCGGTCGGACGGGTCTGGTGGCGGCGGAATTACCAGTGATCCCAGCGGGCGGGGTGATCAGTCCCGCACGGACACCAACCGCCGTTCCCGCCTGCCCGCCGCTACCGCCGCGAGGGCCGCGGGGGCGATCAGGGCCGCCACCACGCCCGCCACCGACAGCGCGACCGACAGGTCCGTGACGTGGGCGATCCCGCCGATCAGCGGCGGGCCCGCGAGGAAGCCGCTGTAGGCGATCGTGGTGACGAAGCCGATTTCCCGCTCACCGCCTGTCCCGTCGGCACGGCGGCCCGCGTCGCCCGCCAGGCTCAGGGCGATGGGGAAGGCGTAGGCGAGGCCGACTCCGGCGAGAGCGAAGCCGGCGAAGATCGCGAACGTCGTGTGGACCGTCGTGGCCAGCAGCAGGCCGCCGCCCGCGATCAGCGCGCCGCCGACCAGGAGGCGCTCGGGGCCGAAGCGTCGTTCGGCGCGCTCGCCAAGGAGGCGGGTAATGGCCATGGCGACCGAGAAGGCGCCGTAGACGAATGCCGCGGACGCTTCGTGCATCCCTCGGTATTCCACGGCGAACAGGGCTGACCAGTCGGCGCTGGCACCCTCGGCGACCGCGGAGCACAGGGCGACCGCGGCGAGCAGCCAGAGGACCGGACGGCGGACCGGTGTTCGCGCGGCGGCCGCGTGGGCGACGTCGGGGATGAGCTCTACGGGAACCGCGCGCGCCACGGCGAGCAGGGTCACGGTGACGATGACGGCGACTACCGCCAGGTGCGGCACGGGTGGCCAGGCCGCGAAGGCCGCGAGGGCGGCGCCCGCCGCGCCGAGGAGGCCGCCGAAGCTGAACGCGGCGTGGAAGATCGGCATCAGGGGACGGTCGGTTCGCCGGGTGACGGTGACGGCGGCGATGTTCATGGCCACGTCGAGCGTGCCGACACTGGCGCCGAGCAGGACCAGGGTCAGGCCGAGCAGCGCGATGGTCGGGCTCAGACCGAGCAGCGGCAGGACCACGCAGGCCGCCACGCCGGAGCCTGCCACCAAAACCCGGGCGCCGTAGCGGGCGGCAAGTCGACCGGTCAGGGACGCGGCGAAGATCATGCCGATACTGGCTCCGACCAGGGCAAGGCCGAGCGTGCCCTCAGCCGCGCCGACCTGGGTCGCCAGGGCGGGCACCCGGGACGCCCACGACCCGAAAATCACACCGTTGAGCGCGAATACCACAAGCACGGCGTTGATGTCCGCCCGGTCTCCGACCAGCATGCCCACTCCCCTCCCGGATACCTACCACGCTAACTGAAGCGCTTCAGTGATTGCCATCGAATTTGGGTCCGGGGAGACGCGGATTACTCTGGGCGTGTGAAACAGGACCGGGTCAGGCGACCGACCCTGGACACCGTGGCCCAGGAGGTCGGTGTGTCCAGGGCGACAGTGTCGAACGCCTACAACCGTCCTGACCAGCTTTCCGCCGCCCTGCGCGAGCGGATCATCGTGACCGCGAACCGGCTCGGCTACTCCGGCCCGGACCCCGTCGCCCGAAGCCTCGCGACCCGGCGCGGCGGCGCCGTGGCGGTGCTGCTCGGCGGCGGGCTGTCAGCGGCGTTCTCGGACCCGGCGCTGTCGATCGTGCTCGACAGCATGGCGTCCACCCTGGACAGCGAGCGCAGCCTGCTGCTGATGCCCGGCACCGGCGCGGGCCCGACACCCGACAGCGTCGCCCGCGCGCACGCCGACATCGCCGTTGCCTACTCCCTCCCCGACGACTCCCCCGCGCTGGCCCAGGTCGCCGCGCGCGGGCTGCCGCTGGTGGTGATCGACCAGCCAGTGGTGGCGGGCTCCGCCCGAGTCGACACCGCCGACGAAGCAGGCGCGACCCTGGCCGCCCAACACGTGCGGGCACTGGGACACCGCAGGGTCGCGATCCTGAGCTTCGCACTGGGCGCCGACGGCTCACAGGGACCCGCGTCACCCGAACGACTGCGCGACGCCCGCTTCCGAGTGACCCGCGACCGGGTGAGGGGCGCGTTGGCCGGTCTCGAAGAGACGGACGTGCCCATCTGGGAGGCCCCCGGCTGCAGACGCGACCACGGCCGCGAAGGCGCCCGGTGGCTGCTCAGGCTCGACCTGAGACCGACCGCGCTGCTCTGCCTGTCCGACGAGCTGGCGCTCGGCGCGATCCGGGCGGCACAGGATCTCGGTCTCCGCGTTCCGGAAGATGTTTCGATCGTCGGCTTCGACGACACCCCGGCCGCCCAATGGGCCGACCCGCCGCTGACGACGGTCCGACAGGACCTCGCCGAGAAGGGCCGCATGGCCGCTGAGCTGGCACTTAGCCTGCTCGACGGTACGAGACCCGGACCGCCGACGACCCTGCCGGTGACCTTGGTCGAACGGGCGTCTACAGCCCCCATGTGACCCGTCAGCGTTTTCTTCGTCACTCGACTGGTGAGATCCGGAAACGGTCGAGCCGTTCCGAACGATCAGATCAATCGAGACGGTTACCCTGCTCCGGCAGGGTCACCGTCTACGCCCCTGTAGCTCAGCGGATAGAGCAGGAGCCTTCTAAGCTCTTGGCCGCAGGTTCGAGTCCTGCCGGGGGCACCACAAACATGGGCAACATCAACAGCTGGGCGGCTGGTACTCGAAGACATCTACAGGCTGTGAGCACCAGCTCCCCTGTTGTCCGTCATGAAGGTGCTTATGAACGCGCAAGGACATGCCCGCCCTGGACGTCGTCGATGATGTGGGCGCCTTGGAGATGCCGATGCCCAGGCCCACCGTGGCAACGGGAACGGTGACGGCCATCGGTGGGGCGGTCGCTTCAGCGGTCCCGGCGGCGTTCGCGAGGCACAACGGGCCCGATCCCACGCACGCCATGGCCGCGGCGATGGCGCCCGCGACGGCGACCGGGATCAGGACCTGCACCCACCACGGGTAGTCCGGGTCGACATGGCCCGGGATCGGCGCAAGCATCCACTCGGCGCCCGCGACCGGGTAGAACTCGCCGGAGTTGTAGGTGAAGTATCGGTTCCCGATCTGCGGTGGCTTCGACACCTTCGACAGGTCGATCACCGGCCTGCCGTACTGGCCGACCTTCGACGGAACGGCGCCATGCGGGCACTCGCCGGGTGCCACCGCTACACGGCGGGCAGTTGACACCCATGTTGGTGTCAAGACAGCCGCCGCACCACAACCCGGTCGGGTCACTGTGATCGATCAGGTTGTTGTTGGCGTAGGCGTACCCCGACCACGACTGCGGATCGGCCAGATCCAACACCGGGTCCACACTCGTGAACCGGCCCAGCGCCGGGTCGTACTCGCGGGCACCCAGGTGCACCAACGAGCACCGAGCACTTGACGCCCCCTGCCCCCTGAGCACTCACCGTCGCATTGACCGCCATGCGGTCAATCGCGATGCCGCCCGTTTGTTGCAACACCGGTAGTCACGATTCCAGGCCCCGCGACCGCTTTCCTTAGCCGCTGACCTGCATGAATGTCTTGTGGGGTCCGATGTGAAGCCCACGTCAGCTCCTTGATCATGGCTTGATCGTCAGTAGCCTAGGAGCGGAACGGCGGCCCCGGCACTGTCGTAGACGACAACCGACAGCGACGGACTCGGCCATACCGACACGTAGCCCGGTCCGTGAGCGAACTCGACACGCTCGCCTTCCGGGCCTGAGATCACCATCCTGAAGTGGTCGCCAGGGGCGATCTCGAACTCACCTGCACCAGGCTCGAACAGCACGGATAGTGAGTCTTCGCCGGTTGGGCCCAAGACGATTTCGTAGCTCCCGCGATTGTCGCCGCTGGCGCTCATTTAGCGTCCTCCAAGGCTATGGATGATGTCGTTGAGCAGATCCAGGCGCGCCTGGTTCGTGGCGTTGGCGGGATTGGCCACGCCCCTCCCATCGACAATGGCTTGCTGGTAGAAGTCTCGCCAGGCGGTTGCGGAGTTGGTATTGAGGCCCGGTATCCGGCTGAGTTCATCGGCGCTGCGGCCCAAGAGCGCGTTTGCATTCGTGGCTGCTGCGCCTCCGCTTCCCCCACGCCCCCACACCAACGCGCCCCACTCAGCCCGCGAGATTCCGCTCGGCAAAGTTACATCAGCTACAGCACGCAACTCGGCGAGGGACCGCGCACCCGCAGCTCCGGCGTTGGCGGCCTTGCCTGCGTTCACCGCGTCGTCGATTATATCGATGCCCTTGCCGACAGCGATACCGACGCCCGCCGTAGCAACGGGAACGGTGACGACTACCGGTGGCGCGACCGAATTAGCGGTCCCGGCGGCGATCGCGGCGCAGAACGGAGCCGATCCCACACAGGCCATGGCCGCGGCGATCACGGCCGCGACGGCCACCGGGATCAGGACCTGCACCCACCACGGATAGTCCGGGTCGACATGGCCCGGGATCGGCTCGACCATCCACTCGGCGCCCGCGACCGGGTAGAACTCGCCGGAGTTGTAGGTGAAGTAGCGGTTACCGGTCTGCGGTGGCTTGGACACCTTCGACAGGTCGATCACCGGCCTGCCGTACTGGCCGACCTTGGACGGGAGGGCGCCGTGCGGGGTCGCCCAACCATTACCGCCGTTGCAGCTGTCGCAGTTGTGGGCGGTGTCTGTGACCGCCGCCGGGGCACTGGCCGGTGT
>NZ_JBOHGC010000516.1:0-2501 GCF_050699995.1 Actinokineospora sp. | reverse complement strand
GACTGACACCCCGACCAGCATCATGATCAACTTAAGCTACACGGCATTGGGTCCAGACCGATCGATCGCCACGTGAAGATCATACCAGAAAACCCAACGAGATCAATTAGTTATTTCTTTACAGTTCCTTACTGCCCGATCGGGCATCGGTCGATGCTCTGGGAGATACCCGACGTGCCATGGCTTGTGCTCGCTCAGCGCCCGACACTGGCCCACGACATCGGGTGTTCGTTCGACCGCACAAGGACATCATGACCGCACAGCACCGTCGCCACCTAGCCGCGCAGGACGGGTTCCAGGACAGATGAAGGTTCTCCTGGTCGAAGAAGGCCGGTACTTGGCCGACCACGTCGAAGCAACGCTCGAGCCGCACGCGTCTGTTCTCGCCGTCGCGCACAACGACAAAGAAGCCATCGAGCTGCTGGCGACCGACTCCTTCCATGTCGTGATCGTGAGTTCGCGACCGCACTGCGGGCAAGACGTCGACCTCTGTGGACAGTTGCGGATAGTCGACCCCTTCGCGCAACTGCTGGCGCTTGTCGTCGAGCCGCACGCCGATGAACAGATCGCCCGGCTCAGCGGGCTCGACGTCGACGGTTTCCTCACCGTTCCCTGCCCACCAGCCGAACTCGTCGCGCGCGTTCGCGCGGCGGTTCGCCGCGCGTCGAGCCGCGTCGAGCGTGCCGACATCGTCCTGGAGTCCAAGAAGCAGGGTGTCCGGCGAAGCGGCGGCCTCATCCCGCTGGCGAAGAAGGAATTCGCGCTGTTGATCGCCCTGATGCGGGCCAACGGGGCCGTCCTCAGCGCCGAGCAACTGCACCGTCGGACGAGGCACCTGGGGCCGTGGCGAGTGCGTCAGACCGTGATGACCCTACGGCGCAAACTTGGCGAGCCTGAGGTGATCCGCAGCGTCCGCGGCTTCGGCTACCGCTTCGAACCATTGAGCCCACACGGTTGCAGCCCGCCCGACTTCGTGTCCTGCGGTTCGCCGTCATCCGGTTGACACCAGCTGATCCGGGCAGCCCGAGTCATGTCGGTCTGAGGCGGGTTCTGATTAGTCGTGGTGGGTGATCGAGTGGATCAGCATCTCCAGGAGTGTGTCGGTATCGACATCTTCGCCGTGGACGAAGCGGTGGACGTCACCGGGCGGCATGGCACGTATGGTCGAATCCAGCGCGGCATCGCGGGTCGGTACCGTGGTCGTAGTCGTGGTCGGAGTCGTGGTCGACGCCGTCCGCTCGCTCCCGCTGCCATCGGTGGGTCGCGTGGTGTTTCCCGCGGTGATCACGGCGATGCGCCGGGCCAGGTCTTTGTCGGCGGCAGCGACTTCGCGGAGCGTGAACTCGTTTTGTTTGGTCACCCATTGAGCCAAGACCTCGTCGTCGAGGTCTCGGCAGGCCGGGACGATCTCCGTGATCAAAATCCTCGCCTGACCGAGCGCGTCGGCAAGGAGCGACTGATCCGGCGCGTTCAGGTTCACCGCGACGTGGAGGCTGTTGCGCTGCCAACACTGCCAAAGCTCCGCCAGCGTGCCGTTATGCACCTGGTTCAACACTTGGTGCATGAACCCCTCGACTCGCATGCGTACGTTCCTTGCCCCAACGCTCACCTGTACGAGCAAGTCCCGCTGCCGCTGGGGAAATGTCGCCCATGCGGCGAGCCGCTCATCGAAGCTCGCACTGTCGAACACCCGGACCGCGCTCCCCGCCTTCGCGTCGGCAGCGGTCAACTGGTCGCCCAAGTCCACCGTCAGCCGCCAATCCTGACCGGGTTCGCGTAGGAACACGTGCAGACCGAGGTCGCCGTCGGCGGCCAGCGCGGCGCGAGCTTGCTCGAGCATGCGAGCATCAGACCGAGACCAGTTCGACGCGATCGTCGACAACTCGGTCAACATCACCCGGCCCTCAGAGGGCAGGTCCTCCCAAATCTGGGCCCTGGTGTCTTCGCCACCGTCGTCGAACTCGGCGACCTCGGTTTCGCCCCGTTCGCGTGCGTCCCTGAGCTCCGAGTCACCCTCCCAGAGTCCCGCCCAGATCGCCATGTCAGGGCGGGTGGTGTGGTATAGCACCGCAAGGCCGCCGATGTTCTCGGCATGGCTGCGCATCCGTCGCAACGCCGCCTGCAGCTTGTCGAGCCACGCCGCGGTGAGGGGCATCGGCGACGCCGTCCGCCCCGCCAGCGCCCGCAGAACCTCGCGTTCGCGGGGGGACATCCCCAGCCACCTGGCCAACCGCTCGTCGTGGTCCTCCGACTCGATGTTCTCGAGCTCCTCCTGGCCCTCGAGCAGCGCGTCACCAAGGTCGTTATCCGTTGCGATGTGCTGCGCGACGCGGTCGTCGACGAGCGCGTAGTGCCAGACGAGACCAAGGGGCCCTTCCTCGGCCAGCACCTTCATGGCCACCGCCCTCGCGAGGGTGGGCGCCGCAACGAATTTCGCCACATCTGAGCTCAGCGCGGCGGCGAAATACCGGTCTTGTGATGACAGTGCGAGCAGCGCCTTC
>NZ_JBOHGC010000515.1:0-15066 GCF_050699995.1 Actinokineospora sp. | reverse complement strand
GAACTGGGGACTCGCGACGGGTGCCAGGTCGTTCAGCGGCGGCGGGGCCAGTTGGCGCGGCGGACCGCGGTGTTGAGGGCGTCGGTCGCGGGCTCGATGTGGGCGAGGTAGTCCTTGAGGTTCTCCGGGTCCGCGCTGGGGTCCGCGGCGGGCAGCGATCCCAGGGTCAGCCAGCTCACGTCGGCCAGCGGCGCGGCCACCTGCCGCCGCCACCAGCCGGTGACCTCCTCGGTCACCTTCGCCTCCGCGTCCGTCGCCGCCGCGATCTCCTTGTCCTCCGCGGCGATCTCGCCGATCAGGGCGAGCGAGCGGGCCCGTTCGTGCTCGGAGTGCGTGCGGGCCGCTCGGTGCGCGGTGTCGAGGAGTTCCTTGTAGCGCGCGCTCGGGTCGTCGGTCATGAGGCGTCCATCGCGGTCGAGGTGTCGAACGGGATCACGACCTGCGGCCGGGCGTGGGTGGTGCGGTCGAAGAACACCGCGCGGTGCGGGCGCGGCGACCAGTCGATGAGCTGACCCGCCGCGATGCTGTTGAGCTCCTGGCCCTGCACGTCCAGCGCGACCCAGGCGCCGACATCGTCGGTGCCGCCGAAGCCCAGGGTGTCCTTGAGCCTGCCGACGCCCCGCCACCAGCCGATCGTGTGAACCTGGGCGGCAGGCCCGTTCTTGAGCAGCGACCGCAGCCGGTCCAGCCCGCTGCGCATCAGCGGAGGTTCCTTGACCTCGAGCCAGGGGTGGGCGGCGTCGACGGCGTAGAAGAACACAAACCGCGGCCGCTTAGCGGATTCCTCCGTGAGGGTGGCGATGTCCTCACCCGTGCGCAGGTCGACCTCGTGCCCCAGACCGCCGAGCACGTCGGCGAGCCGCTTGACCCGCTCGTGCAGCGACCCAACCGGGCACCACAGACTGAAGTCGCACGTCCCCGGCGCGTGCAGCCGGGCCAGCGACAGCGCCGCACTCTCCATAATGGACAGAGCATCCGCCGTCGCCGTCCCGAGGACGGCCAGGTTGCGGCCGGGCACCGGGTCCAGCCGCGGGCTCGCCGACTGGTCGGCCACGTCGATGACCTGCCCCAGCACGGGCCCGGTCGGAGTCGCGTACGCCGCCGCGGTCAGCAGCTCCGGCTGGTGGGCGCCGTCGAACAGCCGCGGCACCGGGGAGGACTGCTCCTCCCACAGCCTGCGCTGCAGCGCGTCGAACGTTCCCCGGCTCGACGCGTCCGGGATGTGCGCGATCTCATTCCCATGCGCCACACCGGATTCGTGGTTCAGCACCGCGTGCCGGCGCGGCAGCGTCACCGACGCGTTGTTGTGCTCCGCGAGCACGCGCTTCGCCTTGGGCATCGCGATCCGCAGAGTGCACTGGTCATAGACCGCCGGCTTGCCCCAGAACGCCTCGATGCCCGCGATGTCCTGACTCGCCAGCACCAGGTGGATGCCCTGGGAACGCCCACGGCGCGCCACGTCCTCCAGCAGCGACGCCGCCTGCTGGGTGATCTGGTCGCGGCCGCCGAACAGCGCCTGGAACTCGTCGATGACCGCGACGATGCGCGGCCAGTGCCCGTCCGGGTCGGCCTCCCGCAGCTCCGCGAGCTTGGTGACCTCCTGCCGCTTGGCCGCCTCCGCCCGCCGCGCCAGCTCCTCGGCGAGGAACCGCAGCAGCGCCAAGCCGAACTCACGGTCGGTGTTCACGTTCACCCCGACCAGCCGCGCCTGCGGCAGCCAGCTCGGGTCCTTGCGACCGGGGGTCAGGCCGGCGAAGGAGACACCTTCCTTGAAGTCGAGCAGGTACAGCTCCAGCTCCGACGGCGGATACCGCGCGGCGAGGCCGCCGAGCATCGCGTAGAGGAAGTTCGTCTTGCCCGACCCACTCGGCCCCGCGACCAGCGCGTGCGGCGTCGCGTCGCCGATCACGACCTCGACGGGCGCGCCGTCGTGGAACCCGACCGGCGTGCGCAACTCGTCGCGCGCCGACTCCTGGCACAATGTCTCCGGCAGCAGGTCGGCGAACGTGCGCGGCCTGCCGCGCCGCGACAGCACCACCTCGCCGATCGCGCTCGCCGCCCGGCTCACCGCCGCGGCGGGCGCGGGCCCGTCGGCCCGGACCACCACGCCCGGCCCGGTCATGCTGCTCGTCGCGTGCTCGCCGTCGACGAACGTGACTGTCTCCATCGGACTGTTCGCCGCCACCGGCACGTCCACCAGGATCAGGTGCACCCCGGCGTCCGGTCCCGTGCGGGCGACCCGGTTGAGCTCGCGGTACAGCTCGTCCGCGGGCCGCTCACCGTTGCCGAAGAGCACCGCCACCTGCCACGGCTCCACCCGTTTGCCCGCCGCCGCGCACGTCTCCCGCAGCGAGCCCGCGCCATGCCGAAGCGTCGCCGCGTGCACCTTGCGGATGTGGCCCGCGAGACCGGCGAGCAGGTCGTCGAGCCGGGTCGGGTCGTGCACCACCATCAACCCCGCCGCCGTCAGCGGATGCAGCCTCGGCAGCGGCCCGGTCAGGTGCCCGATATCCCACAGGTGCACCCGGACCGCGCCCGGGACGAACGTGCTCAGCATCCGCACCAGCAGCGACTCCACGATCGAGTCCACCGCCGCCCGGCTGTCGGTCACCGAGTTCAGCCGCAGGTGCCCGACGTCGAGCAGCGGCACCGCCAGCGGAAACCCGTGCTCCGGCGGGGCGTGCTCCACCCGCGCCGACCCGATCCGCCACAGCCGCGGCGCCGAGGCGCCGGGGTCGCGTCCGACCTGCCCGAGCCAGTCCTCCCACGGCCGCCCGGCCGGGCCCACCGCCTCGGCCGCGACCACCTCGCGGACCGCGTTCAGCCCGCTCTCGTGCCACTCGGCGTAGTTGCGGTCCCGCTCAGCGGTCACCCGCTGCCACACCGCGCGCCGCGCCGGGTCGTCGGCGAGGCTCGCCATCAGGTCGGCGTCCCTGGCGGCCTTCGCCAACCCCATCCCGTAGACGGCGCGCTCGAACTCCAGCTGCCGCTTGCGGGTCTGCGCCCGCACCCGCCTGCCCTGGGCAGCGCCCAGCGCCAGCCCGAGCACGCTCCGCAGCTCCCCCAGCGCCTGCTCAGCCCGATTGCGACGCTCGCCCTTGCCCAGCATCTACAGCCTCATCAGATAGTCGATCACGGCTTGGCGCCCGCGCGCGATCAGCTCACTCGCCCGGTTCACCTCGGCGATCGCGAGTTCGAGCTCGGCCGGGTACCAGCCGTCCTCCACCCGCTTGACCCCAAGGAGGACCGCCTTGGCCTCCTCGAGGGACGGCACGGCCGCCGCGGTGTAGGCGGCGGTCCGGTCCAACGCGTCGGACACCCCGCGCAGTTGCTCGGCCAGCTCCGAGATCGTCAAAGTCGTGCCGCGTAGCCCTCGGCGGTGGTGATGCTCGCTTGGACCGTGGCCTGAGCGCCCGCCAGGACCTGCAGCGCCTCGGCCAGCAGACCATGGGCTTGCGCCACGTCCGCTTGACCGCTGCCTTGCGTCGCCGTCGCGAGAGCGCTGCGCGCCTCGTCTAGTTGGAGCGACGCCTGTGAAATCGCCGCGATACCTGCCTGGGCCTTTTCGGTGGCCACCGCGATCCCTGTCCGGATCTCTTCCACGCCCGCCATGCCGTCGAAGATTAGTGCTGATGATCTCCAAGCGGCACACCGGGTGCACACCTCTGACCGATCGTGGGACCGCACCGGGTGAACCGCTGGTTTAATGTCGGACATGGACACTGGGGACATCGCGAGCACACCCGAACCGCCCTACTATGCCGTGGTCTTCACCGCGGTCTTACGACCGGACCACGACGGCTACTACGAGACGGCCGCGCTGATGTCGAAGCTGGTCGCCGACAGCCCCGGCTACCTCGGACACGAGAGCGCGCGCGGCGAGGACGGCCTGGGCATCACGGTCTCCTACTTCACCGACGAGACCGCCATCAAGACCTGGCGCGACAACGCCGAGCACGCCGCCGCACGCGCGCGCGGCCGTGCCGAGTGGTACGACGGCTTCGAGCTTCGGATCGCGAAAGTAGAACGCGCGTACGGGTTCCGTCGGGCGGATTAGCGCCGCGGTGCGACATCCACTGTGGACTGGCCGGACTGGCCGGACTGGCCGGACTGGCCGGACTAGCCGGGTTGTCCGGTCAGCCCGAGCAGTTGCTCGATCTGGCCCTTGCGGGACCGGACGACCCGGTCGGCGAGTGCCCGCGCGGAGTGGCTGACACCACCCGCCAGCTCCGCGCGGGCCATCTCCACCGCACCGTGCTGATGCCCCGTCAGCACGGTGACGAAGCGGCGTTCGAACTCGCCGTCGGTGGTGGTCCGTAGGCTCTCGATGGTGTCGGGGGCGGTCAGTGGCAGCCCGCCGTGGGCTTTGTGCGCGCCCGGGTCCGGGTCGGTGTGGGCGGGCTTGCCCCATTCCGCCAGCCACCCGGTCATCGACTCGACCTCCTCGGCCTGGGTCAGCTCGATCGCCTTGGCCAGGTCGGCGACCTGCGCCCGCACCGGCCTGCCCGCGGCGAGCCGGACCAGGTCGATGCCCTGGCGGTGGTGGGCGATGGACATCTGCAGGTACATCACGTCGGTGTCGTTGAAGCTCGAGGCCGAGACCGGGGGCGGCGGCGGGGCTGAGGCGGGCGCGCCGCATCCGGCGAGGGCGGCGAGGGCCGCGAGGGCGGCCAGGACACGGCGCGCCACGGTCAGTTCCGCAGCCAGAGCGCGGGGGTGACGTCGGGTTCCCAGCCCGACAGCGCCGTGTGGCCCTGCCTGCAGGTGTAGGAGGCGCCGTTGTAGGTCACCACGGCACCCGTCGCGTACGCCGTGCCGGGCGTCCACGTCCCGCTCGTCGGCGGGGTGGTGGTTGTCGGGGGCTTGGTGGTGGTCGGGGGGGTGGTCGTCGGGGGAGTGGTAGTCGGAGGTGTGGTGGTGGTCGGGGGTGTGGTGCCGCCGCCGATCTGCAGGTCGACGCACGAGTAGAAGGCCATCGGCGTGTCCGCGATGTTCCAGATCGCCAGGAGCTTCTGCCTGCCGGAGAACCCGCTGAGGTCGACCTGGTGACTCACCGTCGCCCCCGGCTGGGCGCCGCCGCTGCTGAAGTACGCGACCCGTGTGTTGCCGATGTAGTACTCCCAGTCGCGGGTGGAGTGCCGGGCGGTGATCACCCAGTTGAACGTGACGCGGCCGCTGACCGACGTGGTGGGCCAAGTGCGCGAGTCGTCGTTGAGCTGGGCGAACTGGCTCAGCCCGGCGTGGCAGTTGCGCTGGCCTTTGGGACCTTCGACACTCTGCGGCTCCCAGACGATCGGGCCGCAGTCGGGCACCTTCCCCTGCGCGCACATGGCCTGCCTGCTGGCCGGGGACGAGACATAGCCGTGGGCCAGCGCCGGCGCGGCCGGGATGACGACCAGCAGGAGCGGGGCGAGACAGGCTCCGGCGGCCAGGGCGAATCGACGTTTCACAGGGTCCTCCACAGCGGCGTTTCCGTGCCGCCTGGCACGGTGCGGGAGCAGTGGGACGCCTGCTGCCTAGTGGTGCTCGGATGGTCTAGACCATAAGTCGGGGTCCGGATGGACGTCAAGATCCGCGGGTGGGGCGGGAATTTCACAGAGTTACCGGGTGTGCCCGGATCGGATCGGTACGGCCAGGTTGCCAAAGGGTGGGGACGGCCTCCGGTACCTTGGGACACCTGTTCGAGCGATGGACGAAGCCGGGAGAGCGAGCCAGTGACTGCCGAGACCCTCTATGGGGCCGACGACCTGACCCATCTGGAGGGTCTGGAGGCGGTCCGTAAGCGGCCCGGCATGTACATCGGCTCCACCGACAGCCGGGGCATCAACCACCTGTTCAGCGAGATCGTCGATAACTCCACCGACGAGGGTGTCGCGGGTCACGCGTCGAAGGTCACCGTCACCCTGCACGCCGACGGCAGCGTCCAGGTCGACGACGATGGCCGCGGCATCCCGACCGGGGTGCACGCCAAGTCGGGCCTCTCCGGTGTCGAGTTGGTGCTCACCCGGCTGCACGCGGGCGGCAAATTCGGCGGCTCGGGCTACAAGACCTCCGGCGGCCTGCACGGCGTCGGCGCCTCGGCGGTCAACGCGCTGTCCCACCGCTTCGACATCACCGTGAAGCGCGAGGGCAAGGTCCACCAGATGTCCTTCGCCCACGGCGTGCCCGGGGTGTTCGACGGGCCGGGCCCCAAGGCGAAGTTCACCCGCCAGTCCGGCCTCAACATCGTCGGCAAGATGAAACGCGGCGAGGCCACCGGCACCTCCATCCGCTACTGGTACGACGCGCGCTACTTCGAGAACGCCGCCGCCCTCGACGTCGAGGCGGTGCGGGCCAAGCTGCGCAACACCGCGTTCCTGGTCCCCGGCGTGAAGTACGTGCTGCGCACCGCCATCGAGGACACGATCTCCGAGGAGTCGTTCCACTTCCCCAACGGCCTGACCGACATGGTCGACTTCCTGGCGCCGTCGAGCGAGAAGGCCGTCTCGGGCACCCTGCTGATCCTAGGCGAGGGCACGTACCTGGAGAACGCGGCCGACGAGAACGGCGTCATGCGGTCCAAAGTGGAGCGAAAGGCCGAGGTCGAGGTCGCGCTGCGCTGGGGCACCGGCTACGAGCGTACGGTCGAGTGCTTCACCAACACCATCCGCAACATGCACGGCGGCACCCACCGCAAGGGCTTCGAGCGCGCGGCGGTGAAAGCACTGCAGGACGCCATTTCCCGCGCCCGGGGCCTGCTCAAGCCCAAGGAAGACCTGCCGACCCTGGACGACGTGCTCGAAGGCATGACTGCGGTCGTGCACGTGCGCATCCCGGAGCCGCAGTTCACCTCCCAGACCAAGGACGAGCTGTCCACCGCGGGCATCACCAAGGTCATCGGCGGCGTCGTCGAGCGCCACCTCAAGGCATGGATCGACGACAAAAAGACCAAGTCCGAGGCCAAGGTCGTTCTCCAGAAAATCGTCGACGCCGGCCGCGTGCGCGTCGCGCAGAAGCAGCAGAAGGACGCCGCCCGCCGCAAGACCGCCCTCGAAGGCGCGGCCATGCCGCCGAAACTCGTCGACTGCCGCGCCACGGGCGTCGCCCGCAGCGAGCTGTTCCTCGTCGAGGGCGACAGCGCGTTGGGCTGCTTCACCGGTGACACTATGGTCGCGCTGGCGTCCGGGCGGAGCATGTCCTTCGAGGACCTGGCTGCCGACTGGGCCAACGGGGTCACGCATTTCGGCTACACCACGAACAAGGCGGGCCGGGTCGTGGTGGCCCCGCTGGTGGAGCCCCGACTCACCAAACGTGGCGCCCCGCTGGTTCGGGTGACCCTGGACAACGGCGAATCCGTCCGATGCACGCCGGAGCACCGCTTCCGCCTCCGCGACGGTTCCTACCGGCGCGCGGACGCATTGCGGCCCGACGATTCACTGATGCCGCTCTACCGCTCTTTCTCGGCGAAGTCCGCGGGCGACAAGCTGGAGGGCTACGAGAAAGTCTTGATGAACGACCGCGAGGAGTGGGTCTACACCCACTATCTCGCGGACGCGTACAACCTGCGTCATGGCGCCGACAGCACGGACAACGGCAACGTCCGCCACCACATCGACGTGGACAAGCGCAACAACGACCCACGCAACCTGCGGCGGATGACGTGGGAGGACCACTCGGCGCTGCACGCCTCGATGATGGGCGAGCACGTGCACGCCGGGTACCGAGCCTGGCTGGACAAGGGTGGACTCGAGTTCAAGTCCGCAATGTTGTCCGCTCAGTGGAAAGACCCCGGTTTCCGCGAGGCATGCTTGAATCGTCTCGCCGCGTTGAATTCCGATCCCGACTTCCGCGAACGCATCGAACAGGGATTCCAGGGCTGGTACGCCTCGCTCGACGACGCCGAACGGGCTGCCTACGCCGAACGGATGCGGGAACTCCAGGCCGAGTACTGGGCGCGTCCCGAGCATCGCTTGGCGGCCGCCGCCCGCGTACGCGCCTTCTTCGCCGACCCCGCGCGCCCAGCGGAGTGCAGCGCCAGGTCGAAGGCGCAATGGCAGGATGAGGAACTGCTGGCGTGGCGCTCGAAGCTCACCATCCAGCAGTTCGCCGACCCCGCGGAGCGAGAGCGCCAGCGGGCCGCGGTGATCACATGGCACCGACAGAATCCCGAGTTCGGCGAGCGTCATTCGGTTCGGATGCGAACGCGGCTGAGCGACCCGTCCAACGGGCATCTGGCCGCCGCTCAGGCGGGCCGTGCGCGGTACGTGGAGACGGTTCCCCGATCGGAGCGCGTCGCCAAGCAGAACGACGGCCGCAGGCTGGCCGCTCTTCGCCGCCTCGCACCGCTGATGGCGTCGCTGTCCGACGCGGAGCTGGCTGACGCCTACGAGACCACACGGCTCAGCACAGCCCGCACAGGTTTGCGCTTCGACCGTCTTCTCCAGTGCTACGAAGGCGACTTCGAGCGCCTGCGCGAAGCGGCATCGCTCGTCAACCACAAGGTGGTGTCGGTCGAGCCGCTGATGGAGACCGCCGACGTCTATGACCTCACCGTCGAGGGCTATCACAATTTCGCGCTCGAAGCGGGTGTCTTCGTCCACAACAGCGCGCGAATGGCTCGGGTGTCGGAGTATCAGGCGCTGCTTCCCTTGCGGGGCAAGATTCTCAACGTGCAGAAGGCCAGCCTCGCCGACACCCTGCGCAACGTCGAGATCGCGTCCATCGTGCAGGTCCTCGGCGCCGGGACCGGCCGCACCTTCGACCTGTCCACCATGCGCTACGGCCGGGTCATCCTGATGGCCGACGCCGACGTCGACGGGTCGCACATCCGGACGCTGCTGATCACCCTGTTCGCCAAGTACATGCGCCCGGTCATCGAGGACGGCAGGCTCTACGCCGCCATGCCGCCGCTGCACAAGATCACCACCAAGGGGCGCAACCCCGAGACCCACTTCACCTTCAGCCAGCGCGAGATGGAGACCACCGTCGCGCGGCTGGAGAAGGCGGGCAAGTCGATCGTCACCCCGGTGCCCCGCTTCAAGGGCCTCGGCGAGATGGACGCCGACGAACTTTGGGACACCACCATGAACCCGGCCACCCGCTCCGTCCGCCGCATCACCCTCGACGACGCCGAAGCCGCCGAGACCGCCCTCGAACTGCTCATGGGCGAGAAGGTCGAACCCCGCCGCAACTGGCTCGTCGAGTCGGCCGCGCGGGTCGACCAGTCCGCCATCGACATGTGACTTGAGCAGTCCGCACGAAAGAGAGCACTGAGCAATGGCACGCCGCAAGGGCACCTCGACGAAGATCGACCCCGCAGCGTTCGACCGGGCGGGCGCCCAGGTCTTCGACAACCCGGTCAAGGTCGAGATCGAGGACTCCTACCTGGAGTACGCGTACTCGGTCATCCACTCCCGTGCCCTGCCCGACGCGCGCGACGGGCTCAAGCCGGTGCACCGCCGCATCCTGTTCTCGATGAACGAACAGGGCTACCGCCCGACCCACGCCTACGTGAAGTCCTCCCGCGTTGTCGGTGATGCGATGGGCAAGTACCACCCGCACGGCGACATGGCGATCTATGACGCCATGGTCCGCATGGCGCAGGACTTCTCGCTGAACACGCCGCTGGTCGACGGGCACGGAAACTTTGGTAGCCCGGACGATGGACCGGCCGCCAGCCGATACTGCGTTGTCGGCGACACCCGTATCCGGTTGGCGGACGGATCGAGTCCCCGGATCGCTGATCTGGTCGACTTGCCCGCCGACAGTGAGGCGGACGTCGACTTCGACGTTCTCGACAAGGACGGCAAAGCGGTACGGGTCGATCGAGTGTTCAATTCGGGAGTTCACCCGACACTCCGGATGACCACCGACGCCGGTTTTTCGCTCCGTGGCAGCGAAAATCATCTGGTCCTGTGTTTGGAAGCCCCGATGGGCGTGCCACTGTTCCAGTGGCGCAGGCTCGACGAGCTCCAGCCGGGCGCGGTCGTCTGCGTCGCCCGCAACGCCTGGGCGAGTGTGGTGCCCACCGCTCGTGAATACATGCTCGGTGTGCTCGCAGGTGCATGGGTTTCCGAGGGCTTCGCCAGCGAGAACAGGGCGGGTTTCAACAACGCTGACGCGCACTTCTTCGAGGAGGTGCTCCATGCCTACGACGCGGTTGTGGGAGGCATGCGGTACGTGTCCGACCGGGAGACTCGTCGGGATCGCAAGCGCATCCACGAACTTGACGTCCAGGAGTATCGCGGCGGGATGGACGCGTTCCGCGCCAGTCCGCTCGGCGAACTGATCGGGCACTCGGCGAAGGACAAGTTCGTTCCGGAGTGCGTGTGGCGGGGTGGCTGGGGTGTCAAGCGCGCGTTCTTGATGGCCCTGTTCGAAGGTGACGGTGGACCGCGGGTCGCCAAGGACGGGTTTACCGTCCACTACACCAGCTACAGCGAACGTCTCGTTCGCGAGGTGCAGGAACTTCTCGCCGAGTTCGGGGTGATCGCCAAGCTGCACTCCTACGTGCGGGCGAGCGGCTCCGTCGAATTCCGACTGCTCGTATCCGGTCTGCGCAATGTTCGGGCGTTCGCCGAGCGAGTCGGCTTCCTCAAGACGAAGCAGGCGAAGATCCGCGAGCTGCTGCGGCACTCTCCGCTACGGCCGCACCGGCTCAGCCAGGACAGCGTCCCGTTCGTGGCCGACTATGTGCGCGACGCCCTCGACTTCGATCGCCGGGGCAGTGGTCGGAAGTGGTTGACGAAACACAACTTCGACCGAGTCGAGCGCTGGGAAACCGAGCGTTTGCGGATCATCGACCGGATCAAGGACCCGGAGATCCTGGCGACGATCCTGCCGATCATGGATGCAGGCTACCGCTTTGAGACGGTCACCGAGGTCCAGTCCTGCGAGCCCGCGGAGGTCTACTCGGTTCGGGTCGAGTCCGAGGACCACTCGTTCCTGGCGGGCGGATTCGTCAATCACAACACCGAAGCACGCATGTCCCCGGCCGCGATGCTGCTCGTCGGGGAGCTCGGCGAGGACACTGTGGACTTCCGGCCGAACTACGACGGTTCCCTGCAGGAGCCGACAGTTCTGCCCGCCGCCTTCCCGAATCTGTTGGTGAACGGCACTTCCGGCATCGCTGTCGGCATGGCGACCAACATGATCCCGCACAACCTCGGCGAGGTCGTCGCCGCCGCGCGCTGGCTGGTCAACCACCCGGACGCCTCCCTCGACAAGCTGATGGAGTTCATCCCCGGCCCCGATCTGCCCACCGGCGGCATGCTGTTCGGGCTCGACGAGGTGCGCAAGGCCTACGAGACCGGCCGCGGTGTCGTGCGGATGCGTGCGAAGGTCGAGATCGGGCCGCTGGAAGGCAGTCGTGGCCGTCAGGCCATCACGATCACCGAGCTGCCCTACCAGGTGGGCTCGGAGAAGATCATCGAGAAGATCACCGACGAGGTGACCAAGTCCAAGCGCCTCACCGGGATCGCCGACGTCAAGGACCTCACCGACCGTGAGAACGGGACGCGGCTGGTGGTCGAGTGCAAGGTCGGCGTCAACCCACAGGCCCTGCTCGCCGACCTCTACCGGCTCACGCCGATGGAACAGTCCTTCGGTATCAACAACTTGGTCCTCGTCGACGGCCAGCCGCAGACACTCGGGCTCAAGGCGCTGCTCGACGTGTTCCTGCGCCACCGCTACGAGGTCGTCACCCGCCGCACCCGTTACCGCCGCCGCAAGCGTGAGGAGCGGCTGCACCTGGTCGACGGCCTGCTGATCGCGCTGCTCAACATCGACGCGGTGATCAAGCTGATCCGCGGCAGCGACGACGCGTCGGCGGCGAAGACCGGCCTGATGTCCAAGTTCAAGCTCTCCGACATCCAGGCGACCTACATCCTCGACACCCCGCTGCGCCGCCTGACCCGCTACGACAAGCTCGAACTGGAGTCCGAACAGGACAAGCTGCGGGCCGAGATCGCCGAGCTGTCGAAGATCCTCGACGACGAAGCCGTGCTGCGGAAGGTCGTCTCCACCGAACTCGCCGCCGTCGCCAGGGACCTCGCCGAGGAGCGCCGCACCGCGCTGATCGACGGTGACCTCAAGGAGGTCCTGGCCGCGTCCAAACCGGCCGGGCCGCTGGAGGTCACCGACGACCCGTGCCAGGTGATCCTGTCCGCCACCGGCCTGGTGGCCCGCACGGCCGCCGAGTCGGAGGAATCCTCCGAGGCGCGCAGGCGCAAGGGCCGGGTGAAGCACGACGCGGTCGCCGCGGTGGTTCACTCGACCGCGCGCGGGCAGGTCCTGCTGGTGACGAACCGGGGTCGCGCGGTCAAAACCGACGTGCTCCCGTTGCCGGTGCTGCCCGAGCAGAGCGGCACGGTCTCGCTCAGCGGCGGGATGGCCGCGAGCGAGTTGGTGTCGTTGGAGAAGGGCGAACGGGTCATCGGCATCGCCCCGCTGGACGAGGGCGAGTCACCTGGTCTGGCCATCGGCACCCGCCAAGGCGTGGTCAAGGTCTGCTCCCCGGAGTGGCCCGTGCGGTCAGACGAGTTCGAGGTGATCAGCCTCAAGGACGGCGACGAGATCATCGGCGCGACCTGGCTCACCGACGGCTCCGAGAGCCTGGTCTTCGTCTCCTCCGACTCCTCGCTGCTGCGCTACGCCGCTTCGCTCGTGCGGCCCCAAGGCCTCAAGGGCGGCGGCATGGCCGGGATCAACCTGGCCGTCGGCACCTCCGCCGTCTTCTTCGGCGCCGTCCGCACCGACGACCCCGAACACGGCGCCCCGCAGCTGGTCACCTCGACCGGCCAGAGTGTCAAGGTCACCCCGTTCGACGCCTACCCCCCGAAGGGCCGGGCCACCGGCGGCGTCCGGTCACACCGGTTCCTCAAGGGCGAGACCGAGCTGACCCTCGCCTGGGTCGGACCCAGGCCCGCCGGATCGAGCCGGACCGGGGTCGCGGTCGAGTTGCCGGAGGCCGACGCGCGCCGCGACGGATCTGGTCACGCACACCCTGGGCCGGATGTCGTGGGGCACTTGGTGGAGCGGGATTGAGCCAGGTCAGAGGCCTGTTCACCGACCGTTAGGGTGCCCTAGGGTTTTCCCCGATGCTCGGGTGCGGGGCCCGCAATTAACGTTGTCCTCGGTCGCCCGGGGCGACTGGGCGCGCAAACCAACCGCTCCCGGGCGACCACCAACGCAATAGCGTGCCAAGAACTCGGGCCCGGTGGGAATCCGGCCCGTAGCAGCCACGGACCCCGCTGCATTGCCCGCCTTACGCCCGAGGTTGGCGGGGTCCGTGTCTGTCCCTTTCCTGAGCAGTCGACCGTTCGCAGTGTTGCGCGCGGAGCGAGTTCGGCCCGCGGTGACGACGTGACGGCGATGCCCCCGCCTGGTCGTGTCGCGTGCTGACTCGCTCGCGCGGGAGGGGTGCCTGATGGGATCACCGGGGTGCTGGCCTGGGGCTTCGCCTGAACCGGAACCGCTTTCCGCGGTCGGGGGGTTCAGGGGAGGTCCCACACCCGTCGTGTTCGTGCTGCCGCTGTGGTTGAGCTACCACCAGTCCCCGGGCACGCCCAGTGCGGTCCCCGGGGTGGCCGCCCCGTACTTCCCGACGGTGATCGCCTCGTCTTACGGTCTGTGCGTCGAAGCGGTGCCCGCCAACTGGTAGGTCAGGCTTTCCCGGCCCGGACGTCGAGCAGCTGGTAGCCGGAGCGGGCGGAGAAGTCGGCCACCACGCTGAACCGGTCGCCGCGCACCAGGGTGTGCCGCCACTCGACGGGGTTCCCGTCCGCGGTGCCGATACGGTCGATCGCCAGCGCCGCCACACCAGTCGGGATGTCGAGCAGCCGCTGCTCGGCCGGTGTCGGCACGACCGCCCTGATGTGTTCCTGGCCGCCGGTCAGCCGGACCCCGCACCTGGTGTCGAGTTCGCGGTAGAGCGACGTGTGGGTGAAGTCGACCGTGCGCAGCGCGGCGGCCACCGAGTAGGGCAGCCAGACGCGGTCCACCGCAAGGGGTTCGTCGCCCGCGTGGCGCAGCCGCTCCAGGTAGAGCAGCGGCGTCGACTCCTCCAACCCGAGGCGCACGGCGACAAGCGCGTCCGCGCGGACGTCGAGGGTGCGCACGGTGCTGCGCTGGTCCATGCCGGACGCGCGGACCGACGCGAACAGGCTGTAGAGGGCGCCAAGGGGTTGTGTGATCCCGGTGGCCTTGCCGATCCGGGGCTGCTGCCCGCGCCCGGCGACGACGACACCGTCGGCGCGCAGTCGCCGCAGGGCCTCGCGGACGGTGTTGCGGCTGACCTCGTACTCGGCGGCCAGCGCGAGCTCACCGGGGAAGGCGTCGTCGAATTCGCCCAGGCCGACCCGGCGCAGCAGGTCCGCGTGCAGCTGCGACCACAGCGGGGTGTGGCTTTTCCGGTCCAAACCGGCTCCGACGAGCTTGTTCACGCGACCTCATCCTCACCGACGACTCCGCCGAACGTAACAAAACTCGACGCCCGGGTCAGTGCCGTCCCAGGGTGTGGCCATCGTTCACCCAGACTGAACAATTGGCACGGACGTGACAACCGATTGCGGGAAACTCCACCCGCGTCCGCAAGGAATTCAACCGGGCGTCGACACCGCCTGGTTAAGGAAGTTAACGTCCGAGCCATGTCCCCCCTGCGTCATTTCCCGGCTTTCGCGCGGTGGTCCGGATGAGCAGGGTGCGCACCACGATCGCGCTGATAGCGTTTCTCGCCGCCGCGGATAACACGGTGGTGGCCGCGGCGGCACCGTCGATCGCGGCCGACTTGGGGCTCGGGGTGACCGCGACGCAGGGGATCACGGTCGCCTATCTGCTTCCGTTCGCCGCGTTGCTGCTCGCCGCGGGCGCGGTCGTCGACCGGCTCGGGGAGCGGGTCGTCCTGCGCGCCGGTCTGGTCGCCTTCGGTGTCGGCACGGTGCTCGCCGGGATGGCGCGCGGCGTGGAGCCCCTGTTGGCGGGGCGGGTCATCCAAGGTTTGGCGGCGGCGCTGCTTGTGCCCGCCACGCTCAGCCTGCTGCGCACCCGGCTCGCGCCGCGGGACCGGCCGCGCGCGGCGGCGCTGTGGAC
>NZ_JBOHGC010000514.1:0-3228 GCF_050699995.1 Actinokineospora sp. | reverse complement strand
CTCAGGCCGTCGAGCACTTGCCGGGGAATGACGCCGTCGCTGTTCAGGACGACGAGTTTCCCGATCTCGTCGGCGAGCGCGTCGTGACCGGTGAACCCACCGTGGTCGACGACTTCGGCCAGCGTCTTTACCGCCTCGGCCTCGGGAGTCCAGGCGTGTAGTGTCTGGAGCCGCTGGACCGCCTGTTCGGCCAGCAGCCGCGCGGTCGGGCCATCCACGCCGGGCATGCCCATGCCAGGTGCCATTCCAGGCACGCGGGCGTAGCAGGCATAGCGGACATCCCGCACTCCCCGGTACTGCCCGCTGCTGAGCAACGGGGCTGTGATGCCGGTGGGCAGGTGGGGCGCGAGTGCGATCTCCCGGTCCAGCCGCGAATGCCAAGCCGCGATCTTCAGGACGAAGTCGGAGCCGATGTAGACCTTGTGGGAGCCGCTCTCGGTGGTGGACAAGGGGCCGGGGTCCCGCCCCAGAGCCGCTGACGCGATCACGCGAGCGGTGTCGTCGTCAGGCCACTCGTTGTCGTTCACGGACGGTCTAGGGATGCGACCAGGGTCATTCGAGTGTTCGCTCGCATACAACCATCCTAGGCAATTCCGGCGTTTCAGAACGTTGTGCGCGAAACAGGGCCTGCCCGGTGGACAGGCCCTGCCGATCCGTGCGATTCACTTCGCCTTGCGGACCGCCGTCCATTGGAGAGCGGCGAACAAGGCGACCGTCCCCGCCTGCATGACCGTCCACACCACGCCGATCGTGTTGGCGCCGAAGACGTTGAAGGCGGCCACGGCCAGGCTTGCGACCACCCAGGCGAGGTTGAACTCGATGACGAGACCCGCACCCCTCAGCGGGTTTCGGCTCATCGCGATCGCGCCCACGGCCAGGGCGAAGGCGATCAGGGCGATGCCGATGGGCACCAGCACCCCGGACGAGACGCCCAGCAGGTCACCGACCCACGCGGGGGCGATGACGTAGGCCAGGCCGTTTCCTCCCGAGACGACGGCGTCCAGGGTGAGGAAGCGGCGGAGGAGGGTGACGGCGTGGGTGTCGGCGGGGCGGGTGGTGGCGGCGTTGGCGGTCGTCATGGCTTCTCCCTTGGTTGCGCTTGTCACCAGCGTGCCGCGTCACCTGCGGGAAAGCGATTACCTCGCAGGTAAAGCGATACGCTCCGGCCCGTGCGAGACATCGTTGCGTTCAGCGGTAGTGCCCATCCCGATCTGGCCCGTGAGATCTGCGCCCACCTGGACGTCGAACTCAGTCCGGTGCGGGTCCAGCGGTTCGCGAACGACTGCCTTGAGGTGCAGTTGCAGGCCAACTGCCGCGAGCGGGACGTGTTCCTGATCCAGCCGCTCGTGAAGCCCGTCCAGGAGCACCTCGTCGAGTTGCTCCTGATGCTGGACGCGGCCCGTGGGGCCTCGGCGGCGCGGATCACGGTGGTGATGCCGCACTACGCCTACGCGCGGTCGGACAAGAAGGACGCGCCGCGGATCTCCATCGGGGGGCGGCTGGTGGCCGATCTGATGGTCGCCGCGGGCGCGCACCGGGTGTTGGCGATGACGCTGCACTCGCCGCAGGTGCACGGGTTCTTCAGCGTGCCCGTGGACCACCTGCACGCCCTGCGCGAGCTCGCCGGGCACTTCCGCCAGTACGACCTGAGCAACACCACCGTCGTCTCCCCCGATCTCGGCAACGCCAAGGAGGCCGCGCACTTCGCCCGGCTGCTCGACGTCAAGGTCGCGGCCGGGGCGAAGCAGCGGTTCGCCGATGACGACGTGCGGATCAGCTCGATCATCGGTGACGTGACCGACCGCGACATCATCGTGCTCGACGACGAGATCGCCAAGGGCAGCACGGTGATCGAACTGCTCGCCCGCCTGCGTGAACTCGGAGCCCGGTCGATCCGGGTGGCGTGCACGCACGGGCTGTTCGCGCAGGGGGCGCTGTCGCGGATCGGGGACCAGCCCGACGTGCTGGAGATCGTCTGCACCAACACCGTGCCCATCCCGGACGAGGAGCGCACCCCGAAGCTGAAGGTCCTGTCCATCGCCCCCGCCCTGGCCGAGGCGATGCAGCGCATCCACGACGGCGAATCGGTCAGCGCCCTCTTCGACGCACCATGATCACCCGATCGGGTGATCATGGACGAGCCACGCTTACGTTCCTGACACACCCGACGACTCCCTACTGCCGCCCGCTCGACGGCGACAAGGGGGACACATGGGGAATCCGGACCAACCGCGAGATCCAGACGGGAAATGGAAGAAGGGCAAGCTCACCGCAGGAGTGCTTGCGGCGGGCACCGTAAGTGCCTTCGCGATGGGCAATGCCGGTGGCGGCGCTGCCGCGAGCGGCGGCGGCGCGGGTGCGGGTGGTGTGGCGGCGGAGTCCGCCGGCCTGCCGGGCAATCTCACCGCGCGGACGAACAGGGCCAAGAAGTCCGCGGGCAAGGGGAAACCCAACGAGGCTTGGCGGGACCTGAACGTGCGCAAGCTCAAGGACCCGGCGAAGAAGGCCCTCAACTGCGCGGTCAACTCCTATGGGCAGGTCAGGGACTTCTTCCTCCGCAATCCCTGCAATAGTCTTGACCGGCAGCTCTTCACCCTGGCGGACACAACGGGAAACATCTTCGTAGTGTCGGTGTCGTGGGTGCGAATGCGAGACCGGGGCGATGTCGACGACCTCAAAACGCTGATCGACACCGACGGCACCGGAAGTGTTGCGCCGCTTGGGTTCCCGGTGTTGAAGAGCCAAGGCGTGCGCTTCACCGGCATACCGTTTGACTCACGCCCCAAGGGGAATCTGCTGGTGGTCGCGGAAGGCGCGGTGGCGTCGGGCAAGCCTGATCCTGCATTGATGGATGCGGCGGTGAAGGTCGCGGTGGAGTTGCCCGGTTAGCCGTCGCGGCGGTGGTGTGCGGAGTTAGGGTCGCGGACGTGCCCGAACTTTGTCCGTCTCCGCCCTGATCACGCACCGGCCGTTCTCGCGTTCGAACGGGAGAACCGGGCGTACTTCGCGGCTTCCATCCCCGATCGCGGCGACGACTATTTCGCGAACTTCGACGAGCGGCACCGCGCCCTGCTCGACGAGCAGGACGCCGGGGTGTGCCAGTTCCACCTCCTGATGGACGACGGTGAGGTTCTCGGGCGGGTGAACCTGGTCGATCTGGCGGACGGCTCCGCCGAACTCGGGTTCCGCATCGCGGAGAAGGCGGCGAATCAGGGGCTTGCCACGAAA
>NZ_JBOHGC010000513.1:0-5130 GCF_050699995.1 Actinokineospora sp. | reverse complement strand
GTGCTGCCGGTGGAGCTCGCGTGAGGGCGGTGGCGGCCCGGGTCACGCGCGCGAGCGTGGTCGTCGAGGGCGAGACCGTGGGCAAGATCGACCAGCCAGGTCTGCTGGTGCTGCTGGGGGTGCGTGTCGACGACACCCCCGAACAGGCCACGACGATGGCACGGAAACTGCACGAACTTCGCATCCTGCGAGACGAGGAGTCGTGCGCGTCCGCGGACGCTCCACTCCTTCTAGTGAGCCAATTCACACTCTACGGAGAGACGCGCAAAGGCAGGCGTCCGACGTGGACCGCCGCCGCGCGGCCGGAGACGGCGCAACCCCTCTTCGACGCGGTCGTGGCCGAACTCCGCAAGCGCGGAGCACACGTAGAAATCGGCGTTTTCGGTGCCATGATGGCGGTTGAGAGCGTGAACGACGGTCCGTTCACCGTGCTCGTGGAAACCTGATGCACCCCTACCGCGTTGCGTCGTCCGTGGACGGTCGCGGTTCTCAGGGAAAGCTCAGGTAAGCACGAGCAACCCCTTCTTCTTCGCTGGCGTCTTCAAGGGTGTGGGAATCCGGGAACGAATCCCGGTGCACCGACGTTTTGCAGGACAGAACCACAGCGACAGGGGGAGGAGCACCATGACGGTCCCGCAGCAGCGCGAACCCGAGGTCACCTACGAAGCCGCAGACCTCGACGCCCAAGGGCCCGCGGCCGACCTGGTCCGCGTGTACCTCAACGGGATCGGACGCACGGCGCTTCTCACTGCGGCGCAGGAGGTGGAGCTGGCCAAGCGCATCGAGGCGGGGGTCTTCGCGCAGCACATGCTCGACACCGCGCCGCAGCTCTCGCACGGCCGCCGCGCCGAGTTGCGCGCGCTGATCGCCGACGGGCACACCGCCAAGAACCACCTGCTGGAAGCGAACCTGCGGCTCGTCGTGTCGCTGGCCAAGCGCTACACCGGCCGCGGGATGCCGCTGCTCGACCTGATCCAGGAGGGCAACCTGGGTCTGATCCGCGCGGTCGAGAAGTTCGACTACACCAAGGGTTTCAAGTTCTCCACCTACGCGACGTGGTGGATCCGCCAGGCGATCACCCGCGGCATGGCCGACCAGGGCCGCACGATCCGGCTGCCCGTCCACCTCGTGGAGCAGGTCAACAAGCTGGCCCGGATCAAGCGCGACCTGCACCAGGCGCTGGGCCGCGAGGCGACCAAGGACGAGCTGGCCCGCGAGGCCGGGCTGACCCCGGAGAAGGTCCGCGACCTGCTCGACCACGCGCGTGACCCGGTGAGCCTGGACATGCCGGTCGGCGCCGAGGAAGACGCCCCGCTGGGCGACTTCATCGAGGACGGCGAGGCCATCGACGCCGAGAGTGCGGTCATCTCCGGCCTGCTGCAGGACGACATGCGCCGCGTGCTCGCCACGCTCGACGACCGCGAGCAGTCGGTGATCCGGCTGCGCTACGGCCTCGACGACGGCCAGCCGCGCACCCTCGACCAGATCGGCAAGCGCTTCGGGCTCTCCCGCGAGCGCGTCCGCCAGATCGAGCGCGAGGTCATGTCGAAGCTGCGCCAGGGCGAGCGGGCCGAGAAGCTGCGGGCGTACGCCAGCTGACGAGGACTTTCCGAGGAAAGTCGGCGACCCTGAGCAACCTCTCGGCCGCCCGCTACGTCACCTAATCAGCAGCGTTGACATGTGACGCCAGTCACGGCAACGTTCAGCACAGACCGCGCGACACGGAACACCGATTCGGTGTTCCGTGGTCGCATTCGACGGGAGGTCGGGACGGCCGGGGGCCGCCCCGGCCTTCCGGCTTTTCCGGCCAGGGTGACCACTCCCCGGTCGGCCCGAATACAAAAATGCTTCACCATATTCGCTTTATTCGACAATTTTTCCCGCCACGGAAAGCAACCATCCTCTGAACCAAATGGGTGAAGGAGGGTTGCGACAGTCGGCGTCTCATTCTTTGGCGACTGGTTGACACCCATCTGCCACAGTTGGATCATTTCCGCATGTGCACCCTTCTCGTCCTTGTCGGACGACTGCATGTGGACCTGCGCCAGCAGGCCAGCGCGCTCTGTCTGAGCCACTGAGGTTCCCGCACGCCCGCTGAGGGCGTTTGCTCCAGCTCACCCCATCCCATTCGCAAGGCATCCAGCGTGCGCTGGAAGGACTCGTCGCGCCGAAATTGCGCGTCGGGAGTTCGACGCGCCCTTTTTCGCACGCGAAAGTATTCGGGGAGAACCATGTCCTGGAATTCGCCGTATAGGCGGAAACTCTTATCGGGGCCGTAGCGGCGGTACTCGCCGCCGGCGCCGCCGCGAAAGCACCTCCCCGGACCGGCCGGCGGTGTCGAACTACTTCGTCGCCCGCTCCGGTCTCGACGGCGACCACAAGGTCAACGTGCTCAAGCTGAGCCCCGACGGCAAGCCCACCCTGGATACGGAGTTCAAGGACGAGTTCAGCGGCCAGGTCGGGATCAACTTCAACCGCCGCAAGTGGCCGCACGGCGACTTCGGCAACGCGAAGCTGCACTCGGAGCTGTTCGTCGTGGCCGACGCGGATGTGATGTAGCCATGGAGCAGCGCGGCGAACTCGACGCCCGAGCCGGTACGGGTGCCGGTCCTGACGGCGTGCCCGTCGGACACTCTGTCCACAGAGGACGCAAACGCGCTGCGCAAACTGGTCGACTTCCTCGGCTCACGCGGCGTCGCCGGCCTCACCCTCCGCGGCGACTCGCCCCGGGCAACCAGGGCGACGGAGGTGGTCCGCGCAGCGGCAGCCCAGGCGAGTCTGCGGCCTACCTGGGTGGCATCTCCGTGGGCAGCCTGCACGGCCGGCTGTGGGGTGTGTTCGCCCTCGGCGGCACCTGGATCGGTCTGGCGCTGCGGCCGGTGTTCGGTCTGGTGAACCCGAAGCCCTCCGACAGCGCCTGCTGAACCGGAAGGTGGTCAGTGCCACGTGGGGAATGGGCGGAGCGCGCGACGGTGGCGGGGTACGTTCATGGGCAACTTGGACGCGCGCAAGGGAGCCCGCACATCGTGACCGCCACCACGAATTTCGAGTACACCGACGTATTGCCGCTCGCCCCGGACCGGACCACCGAGTACCGGCTGGTCTCCCCGGACGGTGTCCGGGTCGTCGAGGCCGCGGGACGCCGGTTCCTCGAAGTCGACCCGGCCGCGCTGACCCTGCTGGCGAAGGAAGCCGTCAAGGACATCCAGCACCTGCTGCGCCCCTCGCACCTGGCCCAGCTGCGCGCGATCGTCGACGACCCCGAGGCCAGCGGCAACGACCGCTTCGTCGCCATGGACCTGCTGCGCAACGCGTGCATCGCCGCAGGCGGTGTGCTGCCGATGTGCCAGGACACCGGCACGGCGATCATCATGGGCAAGCGCACCGAGACGGTCCTGACCGGCGGCGCCGACGAGCAGGCGCTCTCCCAGGGGATCTTCGAGGCCTACCAGGAGCTGAACCTGCGGTACTCGCAGATGGCGCCGGTGACGTTCTGGGACGAGAAGAACACCGGCACCAACCTGCCCGCGCAGATCGACATCCACACCAAGCCGGGCACGGACCCGTCGTATGAGTTCCTGTTCATGGCCAAGGGCGGCGGGTCGGCGAACAAGACGTTCCTGTACCAGGAGACCAAGGCCGTCCTGAACCCCACGCGGCTGGCGAAGTTCCTCGACGAGAGGCTGCGGTCCCTCGGCACCGCCGCGTGCCCGCCGTACCACTTGGCCATCGTCGTCGGTGGGCTCTCGGCCGAGCAGAACCTCAAGGTCGCCAAACTCGCCTCCGCGCGCTACCTCGACACGCTGCCCACCGAGGGCTCCGCGGCGGGGCACGCGTTCCGCGACGTCGACCTCGAGCAACAGGTCCTCGAGATGACCCGCCAGTTCGGCATCGGCGCCCAGTTCGGCGGCAAGTACTTCTGCCACGACGTGCGCGTCATCCGCCTCCCGCGGCACGGCGCGTCCTGCCCGGTCGGGCTCGCGGTGTCCTGCTCCGCCGACCGCCAGGCGAAGGCCAAGATCACCCCGGAGGGTGTGTTCCTGGAGCAGCTCGAACGCGACCCGGCGCACTTCCTGCCCGAGGTCACCGGTGAGGACCTGTCCGACGAGGTCGTCAAGATCGACCTGACACTGCCGATGTCGGAGATCCGGGCGACGCTGGCCAAGCTGCCGGTGAAGACGCGGCTGTCGCTGACCGGCCCGCTGGTCGTGGCCCGCGACATCGCCCACGCCAAGATCAAGGAACGCCTCGACGCGGGCGAGCCGATGCCGCAATACCTCAAGGACCACCCGGTGTACTACGCCGGACCGGCCAAGACGCCCGCCGGATACGCGTCGGGCTCGTTCGGCCCGACCACGGCGGGCCGCATGGACTCCTACGTCGAGGAGTTCCAGGCGGCGGGCGGCTCCATGGTGATGCTGGCCAAGGGCAACCGGTCCCGCCAGGTCACCGACGCGTGCCAGACGCACGGCGGGTTCTACCTCGGCTCGATCGGCGGCCCGGCCGCCCGGCTCGCGCAGGACTGCATCAAGAAGGTCGACATCCTGGAGTACGCGGACCTGGGGATGGAAGCGGTCTGGAAGATCGAGGTCGAGGACTTCCCCGCGTTCATCGTCGTTGACGACAAGGGCAACGACTTCTTCGCAGGCACCTCAACCCCCACCCTCCAGATCTCCTTCAACCGCTAGCCCCACCCCCGCGAGTTAGATGGCGACGCCGCGCTGGCGGAGCCAGGCCAAGGGGTCGACCTTCTTGGAGCCGCCGAGCCACACCTCGAAGTGCACGTGCGGGCCGGTGGACTGGCCGCGGTTGCCGACGGTCGCGATCAGCTGGCCCGCGCCCACTCGGGTGCCCTTGCCCGCCTTGATCTCGTTGACGTGGCCGTAGATCGTCACCGTGCCGTCGTCGTGCTGCACGCGGACCCACAGGCCGAAGCCGCTGGCCGGGCCCGCCTCGATGACGGTGCCGGGCGCGACGGACACGATCGGGGTGCCGATGCTGTTGGCGATGTCGATGCCGTAGTGCGTGGCGCCCCAGCGGGCGCCGAACCCGGAGGTGAGCCTGCCCGCGGCGGGCCGGACGAAGCCGGCGGCCGCCTTGCGGGCCGCTTCGGCCTCCGCGGCCTTCTGC
>NZ_JBOHGC010000512.1:0-1327 GCF_050699995.1 Actinokineospora sp. | reverse complement strand
GGGCGGGTCGCGTTTCACCTACACCCACGTGCGCGGCTATCACCCCCTGCTCGCCACCGCGGCCGCCTCCGGCGAGGTGCTGCACTCCAAGCTTCGGGGCGGTCCGTCGCATACCGCGCGCGGCGCGCGCCGATTCTTGACCGAAACGTTCACCCGCGTGCGCGCCGCTGGCCATGCGGGGGCGTTGTGCGTGCGCGCCGACTCCGGTTTCTACAACCGCCGCGTCGTCGGCGCCTGCGACAAAGCCGGCGCGACGTGGAGCATCACGACCAAGATGAGCCCCAAACTGCTGAGGACCATCGAACAGATCCCCGAGGAATCCTGGACCGACATCCCCTACTTCCTCGACGAAGGCGCTCAAGTGGCCGAGACGAGTTACCAACCGTTCGGCGGCACACGAGCCGTCCGCCTGATCGTGCGCCGCGTGCGGCCAACGCCCGACTCGCAGCTCGCCCTGCTCACCGTCTGGTCCCACCACGCGTTCATCACCAACCGCGAAGGCCAGACCCTTGACCTCGAAGCCGACCATCGCCGCCACGCCGAATGCGAGAACGCGATCCGGGACTTGAAAGAAGGCGTCGGGCTTTGCCACATGCCCTCTGGCCGCTTCGGCGCCAACGCCGCCTGGCTCGCCCTGGCCACCATCGCGCACAACCTGTCCCGCTGGGTCGGTGCGATCGGGCTGCTCGAAGAGACGTTCACCACGACCCGCACGCTTCGCCGCCGCTACTTCCGCGTCCCCGCACGCCTCACCCGCTCCGCGAGACGCGCGACACTTCACCCGCCGGCCCGCTGGCCGTGGGCCACCCAGTTCCTCGCGGTGCTCACGCGTCTGCGTGCCGTGCAACTCCTCACCTAAAGACCCGCCGGAGGGCCGCGTTGGACATCAACGTTGATCCCGCACGTCCCGATCAGGACTGTGGGGACGTTTCGGCGCCGCGCGCGTGTGTTGCTGGTCACCCCTGAGGCTTCGACGGCTCTTCACCGGGCCGCAACCACACTCCGACGCGCCGAATGGCGCCGGAGCGCCCCTCAACTGGCATCCCGCCAATCAAATCGGTGGATCCGGGCTTAGGTTGGGCTTCCGCAGCGTCAACGGGTCGGAACGGAGCTTAGAGGTCACGAGATTGACGGCCCGCGCGGCTTCTCCTTCGCCAGGACTGCCATGCGATTGACGCGAACGGGCCCATTACGAACAAGTATGACCACCAGGTGGGTTCACCATAGCGCCGTAACTCTCGCCGCACGCGACCAACAACAGCGATGGTGCAGACGAGGAACAGAGTACCGCCGAGCCAAGCAGCAGGGCCGCGTGTAAGGGCAAGAA
>NZ_JBOHGC010000511.1:0-1921 GCF_050699995.1 Actinokineospora sp. | reverse complement strand
GCTGCCCGCGGGCGCCATCCGGGTGCTGGTGGACGACGCGGGCGTGCGGGTCAACACGGGGGCGGGGCTGGACCAGCGGACCGTGACCGAGCAGGTGCCGCCGAGCGTGCCCGCCCGTGGGGGCGGGGTGCTGCACCTGTTCGAGGTGCGGGTGACGACATCGGGGGTGTTCGTGCTGCAGGACGGGCGCACCGTGGGGGTGTCGGGCGCGGTCCCGCGGTGGTCGGAGGCGTCGGCGCTGATCGGGATGCGCGGGCCGCAGGGCAGGCGGTCGCGGGTGCATGTCGCGGCCGCCGGGTTCAGTGGGCCGCCCGCTCCCGCGCCGTCGGTCGTGGAGCGGTCGGTCAACCTGGCGACCCGGCAGGTGCTGGCGCCGGACGCGCCCGCCCCAGCCCTGGGCGTCTCGCGGCGGCTGCTGGTGGACGCGCTGTCGGCGCGGATCGTGGTGACGATGACGGTGACCGGGTCGGTGGACACGACCGCGGCGACGATCCAACTGGGCGACGACGTGCTGCCCGCACCGCCCGCAGTGCCGGGTCCACCCCGGTCGGCGGGATCGTCGGTGACGGTGATCGCCGAGGTCCCGCAGGCACTGCTCGGCGCCGACGGGGACGCGCTGAGCCCGTTCGTGGTGCGCGCGCCTGGGGCGGACCCGGGGGTGGTGGTCCAGGAGAGCTACCTGGAGCTGTCGCTGGCCGCTCCCCCGGCGCCCGCCGCGTCGAGGGGAGCCGACCGCGCCACCCGCGACGCCCTGCCCACCCTGTCGATCGAACTGGGCGACTCGGGCGGCGTTCCGATGCCGACGCCGACGGTGTCACCGCAGGGCAGGCTCGTGGTCACCGTGCGGCTCGCCGGGGAACGGTCCCAATGGGACACCGGGGCGGTCGCGGGCGTGCAGGGGTTCCAACTGTGGGCCGACGGCCGGATGGTCGCCGGGCTGCCGACGTCACTCGGCGGCCCGTCACCGGGTGGGACCTACTCGATCCCGTTGTCGCTCAACGGGTTCACGCCGGGCAGGCATGTGCTGGAGGTGCGGGTGATCGGGGTGGCCGGGGACCGGACGTCGGTGCTGGAAACCTTCACCGTCGTCTAGTTGATGTTCTCCACCACGGCCTCGGCGACGGCCTTCATCGTGGTCCGCCGGTCCATCGCGGTGCGCTGGATCCAGCGGAACGCCTCCGGCTCGGAAAGGCCCTGCTTGCTCATCAGCAGCCCCTTGGCCCGCTCGATGACCTTGCGCGTCTCCAACCGCTCGGTCAGCCCCGCGACCTCGGTCTCCAACGCCTGCAGCTCGGAGAACCGGCTGACCGCCAACTCGATCGCGGGCACCAAGTCGTGCTTGGCGAACGGCTTGACGAGGTAGGCCATGGCACCGGCGTCCCGGGCCCGCTCGACCAGATCCCGCTGACTGAACGCGGTCAACATGACAACCGGGGCGATCCGCTCACCGGCGATCATGGTGGCGGCCTCGATGCCATCCAGCTTGGGCATCTTGACGTCGAGGATCACCAAATCGGGCTTGAGCTCACCGGCCAACCGCACGGCCTCTTCACCATCACCGGCCTCACCGGCGACCTCGTACCCCTCTTCCCGGAGCATCTCGACCAGATCGAGCCGGATCAACGCCTCATCCTCGGCCACCAGCACCCGACGGGGAGCGGGACCTTGGGCCTCGGTAGCCACATCGGTCACCGGGGTCCTCCTTGCTACCGGAAACGGGAAGCCTGAAGCCTACCGCCGCGTATCGTCGGAACACCCGAACCGGAACGTGACGGCGCTGACATCACCCACTAGCGGCAACCTGCGCGCACGTCTTTGAGGTGATCGCGTAGAGTCCTCTCCCGACGCCCCCGTAGCCCAACCGGCAGAGGCAGCGGACTCAAAATCCGTCCAGTGTCAGTTCGACTCTGACCGGGGGCAC
>NZ_JBOHGC010000510.1:0-1213 GCF_050699995.1 Actinokineospora sp. | reverse complement strand
GGTCGGTCCAGTGGTAGCCGCCGCCCGCGCCGCCGCCGCCTGTTGTGGTGGCGTTGGCGTCGCCGAACAGGTCGCCGATCCAGGTGCGTGCCTTCTCGACGAAGATGTGTGTGTTGACCTGCTGTTCGGTGTTCGCCGGATCGTGTTGTGCCCCGTCGGTCATTCCCGGTCCCCTCGTTTCCCTCTCCTGCTGGTGACGGTATCGCCTTGCTCGGCGGGTGTTGGTCTAGTCGTGGGCGAGCGCACTGTGCATCCGTGTCAGCATCGCGGCGAGGTCGGCTCGGGTGGCGGGGGCCACCGTGACCCGGTCGTCCCCTGTGGACAGTGGGGTGGCGTGGTTGAGCCACCGGCCGTGTGGTGTGTCGGCGTAGTTGAGCGGTCGCGGGGATTGCCGTCGCCGTCCCATGCTGTCGCGGACGGCGACGTGCAGCTCGCCGGAGCCGGTGACCGGCAACTCGGCGATGCGGCGCACGAGTCGCACCTGCGGGCTGGGTTGGGATCGTCGGTCGGCTGCCTCCGACCGCAGCACCGACACCGTGTCGCTGCGCGCGGGTGGGACGTCGGGGGTCTGCGCGGCGGCGGCCTGGGCGAGGCCGTCGGCTTTGGCCTGGCTGAGCCACACCTGTTCGCCGTCGCCGATCGCCAGGATGGCCTCGCGGCCGATGGCGGCGGCGAGCACGCCGATGGTTTCCTTGCCGTCGTTGATCCAGCCGTAGAACTCGACCCTGGGCCTGCACACCACCGACAGCGACGCCGCCACCTCCGCCTCCACCCGTCCGCGCCGATCCAGTAGCCCCAACTGGGCGGCCTGCGCGCGGGCGTCGCGTTCGGCGTCGCTCTCGGCCGACGCCGAGCGCCACACCGGGGTCGGGGCGAGCGTGCGGTGTGGTTCGCCCAGGTTCTCCCAGGTGAGGATGCGGGCCAGGGTGTCGACCGGCAGCGTCAGTGATCTCGGCAGCACCATGGTCCTTATCCGCCGATGACCGGGGGTGCGGTGATCTCGTCGGTGCCGAAGATCCCCTCCGGGTCGTGTTCGAGCAGGAAGTCGGCGGTCTCGTGCTCGGTGTCCTCCTGGCCCTGGCCCTGGCCGCGTCCGCCGCCCGCGCCCATCCCGCCCGCGCCTGCCCCTGCGCCCTGGCCGCGCCGCCCCGCTTGATGCCCGTCGTCGGCGGCGCCCGCCATCCCGCCCATGCCGGGCAGGCCCATCCCGGAC
>NZ_JBOHGC010000509.1:0-6824 GCF_050699995.1 Actinokineospora sp. | reverse complement strand
GGATAAGTACCTGTTCATCTGACACCTCCGCGAAGATCCGATACATCGATCGGACCACGACGTATGTCGGCGCGAAAGGTTCGGCTGACGACTCGGTGGTGAACAGTTCCCTGACTAGGGGTTCATTAGGGGATTATCCAACGGAGGCGCGGACGGCCGCCTGACCTCCCACGGCGGGCAGGGTCAGGTAGCTGTGCGACAGGTCCAGGGAGATCCCCGCGCCCGGGCGTGGGCGCAGCGTGTAGTCGTAGTCGCTGGACATGACTACCACCGCGAGACTGTGGCCCGCAGCCAGGACGTAGTCGTCCGGCACCAGGTCCACCTGGATGTCGTAAGCCTTGCCCGGCTGGATCGGCTTGGTCCGGCTGGGCGACTGCCGGTTCTGCGGGTCGGTCCAGCCGCGCGTGACGATCGACGTCTTGCCGTCGGGCGCGCGGTCGACGAGCAGCACCGTCACGTTCGCCGCGGGCTTGCTGAACGCGAGCCGCAGGTCGGCCCGCACGACGCCGCTGATCCGCAGCGGCTGGGCGGCGGGCCGGGTCACGTAAGAGAGCCGGTTGTCCGATGCCGCCGCGGCCGCGAGTTCCTCGGCGGTCTTGGCCACGTCATCGGTCAGCGACTCCACCACAGGACGACCGAACGACGGACGCGCGCTCAGCCCACCGTGAGCTGAACCGCCCACGGACGGGTAGAGCCGGGCGGACATGGTTCCCGGCGCGGGCCATTCGGCTTCGTCGTGCCAGGTCAGGTCCTCGCGCTGCACGGTCGCCTTCGGCTCGTCCTCGACACCGTTGTCGATCGCGTAGAGGTAGTGCGACATCCAGCGGTTGAGCGTCGCGAGCCACTCGGCCTGGCGCAGCCGGAACGGGTCGGCGTGCCCGGCCTGGTGCAGCCAGATCTTGTGCTCGACCCCGTTGCGCTTGAGCGCGGAGTACAGCTGCTCGACGTGGGTCATCTTGACGTTCCAGTCGTTGAGCCCATGCACCGCGAGCACGGACGCCCGGACGTTCCCGACGTCGTTGAGGTAGTTCCGCTCGTCCCAGAACGGGCTGTAGTCACCGGTGATCCGGTCCTGCTTGGCCACGATCTCGGCGATGACCGGCTTGCAGATCTCGCGGTCTTCGCGCGTGTAGACGTAGTCGGCGAGCACGTCGAGGTCTTCGCCCTGGAACGTTCCCGGCGCCACGATCAGGCCGTCGGCCCGGTAGTAGTCGTACCAGCTGGAGATCGCCGCGATCGGGACGATCGTCTCCAGGCCCTCGACACCGGTCGTCGCGACCGCAGTCGGCAGGGTGCCGTTGTACGACACACCCATCATGCCGACCTTGCCGGTCGTCCAGTCCGCGGCGACCGGAACACCGGACGCGTCGGCGGCCGGGGCGCGGCCGTTGAGCCAGTCCACGACCGACCTCGCGCCGATGGTCTCGTTGCGCCCACCGCTGGTGGGGCAGCCGGTGGAGAGCCCGGAACCGAGCGATTCGGCGTACACCACGGCGAAGCCGCGCGCGGTGAAGTAGGACTCGTACCGCCAGGTGATCGGCGCGTTCGGCCCCATCGCGGCGGTGACCCGCTCGTCGGACAACCCGCGCGAAGCGGTCTTGTTGCCGGGCTTGCCGGGGACGTAGAGCTCTTGGTCGACGCCGTGGTTGGGCACGTCGTTGCCGCCGGCGTAGTAGGGGCTCGCCTGGTAGACCACCGGCACCTTCATGCCGAGTTCGGTGGCCTTGGGCCGCACGACCTCGACGTGGACGAGGTCGTCCTTGCCGTCGAAGTCGGAGTCGACCGGCGCGGAGACCCAGAGCGACTGGCGGACGACGTCCTTCGGGTCGAAGACCGGCTGCGCCTGTCCGTCGACGAAGACCGGCTTGGGCGGGTCGACCTGGGCGGAGGCGGTGCTGGTGAGCAGCGGAACGGCGAGTAAAGCGGCCAGGGCCGTGACGGCGGGTCGCGCACGTCTCATGGGTTGGCTCCAGACGAGGCAGGGTGTCAGGTCGGGCCGAACCATTCCGTCAACATCCACAAGGTGTCAATACGCCGAAAGTCGGTGTCTCCACTGTGGACACGTGCCGGACGGGCCCGCCGTGGGTAGCCTCGCGGACGTGACCAGTCGACTCGACGCTCCGATCGTCGCCGTGACCGTTTATCCAGGACAAGCGCGGATCACCCGCCGCGGAGTGCTCAGCCTCGAGGCGGGTGAGCAGCGGGTGGCCATCGGCGGGCTGCCGATGTCGCTGCATCCGGATTCGGTGCGGGTCAACGGCCGCGGCGCGGCGACCGTGCTGGGTGTCGATGTGCGCGCCGAGCACCACCCGCGAACGCCCGACGGCGCTATCGCCGAATTGGAGGAGCAGCGGGACATGGTCCGTGCCGCCCTCGACGAACTGGGCGACAAGGATACCGTGCTGGCCGCGCGCGCGGACATGGTCACGAAGTTGGGCGAACACGCGGGCGGCACCTTCGCGAAGGCGCTCGCGCGCGAGCAGACCGACGCCGCGCGCGTCGCGTCCGTGTCCGACGAACTGGCGCGGCAGCTCTCCTCGGTGCTGGCCGATCGACGCGACCTCGCTTCCACGCGACGCGAGGTGCAGGAGAAGCACGACGAGATCGAGCGCAAGCTCAGCGACCGCCGCACCCGACGCGCCCCGGACCGGATGGCCGTCGACGTCGACGTGGATGTCGCGGAGGCCGGTGAGCTGGAGTTCGAGCTCTCCTACCTGGTGCACGGCGGCAACTGGGAGTCGCGCTACGACGTGCGGCTGGCGGCGGGCTCGCTGGCGGTCACCTGGTACGGGCTGGTCACCCAGCACACCGGCGAGGACTGGCCGGAGTGCGATCTGCGGCTCTCGACCGCGCAGCCGACCGACGGCCTGAACGTGCCCGAGCTGTCGCCTTGGTATGTCGACGTCCTGCGGCCGAGGCCGATCGCCCCCAAGGCGGCGCGTGGCATCGCGTACGGAGCCGCGATGGACGCCGCGCCGGGCGGAGCTGTGCCCATGCCCGCCATGGCGGCGGCACCGATGATGGAGGAGCGGTACGCCGCCGTCGAGCAGGGCGCCACCTCGGCCACCTACCGGCCCACGCGCCCTATCGCGGTACCGGCGGACGGCACGGCGCACCGAACCACCGTCGCGGCGTTCGATCTGCCCGCCGAGACCGACCACGTGACCGTGCCCGTGCGCGGACCGGAGGCCTATCTGCGGGCCACGGTGACCAACACGTCCGAGCACACGCTGCGCCCGGGCCGGGCGTCGATCTTCCACGACACGGAGTTCGTCGGCGCGACCGATCTGGAGCCGTGGGCGCCGGGTGAGGAGGTCGAGCTGACGTTGGGCGTCGACGAGCGCATCCGGGTCGAGCGTGAACTGGTCCGCCGCTCGGCGGGCAAGGCGGTCCTCGGCGGCACCCGACGCCAAGAGGCCGCTTATCGGATCAAGGTGGGCAACTTCGGTCCGCGCGCCGCGCGAGTCACGGTCATAGACCAGGTTCCTGTTTCACGAAGCGAGTCGATCATTGTCCGCGAGGTCACGCTGCGGCCGGACCCGGCCGAACGGACCGAGCTGGGCGAGGTCACCTGGAAGCTCGACCTCGCGCCGGGCAAGAGCACCGAGATCGACCTCGGCTTCCGCCTGGACATCGCGAAGGGCGTGGAGATCTCCGGCTGGCGGGACTAGCGGCGCGAAAGCTAGGGCGCGAACGCGGCCAAGGCGTCCTCGGCCCGGCGCATGGATTCAGCCGGGTCGGCGTCCGGGGAACCGATCTCCGGGTCGAAGTTCAGGTCGATGAACAGCTCGGTGACGCCTTGGTCCTCCAGCAGAGCGAAGTCGCCGCGGATCTGCTCCAGCGTGCCCGTGAGAGGACGGGTTCGCTCCGCGCGCACGCGAACCGCGCCTCGGCACACGAATCGAAGCTGCCGCGGGTCGCGGCCCGCCTCGGCCGCGGCCTCGCGCACGACCTTGACCGACTCGCCGATGGCGGCGGGGTCCGCGCGGCTGCTGCTGACCCAGCCCGCGCACAGCCGCCCCGCGCGACGCAACGCCGGTTCCGCCGACGCGCCCAGCAGGACCGGCGGGCCGCCCGGCTGCGCAGGCTTGGGATCCATCCGGGTCGCGGGCACGCGGTAGAACTCGCCGTCGTGCTCGACGACATCGTCGGTCCAGAACCGGCGCAGCAGCGGCAGGTACTCCTCCGCACGCTTGCCGCGGCCCGCCATGTCCGCGCCGACGGCGGCGTACTCCTCCGGCGCCCACCCGATGCCCAGGCCCGCGTCGAGCCTGCCGCCGCTGAGCACGTCGAGGGTGGCGAGTTGCTTGGCGAGCAGCGGCGGGGCGAAGAACGGCAGGTTGAGCACGGCGATGCCCAGCCGCACCCGGCTGGTGTGGGCGGCGAGGAACGACGTCGCCGCGACCGGGTCGAGGACCGACCGGTAGGACTCACCCCAGCTGCCGTCGGGCGGCGAGAGCAGCCGCTGGAACGTCCACACCGAGTGGTAGCCGAGTTCCTCGGCACGGGTGGCGACCCGCACGAGGTTGTCCACGGTCGCCCAGGAGCCTGACACCGGGGCGGCGAATCCGATGAGCACGAGGCCCACGCTACTGATCCGGCAGACTGGCGGCATGACTGAGGGACTCGAGGACCCGTACCTGTGGCTGGAAGAGGTCACCGACGAGACGGCCCTGGACTGGGTGAAGGCCCGCAACGCCGAGACCACGGCCGAGCTGGCGGGCGAGCGTTTCGACTCTCTTCGCGCGGGCATCAGGGAGGTCCTCGACGCCGACGACCGGATCCCGTACCCGCGGCGGCGCGGTGAGTTCCTCTACAACTTCTGGCAGGACGCCACCCACGTCCGGGGGCTGTGGCGGCGGACGACGCTGGAGCAGTACCGCACCGCCGAACCCGGGTGGGAGATCCTGCTCGACGTCGACGCCCTCGCCGAGCGCGAGGATGAGAACTGGGTGTGGGCAGGCGCCGCGGTCCTCAAGCCCGACTACGACCTCGCGCTGGTGGAGCTCTCCCGCGGCGGCGCGGACGCCACGGTGGTCCGCGAGTTCGACCTGCGGTCCGGCGAGTTCGTCGCCGACGGGTTCGCCCTGCCCGAGGCCAAGTCGCGGGTCAGCTGGATCGACGCGGACCGGATCTACGTCGGCACCGACTTCGGCGACGGCTCGCTGACCACCTCCGGCTACCCGCGGGTGATCAAGGAATGGCGGCGAGGCACGCCGTTGGCCGAGGCGGCCATTGTCTTCGAGGGCAAGCCCGAGGACGTCTCCGCCTACGCGGTCCACGATTCCACCCCCGGGTTCGAGCGGGACTTCGTCGGCCGCCACCCGGAGTTCTTCACCTCCGAGGAGTTCGTGCGGACCCCGAGCGGCCTGGTCCGCATCGACGTGCCGGACGACGCCACGTCCGACGCCCACCGCGAGTGGCTGCTGGTCTGGCTGCGCTCGGACTGGACCGTCGGCGAGACCACCTACAAGTCCGGCTCGCTGCTCGCCGCGAACTTCGACGCCTTCCTCGCGGGCGAGCGCTCCCTGACGGTGCTGTTCGAGCCCGACGCGCACAGCTCGCTGGCAGGCTACTCGTGGACCCGCAACCACCTGATCCTCAACGAGCTCGTCGATGTGAAGACCAAACTCGAAGCACTGACTCCAGGACCGGACGGCTGGACGCGCGCACCGCTTCCCGGTGCGCCCGAGCTCAGCTCCGCGGACGTGATCGACACCGACCCGGACCACAGCGACGAGTACCTGCTCAACGTCAGCGGCTACCTGCAGCCCGCGACCCTGCTGCGCGGGGAGATCGGCGGCGAGGTCGAGGCGCTCAAGCAGGCGCCCGCGTTCTTCGACACCGAGGGCCTCACCGTCCAACAGCACTTCGCGACATCCGACGACGGCACGAAGGTCCCCTATTTCGTGGTCGCCGGGCGCGACCCGAAGGGCCCCACGCTGCTCTACGGGTACGGCGGCTTCGAGATCTCGCTGACGCCGTCCTATGCGGGTGGCATGGCCCGGGCGTGGCTCGACCAGGGCGGCACCTACGTGGTCGCCAACATCCGCGGCGGCGGCGAGTACGGCCCCGCGTGGCACCGCGCCGCGCTGCGCGAGAACCGCCCCCGCGCGTACGAGGACTTCGCGGCGGTCGCGCGCGACCTCGTGGCCCGCGGCGTCACGACGCCCTCGCGCCTGGGGATGCAGGGCGGCAGCAACGGCGGCCTGTTGGCGGGCGTCATGCTGACCCGCTACCCGGAGCTGTTCGGCGCGGTCGTCAGCCAGGTCCCGCTGCTCGACCTCCGCCGGTACCACCTGCTCCTCGCGGGCGCGTCCTGGATGGCCGAGTGGGGCGACCCGGACGACCCGGACGACTGGGCCTACCTCAAGGAGTTCTCGCCGTACCACAACGTCCACAGTGGACGCGGGTATCCGCCGGTCTTCTTCATCACCTCTACGCGCGATGACCGCGTACACCCCGGCCACGCACGCAAGATGGCGGCGAGGATGCGGGAACTCGGTTATGAACCGAAGTACTACGAGAACATCGAGGGCGGCCACGGGGCGGCGGCGGACAACGAGCAGCGGGCGTTCATGTCGGCCATCGTCTACGAATTCCTACTGCGCACCCTGCGGTAGGCGGTCTTGATGCTCGAGACCGGGGAAGGTCGCGGTGTGCGTACCCGGAATCTGTTTCACCGCAAGCCATTTCCCGTTGTTGACACCATCGTGTGACACGAGTCGTCGAGGTCGGAAACCGGGCCCGGATTGTCGGTGGTCGCCGGGAGACTTCGTGGCATGGCGGAGCTGGAGATCCATCACAACGACCCGGACAGGTTC
>NZ_JBOHGC010000508.1:0-13438 GCF_050699995.1 Actinokineospora sp. | reverse complement strand
CGCCTGCTCGGCGGGCGTCGGCGCTGGCGCCGGAGCGGGGGTCGGCGCCTGCGCGGGGACCGGCATCGGCGACGGCGGGCGCTGGGCGTAGGCCGCGGCCGACCCGCGGTGCGCGGGGAGCCGGATCTTGCGGGTCGCCGACCCGGCGCAGAGCAGCGCGATCATGACGGCGATCACACTGCCGCCCACCACGCTCACCGACGCGACCAGAGCCGACACGGGATTCATGGCGATCGACAGGATCCCGGCGCCACCGCCGAGGACCACTACCGCGAGCAGGGACAAGCCGATCTGTAAAAGCCGGGCTTGGAGACGCTCGCTCGCCCGCGAGTAGTCATTCTCCAGCCGGGCGCCGCGGGTGGGCTGAGGCGGCTCCGGCGAGGGCGATTCAGACATCTGGTCCTTCCTGTACGAGGCGACCGACAGCGACCGACGACCATGATCAAGTCTATGTGGCGTGGGCCGGACCAAATGGCTGGGGGCTCCGCGACGCGGGCGATGCTACCGCAAGACTGGCCGCGCACATGAGACCGCGCGTGACAGTTCGGTGACCAGCGGCTCACCGGATTTCTATATATAGGCGATAGTTTCGCCACGCAACCTTGATCGACTGCGCTACCCACCGGTATCCCCCGAATGGCCCAGGAACGAAGAACGGGGCGGACGACCAGTACGCCTGGTCATCCGCCCCGCCGCTTTTCCGGTTACGGGTTACAGGACAGTTTCGCCTCCGCCCAGTCCCCGTGGTCGCTGGCGATGCCATCGCCGCCGTCGGCGATCACCAGCTCGAGCGTGCCCGCCCCGGTGACCGGGACCTGCACCGAAACCGTGGCCGACGTGGGCCGCAGCACCGGGGAGGCGTACTTCTCCACCCCGTCCACCACGACCTTGAAGACCACAGTGGACGGACTGGTGTCACCCATCTCGTCGTCCACGCCGACCTTCGCGCTGAACGAGGAGCAGACACCGCCAAGGTTCACCCGAACGTTGGAAGGCGCGTGCGCGCCGAGACCCTTGGTGTACACGGTGCCGTTGAGGGTGATCGGCTTGCCGTCGCCAGCGGCGCTCTCGTTGTTGCTGCGGTCGCGTTCCACCGGGCCCCAACCGTTCGTCGAACTCAGCCATTCGAGGTCGCTGACGAACGCCTCACCCTTGGGCGCGGGCGGCAGCGGCCGGTCGTGCACCGCTGCGGCGAACACGCCGAACGTCGCGCTCGCGGGGAGCTTGAACGCCCGGATCGTCTTGCCCTTGGCCAACTCCACCGTGTTGTAGAAGACCCGGTAGTCGACATCGGTGTTGGCCAGGCCGGTGGGCGTGTAGCGGCCCTTCACCGACACCGCCAGTTTCGCGCCGCCGGTGGTCGGGTCCTGGAACGACCAGTTCGGGAAAGCCAGCGTGTGCGTCGATTCCGTGCCGTCGGTGTACATCGCGGTCACCGTGCCGCGCGCGCTGGTGCTCGCGCCCGAGCCGAGGAACGCCAGGTGCGTGCCGGTTCCGGAGACCAGGATCGGCTGACCCTGGCCCTTCACCATGTTCGGCGTGCCCGCGGCGGCGGACGGCCAGGTGAACTGGGCGCCCTGCGCGGTCACCGTCGCACCCGGGGCGTAGCCCTGGGCGGCGAGGAGTTCGGCCGGGAAGCTGTTGCCGTCCGGGTCGAACTCGCCCGCGCCGAACGTGGCCGCGTCGGTGATGCCGACGGTGTTGTACGACGCGGCCACCGAGCCGAACGGCACCTGGGCGCGGCCCACCGCGGTGCTGGTGTGCTTGGCACCCGCGGCGAGGTAGGTGGTGTCGAGCTTGATCGTGTGACTGCCCACCGCGGCGGCGGGCGGGGTCACGGCGAACACGGTCCGAACACTCTTCCCCGGGAACACCACCGAATGGGTGGTGCTTCCCTTCGCCGTGGCGGTCCATCCCGCGGGCAGGGTGAGCCCGAGCCGGACGTCCCGCACCGGGATCTCGGTGCCGTTGCGGAACTCCGCGGCCACCTCGGTCGACGCGCCCGCGGCGGCCCACATGTCCGGAGTGGACAGTGTGGACGTGCCGAAGGAGTCGCTCAGCCTGCCGCCACCCACCGAAGTGGTGCCGTACAGGTTGATCGTGGTCGAAGCACCGGTGGACACCGGCGCCGTCTTCACGTGCACGACACCGCGGCGGTCGCCCTCGGCGTAGTGCCACCCGGTCTGCGCCGCGTCGTACTCGGCCTTGGTGCGCAGCTCGGGCAGCGGGATGGTGCCCGCGGGCTGCACCGCGTTCGGCTTGGTGCCGGTGTGCACGGTCAGCTCGTAGGGCCGGGCGGCGGGCTTGCCCGCGTAGTCGCTGACGCTCTGGCCGATGCGCACCGCGACCGTGCCGTAGCCGTTCTTCGGCGCGGACACGTCGAACTTCTGCGTCGCCGACTTGCCCTCGCGGCTGGCCCGGGTCACCCGGTCGTCCTCGTACATCGAGAACGACGACTCGCCCTGCGGGTAGACGTCGACAGTCACCCGGTCGCCCGGCTTCTGCTGCGCGTGGCCGGTGATGCCGTCACGCCACATCGGGACGACCGCGCCCGCCTTGACGAACAGCGGCAGCCGGTCCAGCGGCGCGTGGTAGCCGTTGATCGTGGTCGGGCCCTGGTGGGCCTGGCCGGACCAGTAGTCGATCCAGGTGCCCTCGGGCAGGTAGATGCCGTCCTTGACCTCACCCTCGTTCCACATGGGGGCGACGAGGAACTCCTTGCCCGCCAGGAACTCGTACTTGGTGGTGTCGTCCCAGGTCTTGGGGTCGTTCGGGTACTCCAGGATCAGCGACCGGTTGATCGGCACGCCGGTGCGGTGCGCCTCGGCCGCGTAGCTGTAGAAGTACGGCAGCAGCTGCTCCCGCAGCTTGAGGTACTGCCGGTTGATCGAGGTGTACGGGTCGCCGTAGGCCCACGGCTGCTTGAACTTCGGCGTCGACCAGCCGCTCATCGACATCAGGGCCGGGTTGAACGCCTTCCACTGCAGGTCGCGCACATAGCTGGTGGCGCTGCCGCCGAAGATGCCGTCGACGTCACCGGCGGAGTACGCGATGCCGGAGTTGCCCGAGCCGTGGATGGCCGGGATCTGCCACTTGATGTTGTTCAGCGTGCCCGCGTGGTCACCGGTCCACTGGACCGCGCAGCGCTGCGCGCCCGCCCAGCCCTCGACCATCCAGCTGTACCCGCGGGCGTTGCTGTGCTGCTCGATGCCCGAGTGCGCGGTGTCGCACGCCGAGAGCGCGTGCCGGTAGCCCGGTCCGACCCAGGCGACGTCGAGCTTGCGCACGCGGACACCGGCCTGGCCGACCTCCTCGGGCTGCTTGTCGAGCGACGACTCGGTCCACAGGCCCATCTCGATGCCGCGCTTGCGCAGCTCGCCGCCCGCGGTGGTCAGCGCGTTGATGTCGCGGGTGCCGATGTACTTCTCGACGCCGCTGGGGTTGGGGTTCTGGATGTAGGCGTCACGGTCGGCGCTGTAGCCGCAGCCGTAGTCGTCGTTGACGAGCATCCAGCCGCCGGGCATGTCGTTGTCGACGAACTTCTGCGCGATCTTCGCCGCGTCGGTCGTGATCTCCTTCTCCGGGTGGTACTTCCCGTCGTTGCGCTGGTCCGGGTCGACACCGGGACGGTAGTGGCCGCGGTTGTAGCAGTCGGAGTCGCCGTACTCCAGGCCGTAGATCGGCGGGAGGAACGGCCTGCCGGTCAGCTCTGTGTAGCGGTCCAGCGAGGTCTTCATGTCGCCGACGAAGTAGTAGGCGTCGAAGCGCTGCTCCTGGTGGGTGGTGGCCACCGGCTCGGTGAACGCGTAGCTGCCCGGCGCGAAGGTGTTGCGCAGGACGCCGTAGCCCGCGGTGCTCATGTAGTACGGGGAGGCGTTGGGGTTGCCGCCGTCCTCCCAGTTGAAGTCGCGGGAGATCTTGATGGTCTTGTCGCGGTGGGAGAAGCGGCCGTTCTGCATGCCGCCGCCGACGAACTGCTCGGTCGGGCCGCGCCCCAGCGACTGGGTGGCGCTGGTGGCCGTCCAGGCCAACGGGGCCCGCTCGGACCACACCTGGGTGCCGTCGGCCCGGTGCAGGGCGAAGCGCAGCGGGTTCTTGTAGGCGCGCACCTCGGCGGACTTGGTGCGCAGCGAGTAGTGGTCGCCCTGGTCGGACCAGGTTGCCTCGGGGGCGCTGTAGTCCTTCTTCACGACGATGTCGGATTTCGGCGCGGCCGGGTCGGTCGGCGGGGTGTTCGCCGGGTCGGTGAACTGGCCGTCGGGTGCGAGCCAGATCCGGAACACGTCGTCACGCAGGAAGACCACGCGGACCTTGGCCTGGCCCGCGTCCAGGGTGAACGTGGCCTTGTCGGCCGCGAACCCGGTGACCGCGCCGAGCTGCCCTGGCTCCGCGGCGGTGGCCGTGGGTGCGATGAGCAGGGTGGTCGCCACCGCCGCTGTGGCGGCAAGAATCCCCAGATTTCGACATATCTGAACACTTCTGCGCATTAAGCCCTCATTTCGAGCATCTTCGAGCAGGTTTCGTCATGTCTAGCGCATGGCGAGCGCGCTGTCACTGCTTCGTGTTGCATTCAGGCAACACACGTCAAAGCTGGCCCGAGACCGTTGACGAACCGGAGAGCAGGGGGGAACATGTTCGCAATCTGCTTACAAGTGATTAGAACTGCTCATTCTCAATCGTAAGTTTGCATCGCTCGGTTCGTCCGGCAGTGCCGGCGGGCCGGTCCAGCAGGAAGGCAGGAGAAGTTGAGGCGTGTCATCAAGGCTGCAGCGATCGCCACCGCGGCGACGCTCGGCTTGGTCGCGTGCGGGGGCGGTTCCGACAGCGGCGCCGGTGGGAACACCGAGCTCGAGCTGATGGTCCCGTCCTACGGCGACAAGACCAAGCCCTACTGGGAAGACCTGGTCAAGGCGTTCGAGGCCAAGAACCCCACCATCAAGGTCAAGCTCGAGGTCCAGAGCTGGGACGACATCTACAAGGTCCTCGACACGAAGATCCAGGGCCAGAAGGCGCCCGACATCCTCGAACTCGACTCCGCGGGCCCGGCCTACGGCAAGGAAGGCCTGCTGTTCAAGGCCGACGAGATCGTCTCGCCCGCGACGCTGGCCGACGTGGTGCCCGCGTTCGTGCAGAGCGCGGCCATCGACGGCACCGCCTACGGCGTGCCGACCGTGGCCTCGACCCGTGCGCTGTTCTACAACAAGGAGCTGTTCACCAAGGCAGGCATCGCGGCCCCGCCCAAGACCTGGGACGAGCTGCTCGACTCCGCCAAGAAGATCTCCGCCCTCGGCGACGGCGTCAGCGGCTACGGCATGCCGCTGGGCAACGAGGAAGCCCAGGGCGAGACCTCCATCTGGGCCTACGGCGCGGGCGCGTCGTGGGGTGACGGCTCGAAGATCACTGTGGACACCCCGCAGGCGAACGAGGCGCTCACCTTCATGAAGAAGATGATCGACGAGAAGGCCACCCAGGCCGACCCCGGCGCGACCAACCGCACGCCGCTGATCAACGTGTTCATCCAGGGCAAGATCGGCATGATCACCGGCCTGCCGCCGGTCGTCGGCCAGATCAAGGAGAAGAACCCGGCCCTGCAGTGGGCGATCGCGCCGAGCCCGACCAAGGACGGCAAGCCCGCCACCCTGGGTGTCGCCGACTACTTCGTCGGTTTCAAGAAGGACGGGAAGAAGCAGGAAGCGATCCGCAAGTTCCTGGACTTCTTCTACGAGAAGGACAACTACGTCAAGTTCAACGACAACGAGGGCTTCATCCCGGCCACCAAGTCCGGTGGCGAGGCCGCCGCGGCCAAGCCGGAGCTCAAGGAGTTCATCGACGCCCTTCCCGGCGCCAAGTTCTACCCGGCCACGAACCCGGCGTGGAGCACCGCGTCCGGCGCGTTCAAGCAGCTGGTGGGCCAGATCCAGACCAAGCCCGCCGGTGACGTGCTGGAGGAGATCCAGGCCAAGGTGGACGCGGGCGGCTGACCCCTGCGAGCCGTCCGCCCGTCCGCGGGTGGCGACCGGGGCATCGGTCGCCACCCACGGTTCTGAAAAATGAGGGAGTCTGTGCCAGTGATAGACCCGACCGTGGCGACCGCCCCGCCGACGAAGGCCCGACGCCGCAAGGTCACGCGGGAGTCGACCCTGCAGGCTTTGCCGTGGCTCGCGCCCGCGCTGCTGCTGATCGGCGGCGTCGTGGTGTACCCGGCGGGCTACATGTTCTACACCTCGTTTCGCGACATCTCCCGGTTCGGCACCGACCTGGGCTGGGCGGGCTGGGACAACTACGGCAAGGTCTTCGCGCTCGGGCACCTGCCGCGGGTCTTCCTCAACACCGCGGTGTGGGTTGTCGGCGTCGTGCTCGTCAGCGTGCTGGTCTCGCTGGTGCTGGCACAGTTCCTGAACAAGACGTTCCCCGGCCGCACGGTCGTGCGGCTGGCGGTCATCGTGCCGTGGGCGGCGTCGGTGGTGATGACCTCGACGATCTTCGTCTACGGCCTCGACCCGTTCTACGGGGTGATCAACCAGTTCCTCGTCGACACCGGCGTGATGGCGCAGCCCTACGGCTTCCTGAAGAACCCGGTCTCGGGCTTCCTGTCCTCGGCGGCGGTGGCGGTGTTCGTGTCCGTCCCGTTCACCACCTTCGTCATCCTCGCGGGCTTGCAGACCGTGCCGGGCGACATTCTGGAGGCGGCGCAGATCGACGGCGCGACCAAGCCCCAGACCTACTGGCGTGTCGTGTTCCCAATGCTGCGGCCCGCGCTCGCGGTGGCCGCGCTGATCAACGTCATCAACGTGTTCAACTCGCTGCCCATCCTGCGCACGATGACCGGCGCGATCCCCGGCTACGACGCCGACACGACCACCACGCTGACCTTCAAGATCATCCAGGGCGACCGTCAGATCGACACGGCGAGCGCGCTGAGCGTCATCAACTTCCTGGTGGTCCTCATCGTGATCGCCTTCTACCTGCGCATCGTGCGCCCGATGCGGGAGGTCTGAGCTGATGAGCACCCTCACCGAGGCTCCCCCGGCACTGGACTCGGGCAGTCGCGCACCACGGCCGGTCAAGCGGGAACGGCGGCGCTGGGACCTCACCGCGGTCGGCGGGGTCATCGCGCTGATCTTCCTGGCCCCGTACCTGATCATGCTGTCCGGCGCGTTCAAGTCGCGCCCGGAGATCCTCAAGGTCCCGCCGACCTACCTGCCCGCCGAGTGGCACCCCGAGAACTTCCTGACCATGTGGGGCACGCCGGAGACACCGCTGCCGGACAACCTGTGGTCCACCGTGGTGATCTCCATCGGCGGCACCCTGCTGGCCCTGGTGGCGGCGGTGCCCGCGGCGTACTTCACCGCGCGGCACAACTTCCGGCTGAAGATGCCGTTCCTGCTGCTGGTGCTGATCACCCAGATGCTGCAGCCCACGGTGTTGGCCTCGGGCCTGTTCCGCGAGTTCGTGACGCTGGAACTCAACGACACCTACCTGTCGATGATCCTGGTCAACGCGGCGTTCAACCTGTCCTTCGCCGTGTGGATCATGCACAGCTTCTTCTCGGCGGTTCCCAAGGAGATCGAGGAGGCGGCCTGGCTGGACGGCTGCTCCCGCTTCGACTCGATGCGGCGGATCATGCTGCCGCTGGTCTGGCCGGGCATCGTGACGACGGTCGTGTTCACCTTCATCGCCTGCTGGAACGAGTTCGCGGCCAGCCTGATCCTGCTGCCCACCGACACCAACCAGCCACTCACCGTGGCCCTGACGAAGTTCGTCGGCCAGTACGACTCGGCCTGGCAGTACGTCTTCGCGGTGTCGATCATCGGCATCCTGCCCGTGGTGATTCTCTTCGCGCTCATCGAGAAACGCCTGGTCGCAGGCCTGACCGCTGGTGGCGTCAAGTAGCGGACACACAGCACAACCAGGCCGAGAGCATGACCCACGTCATACTCTCGGCCTGGTTGCGATGGGTGCAGTGCTACACCAACGTCGCCGATGGCGCGCTCACCGGGCGGGCGCGACCTCCTGCGCCATCGGCTGGGCGGCCCGCGGGGACACACCGTCGATGCCCTCGGTGCTGGTCGCGAAGCTGCCCACGGCGTGGGCGATGGCGTCGCCGTTGCGGTCCAGGACGTCGAGGTTCACGTTGTCCAGGTTGTCCCTCGGCGTCTGGTGGTTCGGATCGAACGCCGCACCCGCCTGCCCGCCCCACTTGGCGGCCTGGGCGGCCGTCTTGTAGGTGAACGCGCCGCCGTAGATGCCGCCGACAGGGATGCCCGCGGCCGCGAAGCCCGGGTGGTCGGTGTTGCCGTCGTAGTTCGTGCCCTCCGTGGGGATGCCGCTCGCGGCGTAGAAGTCCACGAAGGTCTTCTCGATCCGGGCGCAGCCCGCGGGGCGCGGGCCGGGTGCGACCCGGTCTGAGTCGTCGCCGTCGTAGACGAAGTGGCCCGCGTTCGGGGAGCCGAGGATGTCGAAGTGCAGGTACATGGCGATGTCGAGGCGCGCCTGGGCGTCGAGCGAGTTCAGGTAGGCGCTGGAGCCGAACTGCGTCCAGGTCGCGCCCCAGAACGCGAAGCGCACCGCGTTGGACACCTTGGGTGAGGCGCCGAGCTTCAGCGCGACCTCGAGCAGCGCCGACGAGCCGGTGGCGTTGTCGTTGATGCCTGGGACGTCGTCCTCGCTGTCGAGTTGGGCGCCCGCGAGCACCACGTTGTCGGTGCGGCCGGTGCGGGTCTGGGCGATCAGGTTGCGGCTGACCGTGGGCACGATGTGCGTGCGGAGGTCGACGGTGGTGGTCGTGCCCGCGAGCGCGGCAAGCGCCGCGCCGTCGGCCATGGTCACGAGGCCGGTCGGGATCCGCGACGCCGCGGGGCCACCGGCCAGGATGCCTCGGGGCGGGCCTTCGAGCTGGTTGTAGATGACGGCGGCGACCGCGCCCGCGCCGGCGGCGACCGCCTGCTTCTGGGTGAAGGTGCAGCCGCCGCGCTTGATCAGCGCGATGCCGCCGGTGATGTCGAGTCCGGCGTAGTCGGCGGCGTCGCAGCCGGGATTGGCGTCGACGGGCACGTGCACCAGCCTGCCGGTCACGCCGCCCGCCGGTGTGTTCATGCCGTGGATGATCGGGAACGGCTCGACGGTGGTCCCGCCCGCCACGACGGAAGCGGCGTCGGTGACGCGGCGGTCGAAGGTGAACTCCGGGGTCTCGACGAGGAAACCGGCCTCGCGCAGCTTCCCGGCGACGTAGTCGAGGCTGTCGCGGAAGCCGTCGGTGTGGGCCGCCCGGGTGCCGCCCGCGCGGTCGGCGAAACGCTGGAACGCGACGAGGTGCCGGTTGATCCGGTCCACGGACACTTTGCGTACCAAGGTGTCGGTGAGGGTCTCCGCGGACCGCTCGGGGGCGGCGCCCGCGACGGGACCGGTTCCGACCAGTACCGCGGCGGCCACCGCCAGGATGGCCAGAGCTGATCTCCTGGTGCTGCGCGACGGGATGCGGCGCACGTCGTCTCCTCTCGAAAGTCGTTCACGGTGGCCGGCCGTCCCACGCATGGGACGGCCGGTCTCGAAGCAGATCACCAGGTCAGATCGAGTCCGCCGCGACCGTCATGGCCGACGCGCGAGCCGCCGACCGCAGTCCGGCCCGCTCGACGCGGGGCGGCACACCGTTGACGCCTTCGGTGCTGACCGCGTAGGAGGCGGTCACCCAGGCCATGGCGTCGGCGTTGCGGTCGAGCGCGACCCGGTCGATGTTGCCGAGGTTGTCGCAGGCCTCGTGGTAGCAGGCGTCGAACCAGACTCCGGCCGTGCCGCCCCACTTCTGCGCCTGCGCGGCCGACTTGGCGCCGATCGTGCCGGTGTAGAGGCCGCCGGACGGGATGCCGACCGAGAGGAACGCGAGCTGGTCGGAGCGGTGGTTGAGCGGGGTGGTCTCGGTCGGCACGCCGCGGGCGGTCAGGTAGTCTACAAAGGACCTCTTGATGTCGCCGGAGCCGTACGGCCCGGTGTCGCCGTCGTAGACGAAGTAACCCGCGTTGGGCGAGCCGATCGCGTCGAAGTTGAGGTACAGCGCGATGTCGAGCTGCTCCTCGAAACTCAGGTTCGACACGTAGTACGGCGAGCCGATGATGCCGAACTCCCAGGCGCCGAAGAAGACGAACCGCACCGCGTTGCTCACCTTGGGCGAGCCGCCGAGCTGCAGGGCGGTCTCCAGCAGGGCGGCGGAGCCGGTGGCGTTGCTGTTGATGCCCGCGCCCTCGACGACGCTGTCCAGGTGTCCACCCGCGACCACGACGTTGTCCTTGCGGCCGGTCTTGGTCTGCGCGATCACCGTGCGGGAGGTGCGCTGCTCGTTGAGCACCTTCAGTTCCATGGTGACCGACTGGCCCGCCTTCGCGCGCAGCGCGACACCGTCCACCTGGGACACACCACCGCTGGGGATCACCGCCTGGTCGGGCGAAGTGAGGTTGCCGCGCAGCCAGCCGTCGATGTTGTTGGCGAAGATCACGCCGATGGCGCCCGCCTTCGCCGCGTTCTGCTGCTTGACCGCGAACGGGCAGCCGCCGCGCCGGATCAGGGCGATCGTGCCGGTGTAGTCCGCACCGGCGAAGTCGGCCGCGGCGCAACCGGGGGTCGCGCTCTCCGGGAGGACGGCCAGCGGGCCGGTGATGCCGCCCTTGGGGGTGTCCGGGGTGTAGAGGGCCATGTGCATCTTGACCGGGGTCCCGCCGACGATGAGGCGCTCGACCAGGGCCTCGGAGTACGGGATCGGGAACTGCTGAGTGGTCACGTCATAGCCGGCGGCGGTGAGCTTGTTGACGACGTAGTCGACGGACGCCTCGTGGCCCGGCGTGCCGGGGGCGCGCCTGCCGCCGTTCTGGTCGGAGATGCGTTGGAACGCGATGAGGTGGCGGTTCATCGCGTCCAGCGTGACCTTGCTCGTCAGCCGCTTGGCCAGGGCCGGTCCGTCGGGTTCGGCGGCCTGCGCGGGTATGACGGTCATGCCGAGGCAGGCGGCGATCGCCAGCGCCGCCCCTCTGAGGACTCTGCTGCGGGACATCCGGGCTCGCTTTCGGGGGTTGGGGATCAGGAAGCGCGCGTGGGCAGGGCGTCGGTGTCGGCGGCGTACTGGGCGATGACCCAGCCGACGGCGGCGGCGTTGTGGGCCAGCATCACCTGGTCCACATTGGACAGCTCGTCGGCCGCCTGGTGGTAGTTGGGGTCGTAGGCGAGGCCGGCGGTGCCACCCCACTTCCGGGCCTGCTCGGGGGTCTTGATCGCGGTGGCGCCGGTGTACAGCCCGCCGGTGGGGATCCCGGCCTCGACGAACACGGCGTGGTCGAACCCGCCGAACAGCGACAGCGGCTCGGTCTCAACACCACGCCCGGCCAGGAAGTCCATAAAGGACTTCTCGATGTGCACGGAGCCTTCCGGGCCGGGGCCGCCGTCGAAGACGAAGTAGCCGCCGTTGGTCGAGCTGAGCATGTCGAAGTTGAGGTACAGGGCGACATCGCGCAGCTGGGCGTCGCTGAGGGCGCGGACGTAGTGGTTGGACCCGATCTGGCCAAGTTCCTCCGCGCCCCACCAGGCGAACCGCACGGCGTTGCGCACCTCGGGCGTGCCACCCAGCTCCAGCGCCGCGGTCAGCAGCGCCGCGCACCCCGCGCCCGCGTCGTTGATGCCGGGGCCGTCCACCACGCTGTCGAGGTGCGCCCCCGCCATGACGACCCGGTCGGTGCGGCCGGTCTTGGTCTGGGCGATCACGTTGCGGGAGACGCGGGGCTCGGAGAACCTCCGCAGGTCGAGCGTGACCTGATCGCCCGCGCGTTCCCGCAGCGTGGCGCCGTCGGCCTTGGCGATGCCACCGGTGGGGATGCGGGCGTTGTCCGGGGAGACGAGGTTGCCCAGGAGCCATTCGTCGTTGGTGTTGTGGATGATCGTGCCGATGGCGCCCGCCTTCGCGGCATTGGCCTGCTTGACCCAGTGCGGGCCGCCGCCGCGGCGGATGAGGACGATGGTGCCGGTGTAGTCGGCGCCATCGAAATCGGACTCCTCGCAGCCGGTCGCGTCGAGGACGGCGAGCGGTCCGGTGATGCCGCCGAGCGGGGTGTCAGGCGAGTGGCGCATGACGGTGATGGGGATGGTGTCGGCGCCGACTTGGAGGCGCTCGGCGACGGTTTCCTCATAGATGATGGGGAAATCCTGGAGCCTGACCTCGAAACCGGCGGCGATGAGACGCTCGGCGACGTAGTCGACGGACTCCTCGTGGCCGGGGGTGCCGGAGGCGCGGCTGCCGCCGTTGCGGTCGGCGATGCGCTGGAAGGCCTGGAGATGGTGCAGGACCGCGTCGGCGGTGACGCTGTCGGCCAGATCCTGGGGGACCATCGTTCTCCTTGTGCTTGGCGGCGCTGTCACTGTGGCCTGGGGTGGGGGCGGTCCACCCGAGCCATTCATGGTCGAGGTGGACTGGCTTCGGTTCCGCCGGTGGGGATCGTCTGGCGCCAGGTGTTTTTGAGCTTGTCCAAGTACTTCAGGCCGCCCAGGACCTTGTCGGTGTCGCCGACGAAGTCGATGAGACAGGCGACCTCGTCGACGCCCGCTTCCCGCAGCTGCTCCAGGGTCGCGGCGCCGTCCTCGACCGTGCCGAAGAGGCCGCCGGTGTCGAAGTAGCGGTCGAAGGATCGCTCCACCAGGAAGTCGATGTCCTCCGGGGACAGGGAATCCGGGTCGACGCCGGGGAGGATGTCGCCGGCGGCGCGGACGATCAGGCCGATGGAGCTGCGCAGGTAGGCGCTGAAGGGTTCCCGGACGATCTCGCGGACCTCGTCGCGGTCTGGGCCCAGGAAGGTGTGCAGCATCAGGGCCACATGGCCCGGGGTGCCCTCGGGGAGGGATTCGCGGTAGGTGGTGATCTTTGTTTTGAGGTCCTTGAGGTCTTGGCCCAGCAGGTGGGTCAGGACACCGACACCGAGAGAGCCCGCCGCCTTGAAGGTCTCCGGGCTGCCGGAGCTGGTGAGCCAGATCGGCAGTTCCGGGCGGACCGGGGGCGGGTACACCTTGACCTCGACAGGCTTCCCCTCACCGTCCACCAACGTGGTTTTGTTGCCCCGCCACAGGTCCCGGACGGTGTTGATGGTCTCGACCACCACCTCCCGGCGGTTGGCGTAGTTCTCCGGGCGGATGGCGAAGTCGACCGCGTGCCAACCGGAGGCGAAGGAGACACCCACCCGGCCGCCGGACAGGTTGTCGACGACCGACCACTCCTCGGCGATGCGGACCGGAGGGTGCAGGGGCGCGACGACGCTGCCCGCCCGGATGCCGATGTGCTTGGGGCTCGCGTCAGAATAAGGTCGGTGTTTACGGGCGTGTCGGGGGGTGGACGCAGTAGTTCCATTCACCGTGGAAATCGTGGCGGGTGATGGGCAGGGCGTCGACGTCTTTCTTGGTGTATTTGATG
>NZ_JBOHGC010000507.1:0-23886 GCF_050699995.1 Actinokineospora sp. | reverse complement strand
ACGAGCTCAGCGGTCAGCGCGGGTCCACGCGAGGCCCAGAACCTGTCCGGGTCGTTGTGATGGATCTCCAGCTCCGCCATGCCACGAAGTCTCCCGGCGACCACCGACAATCCGGGCCCGGTTTCCGGCCTCGACGACTCGTGTCACACGATGGTGTCAACAACGCGGAATGGCTTGCGGTGAAACAGATTTCGGGTACGCACACCGCGACCTTCCCGGCGAAGCACGGGGACGACCGAAGCACGGAACCTCATGTCATCCGATCGGTTGGCACTCCGCGAGGAGATGGGGAGTCCAGGACGACACAGGGAGGCGCAGGGTGCCAACGTCCGGGGCCTTGGAGTCGCGCAAGCGAATCTCGGTCGAGTAGGCCACCTCGACACACTCCGCTTGCCCTCCATCGCTGAAGCTGGACTTCCGCCACTCTCCGTGCATGCCGTTTCATCTCCGCTCGTAATCGGCCGCAACCATGGCCAGGAAGTTCACCGAATCGGTGGAATCCAAAGCCACCTTGGCCAGCTTAACCGCCTCGTCGCGGAGCTTGCGACTGCCGCTTGGGCTGTCCAGGAAGCCTGAAACAGCCCGGTGCTCGACATAAACCAGCGGTGGTGCGTCGGCGAATCCCAGAACGTTGAAGGTGCCGGGGCTGCTGTACTGGCTGTACTTGAAGGGGATCACGCGAATCTCGATGTTGGGCAGGTTCGCTCGTTCGATCAGCTGCCGGATTTGTTCGGCCATGACGTGGGAACCACCCACCGGCCTTCGCAGCGCCGCTTCGTCGAGGACGGCGAGGTAGTCGGGTGCGCCGCGCTTGGTGAGGACCTTCTGTCGCTCCAGCCGATCGGCCAAGAGCGCCGGCACGTTCTCGGCCATAACGTCGTTGATGATCGCCTGCGCATAGGCCTGGGTTTGAAGCAAACCAGGGATGTTGGCCGGGGCGAAGTGATAAACGGTGGACGCCTGCGACTCGAAGTTCGCCAAGGCCGGGATCAGCTCTTTGAGCTGATGGTCGGTCTCCAGCCACCCCGGCGCGGTCACCGCCTCCACCAAAGCCAGGATGCGCTTGCGTTCCTTGCCGACCACGCCGTAGATCGCCAGCATGGCCGACACATCCGCCACCGAGGCCGAACGCTTGGCGTTCTCGATCCGGTTCAGCGTGGCGCTGGAAATGCCGATCCGCGCCGCGGCTTGTCGAGTGGTCAGGTTCGCGCGCAGGCGAAGGGCAGCCAGTTCCGTCCCCAGGGCGCGCATTCGCGCCGGAAGGCGATCGCTCATCCGTTCATGTGATCAGCGGTGGGGTGTCACCGCAAACTCCACGAACGGATGAGCGATCTCCGGGGGTGAAACAGGATCAGAGGTGGGCGATGTTGTCCCAGCCGTCGACCTCTTCCGGCTTGCGCGGGGCGGGGCCGATGTACTTCGCGGCCGGGCGGACCAGCTTGCCCGTGCGCTTCTGCTCCATGATGTGCGCGCACCAACCCGCCGTCCGGGCACACGTGAACATCGCGGGCATCATGTGCGGCGGGACCTCGGCGAAGTCCAGAATCACAGCCGCCCAGAACTCGACGTTCGTCTCGATCGCGCGGTCCGGGCGGCGCTCACGCAGCTCCGCCAGGGCGGCCTGCTCCAAGGCCACCGCCACGTCGTAGCGCTCGGCACCCAACTCCTTGCAGGTGCGGCGCAGCACGCGGGCGCGCGGGTCCTCGGCCCGGTAGACCCGGTGGCCGAAGCCCATCAGGCGTTCCTTGCGGTCGAGGATGCCCTTGACGAACTTGCGGGCGTCGCCGTTCTTCTCGACCTCTTCGAGCATCGGCAGCACGCGGGCCGGGGCGCCGCCGTGCAGCGGACCGGACATCGCACCGATGGCGCCCGACAGCGACGCCGCGACGTCGGCGCCGGTGGAGGCGATGACGCGGGCGGTGAAGGTCGACGCGTTCAGGCCGTGCTCGGCGCCGGAGACCCAGTAGGCGTCAACCGCCTGGACGTGCTTGGGGTCGGGCTCGCCGCGCCAGCGGGTCATGAAGCGCTCGGTGATCGAGTTGCACTCGTCGATGCGCTTCTGCGGGACCGCGGGCTGGTGGATGCCGCGCGCGGACTGCGCCACGTACGACAGGGCCATGACCGACGCGCGGGCGAGCTGGTCGCGCGCTTCGTCGTCGGAGATGTCGAGCAGCGGCTGGTAGCCCCAGATCGGGGCGAGCATGGCGAGACCGGCCTGCACGTCGACCCGGACGTCGCCGGAGTGCACGGGCAGCGGGAACGGCTCGGCGGGCGGCAGGCCCGGCCCGAAACGGCCGTCGACCAGCAAGGCCCACACGTTGCCGAAGGTCACGTGGCCGACAAGATCCTCGATGTCGACGCCCCGGTAGCGCAGGGCGCCGCCGTCGCGGTCCGGTTCGGCGATCTCGGTTCGGAAAGCGATGACGCCTTCGAGTCCGGGGCGGAAACCGTCGTCCGGTTCTACCGCCGCCGCAAGTGTTTTATCGATGTCCTGCACCGCGTTGTGCATTGTCTCGCCTTTCGCGCCATGTCCCCGACGGATTCGCGCAGCGGCAGCGGCGTCTAGACAGGTGGCCGTCGCCGAGCACCACTGCACGGCTGGGCAAACCTTGCTCCTCATACCACCCGGTTAGCAATCGTTCACGGCGGTGTCTTCGGTCACGATCTAGTGGATCGATTAAGCTTGTTGACCTTCAACAGCGTGTTACACCGACGGCCCCGATCGTTCGAATGGCGTGGCAGCTGTCACCGGCCGGGCGGTTTCCGTTCACCTCGATTACCCGTAACGTCCCTTGTCGGCGGGATCCGACGGGTTGGCGGAGGAGATACGGATGGCGGACGGCGACATCACCTTGGAACTGCCGACCATGCGGGTGGCCTACGAACAGGGTGCGCTCACCGAGGCCGACCTGGCGAAGACCTGGTATGAGCAGCTGCAGCGCTGGCTCGACGCGGCCCGCCAGGCAGGCGTCGCCGAGCCGAACGCCATGGTCCTGGCGACCGCCAACGCCGAGGGCATGCCGTCGTCGCGAACCGTCCTGGCCAAGGGTCTCGACGAGCGTGGCCTGGTGTTCTTCACCAACTACACCTCCGCGAAGAGTCACGACCTGATGGCCACCCGGTACGCGTCGGCGACCTTCCCGTGGTTCGCGATGCACCGGCAGGCCACCATTCGCGGCACGGTCGAGAAGGTGTCGAGCGCCGAGACCGCCGAGTACTGGGCCAAGCGCCCGCGCGGCTCGCAGCTCGGGGCGTGGGCATCGCCGCAGTCGATCGTCGTCAACGGCCGTCCCGCCCTGGAGGCCGCGCTGGCCAACGTCGAACGGCGCTTCGCCGACGCCGAGACGGTGCCGGTGCCGCCCCATTGGGGTGGTTGGCGAATCCAGCCGGAGGTCGTCGAGTTCTGGCAGGGCAGGCAGGACCGCATGCACGACCGCCTCCGCTTCCAACTCACCCGCGACGGCTGGCGAGTACAGCGCCTCGGCCCGTAACTCGCGGTTAGGTGAAAATCACGCGAGAAGCGTTCGTTAGCTGACCTAAACTAACGAAGTGACCCTCGAAGCCGAGCCTCGCTCTCGATTCCGGACGATGTTCGGCAAAGCGCTCATCGACGTCCGGCCGCTGAAGATCAAGGGTTACCGCAGGCTGTGGGTTTCCACCGCCGTCACCGCCGTGGGCAGTCAGCTCACCGCCGTGGCCGTTCCCAAGCAGGTGTACGACCTCACCGGCTCATCAGCCTGGGTCGGTATGGCGGGCGCGGTCGGGCTGGTTCCGCTCCTCGTTTTCGGTCTCTGGGGCGGGGCCATCGCCGACGCGCATGACCGGCGGACGGTCATGATCGTCACGAACGTCGGTGTCGCGGTGACCTCGGGCCTGCTGTGGCTCCAAGCCTTCGTGTCGCTGGGGTCGGTGTGGACCGTGCTGGTCCTGCTCGGTCTCCAACAAGCTTTCGTCGCGGTCAACATGCCGACCCGCAGCGCCGCCATCGCCCGGCTGGTCCCCGAGGAACTGATCCCCCAGGCGAACGCGCTCGGCTTCACCACCTTCACCTTCGGCATGGTATTTGGTCCGCTCGCCGCAGGGGCGCTGATCCCGTTGCTCGGCTTGTCCACTTTGTACCTCATCGACACCGTCGCGCTGGTGCTCGCGCTGTGGATGGTGACCCTGCTGCCCAAGCTGCCGCCGGGGGAGGGCTCCTCCCGCAAGGCGGGGCTGACCGACATCGCCGACGGCTTCCGCTACCTGCGCGGACGCAACATCCTGCTCGTCTCCTTCCTGGTCGACATCATCGCGATGGTCGCCGGGATGCCCCGCGCCCTGTTCCCGGAGATGGCCGAGCGCACCTTCGGCGATCCGCCCGGCGGCGGGCTGGCCTTGGGCTGGCTCTACGCCGCCATCCCCATCGGCTCCGCGCTGTTCGGCATCTTCTCCGGCTGGTTCGCCCGGATGCCCCGACAGGGCGCGGTGATCGCCATCTCCATCGTCGTGTGGGGACTGGCGATGGTCGGCTTCGGACTGACCACCGCGCTCTGGCTCGCGGTCGTCTTCCTCGCCATCGGCGGCGGCGCGGACCTGATCAGCGCGGTGCACCGCAGTTCCATGCTGCAAACCGAGGCCACCGACGAGATGCGCGGCCGGATGCAGGGCGTGTTCACCGTCGTCGTCGCGGGTGGACCGCGCATCGCCGACGTCCTGCACGGCTGGGGCGGGGCCGCGCTGGGCACGGCCGCGGCGGCCACGATCGGTGGAATTCTGGTGGTGGCGCTGACGATTGCCACGGTCGTGGCGGTCCCGAAGTTCTGGCGCTACCGGTTCGAGCCGCGCGCCGTCAACGTTTGACCTTGTGCGACGGTAGTCGGTGGGACAGTCTCTAGTGCATGGTTGACCAACCGAAATCGATCACCGTCGAGTCCGGGGACCAGGAACAACCGGAACTCAAGCGGGTCATCGGACCCGGTCTGCTGCTGCTGTTCGTGGTCGGCGACATCATCGGCACGGGCGTCTACGCGCTCACCGGGACCGTCGCGGGCAAGGTGGGCGGCGCCCTGTGGCTGCCCTTCCTGATCGCGTTCCTCGTCGCCTTCCTCACCGCGTTCAGCTACCTCGAACTCGTCGGCAAGTACCCGCGGGCGGCCGGTGCGGCGCTCTACACGCACCGCGCGTTCAAGATCCAGTTTCTGACGTTCATGGTCGCGTTCGCGGTGATGTCCTCGGGCATCACCTCCGCCGCGTCGGCCGCGCAGGCCTTCGGCAACACGTACCTGCGCAAGCTGATGGGCGACTCGCTCACCATCCCGACCGTGTGGATCGCGGTCGGCTTCATCCTGCTGCTGGCCGCGGTCAACTTCCGCGGTGTCGCGGAATCCCTGTGGGCCAACGTGGTCCTGACGATGATCGAGCTGTCCGGGCTGCTGATCGTCATCGTGATCGGCTTCTACGCGATCACCCAGGGCCAGGGCGAGCCCGGGCGGCTGCTGGAGATCGACACCGCCAACCAGACCCCGTTCATCGCGGTCACCTCGGCCACGGCGCTGGCGTTCTTCGCGATGGTCGGCTTCGAGGACTCGGTCAACATGGCCGAGGAGTGCCGGGAACCCGTGCGGATCTTCCCCAAGGCGATGCTGATCGGCATGGGTGTCGCGGCCACGATCTACGTCTTGGTCGCCCTCACCTCGTCGCTGCTCCTGCCCGCCGACGAACTCTCCGCGGCGAAGAGCGACGCGCTGCTGCGGGTCGTGTCGGTCGGGGCGCCGGACTTCCCGCTGTGGGTGTTCGCGCTGATCGGCCTGCTGGCGGTCATCAACTCGGCACTGATCAACATGCTGATGGCGAGCCGACTCGTCTACGGCATGGCCAACGAGCGGATCATCCCTCGCGCCTTCGGGACGGTGCACCCGTTCCGCCGCACGCCGTGGGTGTCGATTCTGTTCACCAGCCTGATCGCGGTGGCGCTGGTCGCGTCGGTCGACATCACGCTGCTCGGCGGGACGACGTCGCTGTTGCTGCTGCTGGTGTTCACCGTGGTCAACGTCGCCGTGCTCGTGCTGCGCAAGGACCCCGTGGCGCACAACCACTTCCGCGCGCCGACGGTCCTGCCGGTGATCGGCGCGGTCACCTGCGCCTTCCTGGCGAGCCCGCTTTCGGGCAGGCCCGCCAGGGAGTACGGCATCGCCGCGATCCTGCTGGCGATCGGGGCCGTGCTGTGGGGCGTCAACCACCTGCTGTTCGGGTCAAGGGCGTCAGAGGACTGAACCTGCCAGCCGGCGCAGGTGGGCGGGGTCGTGCGCGTTGAACACGGTGACCTCGTCGCCGTGGTCGCGGACCAGGTCGCGCAGCCGGGCCTGGTTCGCGAGCCGCGCCTTGGCGTCCACCTGCATGATCTTCTCGAACGCGCCCATCAGCGGCGGGCAGGTCGGGTTGACCGGGTCGATCTGGCCGTGGCTGAAGTACGCGTCGCCCGCGTGCAGCAGCCAGCCCGCACCGGTGTCGACCGCGACGCCGACGTGGCCGCGCGTGTGGCCTTCGAGGGGGACCAGCAGGAAGTCCTCGGGCAGCCCGACCAGCCCGCGCACCGCGCGCATGCCGAACCACTCGTCGCCGCCGCCGGCCTGGTAGATCTCCCACTTGGGGCCGTGCGCCCACTGCGCCGCGCGGAACCGCTGCCGCTCCCGGACGGTCGCCTGGGCGGTCGCGATCGTGTGCTCCGGCTCGTGCACGTGCACGGTGGCGCTCTGGAAGTCGCGCAGGCCGCCCGCGTGGTCGAGGTCCATGTGCGTCAGGATGATGTGTCGGACGTCGGATGCCTTGTGCCCCAACGCCTCCACCTGGCGGATCGCGGACATCGACGGGTCGGCCACCGGCCGGGTCAGGTGCACGAATTCGCGGGGGAGCGAGCCCGGCAGCCCCGCCAGGTCGGCCTCGCCGAAGCCGGTGTCGACCAGCACCAGGCCCTGTTCGCTCTCGACGAGCAGCACATGGCACACCAGATGTGCCATGCGGAAATAGCCCGGCTGCCCATCGAGCAGCTTGCCGCCCAAGGGGTGCATCGAACCGCAGTTCAGGTGGTGTACGCGCACGTTCAGCGTCCTTTCAACAGTGTTCGCATGGTCTTGCCGACCGCGTAGAGGGGCGCGGTGTCGCGGCGGGTGCGGGCCAGCAGCTGCGCGCCCTCCAAGGCGGCGAGCAGGGTGGTGGCGACTTCGTCCGGATCGGAGACGCCTTGTCCGGCAAGGTATTCGCGGACGACGTCCTGCCAGGCGCCGAAGGCGCTCACGCAAGCGTCGCGCACGAGGTCGCCGCCGTCCGGTGCGACCGTCCCGATAGGACAGCCGAGGTTGAAGTCCGAGGCCGTCAGGTGCTCGGCGAGCCCCTGGATGACGGCGTCGAGTCCGGCCCCCGGGTCGGGGGCGGCGTCGAGGATCGCGGAGACCCAGTCGCACAGTTCGCCCGCCCCGAGGGCAACCGCTTCGGCGGCGAGTTGCTCCTTGCCGCCGGGGAAGTGGAAGTACAGCGAGCCTTTCGGGAGGCCGCCCTCGGCGAGGACCTGGTTGAGGCCCGTGCCGTGATAGCCCTGGGTGCGGAACAGGGTCGCCGCGGTCCGCAGCGTCCGTTCGCGAGTGTCGGTGCGCTTGCCCATGGCCGTACTATACAGACCGGTCTAGTAATGTCGAGCCCGCGTAGGCTCCCGAGACATGGCCGATGAGTACGAGATCACGTATGCCGGAGCCCGGGCCGTCATCACCGCCACCGGCGCTGCCCTGCGCCTCTTCGAAGTCGACGGCGTGTCCTACGTGGAAACCTTCCCCGCCGACGAGCCCGCGCCGATGGGGTCCGGGGCGATCCTGATCCCGTGGCCCAACCGCACGGCGGGCGCCGTGTGGACCTACCGCGGCGAGCCGCAGCACCTCGCGGTGAGTGAGCCGGCCCGCGGCAACGCCAGCCATGGCTTGGTGCGCAAGGAAACCTGGTCGCCCACGGTCGAGGAGGACTCGTCGGTCACGCTGGAACTGACCGTCGGCGACCGGCCCGGTTGGCCCTTCCGATTCCGCACCACGGTCACCTACGCGCTCGACGTCGAGGGACTCGCCGTCACCCACACCGTCCACAACCTCGCCGACCACCCGATGCCGTTCGGTGTGGGCGCCCACCCGTACCCGCGCCCCGGGCGGGCCGACGCCGACGACTGCGTCCTCACCCTGGCCGCCACCACCCACCTGCCGCTCGACCCGGAACGCATGGCGCCCACCGGCGCGGCCGTCCCGGACGACTCCTTCGCCGACGGCAAGCCGTTGCGCGGCACCACCCTCGACGACGCCTTCGGCGGCTGCGTCCCCGGACTCGACGGCCTGGTCCGCCATTCGCTGCGCGGCCGCGACGGCGGCGTGGAACTGTGGGCCGACCCGGTGTTCGGCTGGGTGCAGGTGTACACGCCGGATTCGTTCCCCGGCAAGGAATCCGGCCGGGCCGTCGCCATCGAGCCGATGACCTGCCCGCCGGACGCGCTCAACTCCGGCATCGATCTGCTGGAGGTCCGCCCGCGCGAGACATGGTCGGCATCGTGGGGCCTTCGACCTATACAGTCGATTTCTTGACTTCCTCTCCCGCCTGAAGGCCGGAGATTTCAACAGCGACTACCCACTGGCAGGTGGCCGTCGCGTTGAGGTTCACGGTTCACCGGCTCGCCCAACGGCGGGCCTCCCCGTGCAGTCACGGCATGCCCTGCCGCGAGTCGAATGTTCAGTGCCGCGTTCACATCCGCGTTGGCGGCGAAGCCGCAGGAGCGGCACCGGAAGGCGGCTTGGCTCTCGCGCGCCTTCCGATCCACGATCCCGCATGCCGAGCAACGCTGACTGGTGAACCGCGGATCGACCTTCACCACGCGCCCAGGCGCCTTCCGCTCCAGCCGGGTCACCAGCAGGCCCCACCCGTTGGCTAGGATGCCCCGGTTGAGGCCCGCCTTCTGCGGCACACCACGACCAGGGGCGTCGAGAGTGCCCTTCGCCGACCGGGTCATGTTGGTGATCTTCAGGTTCTCCACCGCGATCACTGCGAACTCCCGGGCCAGCCGGGTGCTGGTCTTCTCAACCCAGTCCTTGCGCCGATCGGTTTCGCGGGCCTTGAGCCTCGCGATTGCCGCTTTGACCCTGCCGCGTCGGTTGGACCCGTGCTGGGCCCGGGCGAGCTTACGCTGCAACCGCAGCAGCCGCGCCTTCTCGTTGGCGCGCAGGGTGGGTGCGTTCAGCAGTTCTCCGGTGGAGAGCGCGGCCGACACCACCACACCGCGATCCACGCCCACCATGTCGCCGGCACGGGGCGCCGGAATGGGCGCGGGCGGGGCGGCGAACGCCACATGCCAGCGCCCCGCCCGGTCAAGGGTGACGCGGTAGGACTTCACACTGTCGGCCACCGCGCGGGACCAGCGGAATCGCACCCAGCCGACCTTGGGCACCTTCACCTCGCCGACCTTGCGGGAGACCCGGCGAACGTCACCTGGGGTGACCCCCACGATCCGGAAGCCCTCGCTCCGTCCGTGCCTGCGCCAGGTGGGTTGGCCGTGGGTTCGGCCGAAGAAGTTCGCCTTCGCCTGAGCGAAATCCTTTAACGCCTGCTGCTGCACGATCACCGACCCGGCGGCCAGCCACGGGTTCTCCGCCCGAGCGTGCGTCAACTGGCGGCACTGGTCGGTGTACCCCGGCGCGGACTTGCGCCCCGGCTGCCAGTGCGAGTGTTGCTCCACCGCGAGATTCCACACGAACCGGGCATGCCCACAATGCTCCAACAACACCCGCTCCTGGACGGGCGACGGCTGAAGACGAAACTTGGACATGCCGATCAATCTAACGACCACCACCGACAGAACCAGGAGACAGAGTTGACACCCGACAGGCAAGGACACACACGGGCCCTGGCGACCCCCGGCTCCCGATTCCCTCCCCGGCGTGAACGCCGGAGCATTCTCGGGAGGTCCCGGTGACTATCGCGGTAACGAACGGCTATGTGGTCCCGGTCGATGGCGAGCCCATCCACGGCGGAACCGTCCTGATCGACAACGGCAAGATCGTGGCCGTCGGCGCGGAGGTGGACATCCCCGACGGCGCGGAGATCGTCGACGCCTCAGGCCGCTGGGTGCTCCCTGGGTTCGTCGAGGCGCACGCCCATGTCGGCGTCTACGAGGAGGGCGAGGGCTGGGCGGGGCAGGACACCAACGAGATGACCGACCCGGTCACCGCGAAGGTCCGTGCCATCGACGGCATCAACCCCGACGACGAGGGCTTCCGCGACGCGCTGTCCGGCGGGGTCACCACGCTCGTGGTGAAACCCGGTTCCGGCAACGTGATCGGTGGGCACACGGTCGCGGTGAAGGCCTGGGGCCGCACTGTCGAGGACATGCTGCTGCGCGACCCGGTGAGCATGAAGAGCGCGCTGGGCGAGAACCCGAAGCGTGTGTACGGCGAGAAGAAGGTCATGCCGTCGACCCGGCTCGGCGTCGCCGCGATCATCCGCGAGGCGCTGACGAAGGCGCAGGACTACAAGGCGCGCAAGGAACACGCGGCAAGCGAGGGCAAGCCGTTCGACCGCGACCTCACAAACGAGGCGCTGGTCGCGGTGCTCGACGGCGACGTGCCGTGGTGCCAGCACTCGCACCGGGCCGACGACATCGTCACCGCGATCCGGCTGGCCGACGAGTTCGGCTACCGACTGGTGATCAACCACGGGACCGAGGCGCACCTGCTGGCCGACCTGCTCGCCGAGCGGGACATTCCGGTGGTGACCGGTCCGCTGATCGTCGGCCGGTCCAAGGTGGAGGTCCGCAGGCGCGACTTCCGCAACCCCGGCATCCTGGCCCGCGCGGGCGTGCGGATCGCGTTGACCACGGACGCGCCGGTCGTGCCGATCAATTTCCTGGTGCACCAGGCGACGTTCGCGGTGAAGGAAGGCCTCGACCCGGTCGAGGCGATCCGCTCGATCACCGTCAACCCGGCGCAGATGCTCGACCTCGGCGACCGCGTGGGCGCGCTCAAGCCCGGCCTCGACGCGGACATCGTGATCTGGTCCGGGGACCCGCTCGACGTGATGAGCCGCGCGATGCGGGTCTTCATCGACGGCCGCGAGGTCTACCACTTCGACCAGACCACCGGCCAGGGCGTCACCAAGCCCGCCTTCTACACCGAACCCCACCCCTAACCGCGAGTCCAACGTTGGACTCGCGGTTAGGCGGAGGAGTTGACTACCTGGAGGACGGTGCGCTCGGGGTTCTGGCCGCAGCCGTAGAGGATGCTCGCGACGATGTACGGGTCGTGCTCGCGCAGCGGCTCGTTGCGTTGGCGGTAGACGTGCTCAAGCAGGGCGCGCTGCTTGTCCGGGTGCATGGCGAAGAAGTCGCGGCAGGACGTGTTGCCGTCCGGCTCGGGCTCCTCGGTCAGCGCGAGGTACGCGGCGCGGCCGCCGATGATCAAGCCGGCGGCCGCGAGCACCGACACCGCGATGATCGCGATCCGCTTGCCGTTGAACCCGGACGGCGCGCCCGCGGGCTCCGAGCCCGCGGGCGGCGCGATGTTCGTCGCCTTGACCATGCCCGCGATCAGGTCGCGGAACTGCGGGTCGTCACGGAACTGGTGGTTGAGCACCCCGACCAGCGGCCTGCGCCGGGCGGGGACGTTCGGCTCGGCGGCGAACAGGTCGAACGTGCCCGCTGTCCCGGTGCGCCGAAGCCTGCCGATCACCGCGTCGAACAGCGTGTCCGCCGCACGGTGGTGCGGGGCGTCGATGGTCATCCTGGCTCGCTGCGCCAGGATCTCGACCACGTGTTCCGCCAGTGTCGGAAAGCTCATCGAACCCCCACGTCTAGGGACAGACTTCCGTATACCGGTGAGATCGTCCGAGACCCGGCGAACGTAAGTCTGACGGCGGCGCGGATATTCGACCACATCTAGCTCACGCGCAGTTGTCGAGCGATCACCATTCGCTGTATTTGGTTCGTGCCCTCAAAAATCTGCGGGACCTTGGCCTCGCGCATATAGCGCTCTACCGGGAAATCGCGCGTGTAGCCCGCTCCACCCAGGACCTGGACAGCGTCGGTTGTGACCTTCATCGCAGCGTCGGTCGCCACCAGTTTCGCGATCGAGGCCTGCCGCAGGAACGGCAGCCCGCGGTCGCGCCTGCGGGCAGCCTCCAAATAGGTCGCCCGGGCCGACTCGACGGCGGCGGCCATGTCGGCGAGGAGGAACTCGACTCCCTGGAAGTCGATGATGGACTTGCCGAACTGGACCCGCTGCTTCGCGTAGGCGACGGCCTCGTCGAGCGCGGCCTGCGCCAGGCCGACCGCGCACGCGGCGATGCCCAGGCGGCCGGAGTTGAGGGCGACGAGGGCGATCTTCAAACCCTGTCCCTCGGCGCCGACGAGCCGGTCGGCGTCGACCCGGGCGCCGTCGAAGATCATCTGGGCGGTGGTGGACCCGGTGAGGCCCATCTTGCGTTCGGGCGCGGCGGCAGACAGGCCCGGCGTGTCCGCGTCGACGAGCAGGCAGCTGATGCCCTTCCCGCCGTCGTCAGAGGTGCGGACCATGGTCGTGTAGAAGTCGGCGTGGCCCGCGTGGGTGATCCACGCCTTGGTGCCGTTGACGACGTACTGGTCGCCGTCGCGGACCGCCTTCGTGGACAGCGCCGCCGCGTCGGAACCCGCGTGGGCCTCCGACAAGGCGTACGCGCCGAGCAGGTCGCCGCCGAGCATGTCCGGCAGGAAGCGTTCACGCTGCTCGTCGCCGCCGTACTCGGCCAGGGCGAAGCAGGACATGGTGTGCACCGAGAGGCCGACGCCGACCGACATCCACGCGGCGGCGATCTCTTCGAGGACCTGCAGGTAGACCTCGTAGGACAGCGCCGAGCCGCCCCACTTCTCCGCGTACGGCAGGCCGAGCAGGCCGCTGCGGCCGAGTAGCTTGAACTGCTCGCGCGGGAAGCGCTCCTCTTCCTCGTACTGGCTCGCCAGCGGCGCGAGTTCGTCGCGCGCGATCTCGCGGGTCAGCTTCAGGAGGTCTTCCGCCTCGGTGTTGGGCAGCAGACGCTCGGCGGGCATGCGGGACCTCCGGTACTAAGACCTGTACTGACGGACGCCTCAGAGTACTGTTCCGTCATGGCGACTGTCGATACGCTGCACGTATGACCAGGCGCGCGCCCACCGCCCGGCAGGCCGCCCTGCTGGAGGAACTGCTGGCCCTGTTCCTGCGTGAGGGCTTCGCCGAATCCACCCTGGACGACTTCGCCGCGCGCCTGCACTGCTCGAAGTCGACGCTGTACGCGCTCGCGCCCAGCAAGGAGCAACTCGCGCGCAAGGTCGTCGGCCACTTCTTCCGCGGCGCCACCGAGCGCATCGAGAAGGACGTCGCCGCGGCTCGCGACGCCCGCGACCGGGTCGTGCGCTACCTCGTCGGCGCGGGCTCCGAGATGAGCCGGGCGACCGCGAAGTTCGTCGCCGACGTGGCCGCGTTCCCCTCCACCCGGCGGGTCTACGAGCGCAACGCGCAGGCCGCCGCCGCCCGCATCCGCGCGTTCATCCAGGAGGGCGTCGCCGAGGGGCTCTTCCGCGACGTCCACACCCGGCTCGTCGGCGAGATGGTCGGATGGCTGATCGAGGGGATCCAGACCGGCGTCCTCGGGGCCCGCGCCGAGGTATCCGACGCCGAGGCGTTCGCGGCGCTGGCGGATCTGGTGCTCGGTGGCCTGGACTCAGGACGATCGAGTCTGTGATACGTGTCCCAACGGACGCGGTGGGCGATGTCCACGGGTGTCCGTAGGGCCCGTGGACCACTAGCGTAGGGGGCTCAGGACCCCAACGGGGCGGTGCTGTGGCGCGGCGGTTCGCCGCTGCTCGCGCACCCGACGGCCACGTACCGGCGCCCCGCTACCGAGTGTGAGAGGTACGTCCATGCCCGACGGGACCGCAGCGCCCACCGGCACCGAGCAGACCGCCGCCTTCCGCTACCCCGGTGGCGAGCACGAGATGGCGGTCGTTCCCGCCACCGACGGCACCTCAGGTGTCGACCTGGGCAAGTTGCTGGCCAAGACCGGTCTGGTGACACTCGACCCCGGCTTCGTCAACACCGCGGCGTGCTCGTCGGCGATCACCTACATCGACGGCGACGCGGGCATCCTGCGCTACCGCGGGTACCCGATCGAGCAGCTGGCCGAGAAGTCGTCGTTCCTCGAGGTCAGCTACCTGCTGATCTACGGGGAGCTGCCCACGGCGGCCGAGCTCGACGACTTCACCCACAAGATCAGCAGGCACACCCTGCTGCACGAGGACCTGAAGCGGTTCTTCGACGGCTTCCCGCGCGACGCGCACCCCATGCCGGTGCTGTCGTCGGCGGTGTCGGCACTGTCGACCTTCTACCAGGACAGCCTCAACCCGTTCGACCCGAACCAGGTCGAGATCTCCACGATCCGGCTGCTGGCGAAGCTGCCGACGATCGCGGCGTACGCCTACAAGAAGTCGGTCGGCCAGCCGTTCCTCTACCCGGACAACTCGCTGGGCCTGGTGGAGAACTTCCTGCGGATGACCTTCGGCTTCCCGGCCGAGAACTACGCCGTCGACCCGGACCTCGCCCGCGCGCTCGACCTGCTGTTCATCCTGCACGCCGACCACGAGCAGAACTGCTCCACCTCGACGGTGCGGCTGGTCGGCTCGTCGGAGGCGAACCTGTTCGCGAGCATCTCCGCCGGGATAAACGCACTGTTCGGACCCCTGCACGGCGGCGCGAACAGCGCGGTGCTGGAGATGCTCGAAGGCATCCGCGACAGCGGCGGCGACGTCCAGGCGTTCGTCAACAAGGTCAAGAACAAAGAAGACGGCGTCAAGCTCATGGGCTTCGGCCACCGGGTCTACAAGAACTATGACCCGCGCGCCGCGATCATCAAGAAGACCGCCGACGACATCCTCAACAAGCTCGGCGGCGACGACTCGCTGCTCGACATCGCGAAGCAGCTTGAAGAGCACGCGCTGTCGGACGACTACTTCGTCTCCCGCAAGCTGTACCCGAACGTGGACTTCTACACCGGTCTGATCTACCGGGCGATGGGCTTCCCGACGAAGTTCTTCACCGTGCTGTTCGCGCTGGGCCGCCTGCCGGGCTGGATCGCCCACTGGCGCGAGATGATGAACGACCCGGCCACCAAGATCGGCCGCCCGCGTCAGGTCTACATCGGACAGACGGAGCGCGACTACAAGCCGGTCGCCGAGCGCTGAGCCCTTCGCTTCGCCAGGGCCGCCCCGATCGACGGGGCGGCCCTTTTGCTTGGCTCCGGGGGAAGGTTGGCCTCGGCCGCCCTTCGGTAATCCTCGCCGAGGGCCGAGACCCGTTCGTAGAGGTAGCGCACGCGCGGGGTCAGCGTCGGGTCGATCTGGGCGCAGATCCACAGCAGGTTGACGCAGTGGACTCGGTCCGTGGGGCTGCCGGTTTCCAGAAACTCGGCGTACAGGGGGAATCCGCGGATCACCTCGGCCCGGATGTCGGCGTAGAGCCCGGGAAGGTTGCCCGCGGAGCCGACCGCGCCGCGGCCGATCTGGAAGAGCAGTTCGAGGATCACGGTCCGGCCCGCGGGGGTCGCCGAGATCAGCCCGCTCACCAGGCAGGCGCAGGACTGCGCCGCGCCGGGCTGGGCGTTCCCCCGGATCACCACAACGTTGTCGATCCGGTAGAGCAGGCGGTTGGCGGCGGCGCGGTCGGGCGCCTGGGCCAACGCGCGGATGGCGCCGGGGACCCCGGCGTAGAGAGACCGCATCGTCTCGGGCAGCCGGGCGGGCGCGGCCCAGTCATGTCGCTCTATTTCCCAGTCCACGGTCATTCCTCCCCCGTGCCGTTCGGGTAAGCGTACGCAGGCGGACCGTGACGACCGTGTGTAGCGTTCGCCATATGGCCGCCCCGTCCATTGTCTGGTTCCGCCGCGACCTGCGGACCGGTGATCATCCCGCGCTGCTCGCGGCGGCCGAACGCTCACCCTCGGCGGTGGGGCTCTTCGTGCTCGACGACGTGCTCCTCGCGCCCGCGGGCAAGCCGCGGTGGAGGCGGCGCTGGACGTGGACTTCGTGCGGACCGGATCGCCGTACGCGGTGGCTCCAGGGCGGGTGCGCAAGGCCGACGGAGAGCCGTACAAGGTGTTCACCCCGTTCAAGCGCGCTTGGCTGGAGCACGGGTGGCGCGCACCCGCCGACACCAATCCGTCTACTGTGGACTGGGTTGACGCCGGGACTGGGCTGCTTGCGGGTGAGTCGCACGGCGAGCGGGACGCTTTGCTTGCCTGGGAGGCATTCCGCGAACGTCTCGACGACTACGCGCGTGACCGTCACCGACCGGATCGGGATGGCACGAGTCGGATGTCGGCGTACTTGCGTTGGGGCTGTGTGCATCCCCGCACGCTGCTCGCCGACCTCGGCGAGAATCACGACGTCTACCGATCGGAACTCGCCTGGCGGGAGTTCTACGCCGACGTGCTGTGGCACTGGCCGGAAACGGCGCGCAGCAACTACGACAAGAAGTTCGACCGGATCGCCCACGACCACGACACCGACCTGTTCGACGCGTGGTGCCAGGGCAAGACCGGCTATCCCATCGTCGACGCGGGCATGCGCCGGCTGCTCGCCGAGGGGGGGATGCACAACCGGGTGCGGATGATCGTCGCCAGCTTCCCGGTCAAAGACCTGCACCTGCCGTGGTGGTGGGGTGCCCGGCACTTCATGCGCCACCTGATCGACGGCGACCTCGCGTCCAACCAGCACGGCTGGCAGTGGACCGCGGGCTCCGGAACCGATGCGGCGCCGTACTTCCGGGTGTTCAACCCGACTTCCCAGGGGGAGAAGTTCGACCCGAACGGCGACTACGTGCGCCGGTACGTCCCGGAACTCCGGGCGCAGGAACGGCAGGTCGCGCTCGACCGGTACGCGGCCATCAAAGCCTAGGGCCGCAACGCGTCCCGCAGCTTGAGTCGCGCGCCGGTGCGCAGCGCGGCGCCCGCGTACACGCGACCGCCGATCCAGGCGAGACCGGCGACCGAGACCAGCGTCAACGCCATCGCCAGGGCGATCTGCCACCCTGCCACCGCGTCGAGCGCGATCCGGCCGGGCATGAGGATCGGGGCGAACGGCGGCACCAGCGACAACACCGTCGTCGCCGTCCCGCTGGGCGCGCGCGACAGCAGGCCGAAGCCGACGACGAAGGCCAGCACCAGCACCATGGTCACGGGCAGCAGCACCGCCTGCGTCTCCTCCTGGCGCGACACCAGTGAACCCGCCGACGCGAAAACGGTGGCGTAGAACAGATATCCGAGCAGATACCAGACCAGACCCCAGACCAGCGTGCCGGTGGCCGCACCGGTGATGGTCAGCACGTCGGTCGCGGTGGCGAGGACCAGGCCGACCGTGCCGATCACCGCGAACTGGGTCAGGCCCACCAGGCCGAGGCCGAGCACCTTGCCCAGCAGCAGCTGCCACGGCCGGACCGTGGCGAGCAGGATCTCCACGACCCGGCTCGACTTCTCCTCCACGACCCCCTGCGCCACCATCGTCGCGTACAGCAGCAGGGCCATGTAGAGCATCGCCACGATGACCAGGGCGACCGCGAGCCGCTGGTCGTGGTTCGGGTCCGACGGGCCCAGCGCCCGCACGTCGATGGTCGCGTCGGCCACGGTCGCCAGGACCTGGTCGGGGTCGAGGTCTTCCACCGCGGCCAATTGGGCGCGCAGGACTTGCTCCTGCACCAACGTGTTCAGCGCTTTGCGCAGGTCTTCGTCGAGGTTCTCGCGGACCAGCACCCGCAGCGCCGACGGCGCGCCGCTGACCAGCACGTCCAACTCGCCGTCGGCGACCATCGCCTCGCCGGACGCGAGGTCGTCGACGGTGCTGGTGCGCACGCTGAAGCTTGCTGCCTCCGCCTCCGCGGCGAGCCTGCCCGCGATCGACGTCGCCTGCCCCGACAGGCCCACCCGGCTGGTGGACTCGCCCGCGAACAGGGTGCTCTGCATCAGCACGAAGCCGATCAGCACGGCCAGCGAGATCGCGGTGCCGATGAGGAAGGACTTGGTGCGCAGCCTGGTGTTGAGCTCGCGGCGCGCCACCAGCCACACGGTGCGCGAAGCGGAAAGCTCCCGGCCGGTCACGTCTCGACTCCCACCACGTCGCGGAACAGTTCGGTCAGGGACGGGCGGTGTCTGCTGAACTCGTGCACCGGGCCGGTGGCGAGCGCGGCGGCGAGGACCGGCTGGTCGTCGGCGCCGTCGGCCAGCCGCAGTCTCGTCCGGCCGTTCTGGCACTCGACGACGGACACACCTTCGACGCCGTCGGCCCAACCGGGTTCGGCCGCGGGGGCGTGCACCACAAGGGTCGTCCCGCTTCCGGCCCGCAGTTCGTCCACGGTCCCGCAGGCCACCATCCGGCCGTCGCGGATGATGCCGATCCGGTCGCACAGGCGCTCCACCAGATCGAGCTGGTGGCTGGAGAACACGACGGGGACACCGGTGTCGGCCTGTTCGCGCAGGATCGCGGCCAGCACGACGACGGCGATCGGGTCGAGCCCGGAGAACGGCTCGTCGAGCACCAGCACGTCCGGCTCGTGGACCAGCGCCGCGGCCAACTGCACGCGCTGCTGGTTGCCCAGGCTCAGCTTCTGCACCTCGTCGTCGCGGTGCTCGCGCAGCCCGAGGCGGGCGATCCAGGTCTCCGCGTTGCGGTGGGCCTCGTTGACGCCGAAGCCATGCAGCTCCGCCAGATAGACGAGCTGGTCGAGGACCTTCATCCGCGGGTAGAGGCCGCGCTCCTCGGGCAGGTAGCCGAACCGCCTGCGCGCCGAGTGGTCCAGCGCGACACCGTTCCAGCGCACCTCGCCCGCGTCGGCGGCGGCCACGCCGAGCATGATCCGCATGGTGGTGGTCTTGCCCGCGCCGTTGCCGCCGACGAAGCCGAACAGCTCGCCCGCGGAGACCTGGAACGTGAGGCGGTCGCAGGCGAGGACGTCGCCGTAGCGCTTGGAGACCCGGTCGATCTCCAGCACCGCCGCACCAGGCACGCCGACCCCTTCCCGTCTTCACCGTCTTGGCCAGTATTCCGTGTCCCGGTCACGAGCGGCGGTCCGGTCGGGTGCGCCTGCAAACGAGTTGACCAATTCGTGCCCGGAGGGGAACCGATCGGAGGATCCTCCGTCCAAGATTTGCGAATGATCCTGGTTGGACCATTGGAGGGGCGAGGATGAACCCTGAGCAGTGGCTCGCGCAGTACGACGAGAAACTGAAGCAGGCCGCGGCCGGTGCGGCGAAAGCCGACAAGGCGCTGCGGGAAGTCGGCGGGTCGGCGACGTCGCAGGACGGTGAGATCACCGTGCGGGTGAGCGCCAGTGGCGCGACCACCGGGCTGGTGCTGCGGCCGGGGGTGCGTGACATCGAGCCCGAACACCTCGCGCGGCAGATCATGGAGCTCACCCGGCAGGCGCAGCGCGTCGCCGGGGAGCAGGTCGTCGTGGCCATGCAGGAGTTCATCGGCGACGGGCCCGCGCTCGACGTCGTGAAGGCGCACCTGCCCGAGGGCCACACGAGCGACGGCGCCGACGAGCCGATGAACCTGGAACTCAAGCGCGACACCAGGGCCGACGACGAGTACTTCGACAACCCACCCGAAGTCGTCAACTAGGAAACGGCGGATCACATGGGCAACGGTTTCTCCGTCAACGTGGCCGAGGTTCGGGTGCACTCCCGCACCGTGGCGGCCTGCGCGGCGCAGGTGCGCTCGGCCACCGGCTCCGCGCAGTCGGTGTCGGACGGCGCGTACGGCGTCATCGGACAGTTCTTCGCGTCGGCGATCCTCAGCGCGTGCGGGGACGTCGTGCAGGGCATCGCGAAGGTCGCGACCGCGGTCGACGACGTGCGCGAGGGCCTGCAGGCCGTGGCGGACCAGTACTCGAGCATCGACGCCGACATCGCGGCGACCCTCAGCGGGAAGGCGGGCGCATGACCACGACGACCACCAGTTCGGCGCCCACCGCCGAACAGGGCGCCGCCAACCTGACCAGCGACGTCCGCAGCGCCAAGGACGCCATCGAACGCGGCGACTGGCTCGACGCGGGCATGGCGATCAGCAACGTGGCGATGGACGTCATCAGCATCGCGGGCGACCCGCTGGGCGCGGCGGCGGGCGCCGGGTTCGGCTGGATCATCGAGCACATCTCGTTCCTGCGCGAGCCGTTCGACGCCCTGCTGGGCGACGTCAACTCGATCACCGGCAGCGCCCAGGGGTGGATGAAGGCGGGTCAGGAGATCACCGCCGTCGCCGAGCGCTACCGGGAGGCCGCGCGCACCGAGACATGCGGCTGGAGCGGCCCGGCAAGCGACTACTACCGCAGCGCGAGCGCCACCCAGGCCCAAGGCCTCGACGCGCTGGCCCAGGTCAGCCAGGGCATCGGCCAGGCCATCCAGGGCGCGGGCCAACTGCTCGCCGAGGTGCGCAAGACGGTTCTGGACTTCATCAACAAGTGTGTCCAGAAAGTCATCATGATCATCATCGAGGCGCTGGCCGCGGCCTGGCTGAGCTTCGGGGCCAGCATCGCCCAGGGCATCGTGCGGTCGGTGGCCGAGGCCGTGCAGACCGCGCAGAAGATCATCAGCAAGATCCAGACGTTCATCTCGTCCCTGCAGAAGATCATGCAGACGGTGCAGAAGATCGTGAACCTGGCCAAGGCGGTCAAGCAGCTGCTGGAGACCATCGGCGGCCGCGCCAACCGCACCCAGGGCGCCAACACGACCCAGCCCGCGGCCATCGACACCACCGGCATCGACGCCGCCGCGAACCGGCGCTACAGCCAGGCGACCGCGCCCGCGGGGAACTACACCCAGACCACGCACCGGGACTACAGCTACGACCAGTACCGGCCCGGGACGTCCACGACCCAGCCGAACTACCCGCAGACGGCCCCGTTGACACCCAGCCGCTACCAGGCGCCGACCGGCGGTGGAACGGGCGGACCCAGCTACCCGACCACCGCCGCCCCAGGGACGCCGTCACCGGTGCCGAGCTTCGGGCCGAGCGGCCCGCCGCCGGACCAGGGCGCTCCGTCCTCCCGCGTCGACCGCGCTCGGTGGATCGGTGACGCGGTGGAGATCCTGATCAACCACGGGGTCGAGCCGTCGAAGATCGACGCGGACCAGATCGCGCGCATCGTCGACCGGGCGTCTGGTGGCAACCCGCATGCGATGGACATGCAGGATCCCAACGCGGCCAACGGGTTTCCGCCCAAGGGGATGATGCAGATCACCGACCCCGTGTTCCAGCAGCACCAACTGCCGGGGCACCCGAACATCTGGGCGCCGGTCGACAACATGCTGGCCGGGGTCATGCACTTCCTGGCGCAGTGGGGCTCACTGATGGAGGCGATGAACTCGTTCGGGCCGCCTACGGCTCCACGTTCTTAGCTCGGGCGGGCGATCCTCGGGCGCGTGACCGCGAGTCGGTCACGCGCCCGAGTTGGCTTGTGCCCTTGCCCTGCGCGCGGATCAGGCTTCCTGGGTGAGTCCGTTGAGGGTTCGGGCGACCAAGTCGGCGACCGCGGGCATGGCCACCTCCAGATCCGCCGACACCAAACCGACGCGGGTGCGCCTGTGCAGCACGTCCGCCGCGTCCAAGGCGCCCTCTTGGCGGACTGCCCAGACGACTTCCGCGGCCGTCAGCGGGATTCCGGGCGCCACCGGCTCGGCGAGGGTCGGGTCGAGTTCGCCCATCGCGTGGATGGTGGCGGCCTCGGCGCCGTAGCGGGACACCAGCCGGGCCGGTGCGTCCACAGTGGACAAATCGGCCCTCGGTGCCGCGCCGACCAGGGGGAGAGACTTGGTGGTCGACGGGCCCGCGGGCAAGTCGACCGCGTCGACGGCGTCGGCGGCCATCTTGCGGTAGGTGGTGAGTTTGCCGCCGACGACGGTGACCACGCCGTTCGGCGCCCGCACCACCGCGTGGTGGCGAGAAAGGTCGGCGCTTCGTTTACTGGCGCCAGGGAGATCGATCAACGGGCGCAGACCGGCGAAGCGACCGAGGATGTCGTCGCGGGTCAACGGGTGTTCCAGGACGGTGGAAGCCACCTCCAGCAGGAAGTCCACATCGGACTCGGGGACGGTGGGCACGTCGGGGATCGGGCCGTCGACCGGTTCGTCGGTCAGGCCGAGGTAGACGCGGCCGTCGGCCTGCGGCAGGACCAGGGCGTAGCGGCCGAAGTGGCCGGGGACCGGCACGGTCAGCGCGGTGTTCGAGATGCCCATGCGGGTGCCGTCGAGGACCAGGTGAGAGCCGCGGGACGGGCGCAGGCGGACCGAGTCGACCAGGTTGCCCGCCCAGACGCCCGCCGCGTTGATCACGCTGCGGGCTTGGATGTCGACCTGGCTGCCGGTGAGTTCGTCGACGACCTCGGCTCCCGTTCCGCTCAGCGTCAGCACGCGGGTTCGGGTGAGGATTCGGGCGCCGAAGCCCGCCGCCGTCCGGGCGAGGGCCACGACCAGGCGGGCGTCGTCGATGAGCTGGCCGTCGAACGACAGCAGGCCGCCGCGGAGGCCTTCGCGGCGCAGGCCTGGGGCCAGGGCCAGCGCTTCCGGGCCGGACACCTTGTGCGGGCGGGGAAGCAGGCTCGACGGGGTGCGCGCGACCCGGCGCAGGACATCGCCCGCGCTCAGGCCCGCGTAGATGAGCCCGGCTTCTCGGGTGGACACCTCCGGCAGCAGCGGGACGAGCTGTGGCAGTGCGCGGGTGAGGTGCGGGGCGGTGCGGGTCATGAGGATGCCGCGTTCGACCGCGCTCTCGTGGGCCAGGCCGACATCGCCTTTCGCCAGGTAGCGCAGGCCGCCGTGGACGAGCTTGCTCGACCACCGGGACGTGCCGAAGGCGAGGTCCTGCGCCTCGACCAGGGCCACCGACAAGCCGCGGGAGGCGGCGTCGAGTGCCACGCCCGCGCCGGTGACCCCGCCGCCGACGACGAGGACGTCGACGACCTCGCCCGCGGCGAGTGCCTCGAGGTCGTTGGCTCGCCGCTGGGCGTTGAGGGCGGTGGTGCGCTGGGTCATGGCTGCTCCGGTCGCAGACTTGTGTCGAGTATGTGGGTGAGTTCGCCGAACAGCAGGTCGGAGTCGACGTCGGCGGTCGCCGGGGCGTGCGACAGCGCGAACGACTGGAGGAGCAGCAGGGTGGCGCGGGCCTGGGCGGCCGGGTCGGCGCGGCGCACCGAGCCGTCCTCATGGCCCGCGACGAGCTGCGCCAGCAGGAAGTACTCGGCGAGCCGCTGGGTCGAGCCGAGGCGCTCGACGACGTAGGGCAGCACGAGGGCGCCGTCGCGGTCGAGGATCGTGCGCATCAGCGGGTCGGCGACGAGCGCGCGGATGCCCGCCACGGCACCGGCGACCAGCCGCTCGCGGGCGGTCGGCAGGCCGGCGACGCCCTGCTGCGCCTGGTCGAGGACGAGGGCGAACTCCCTGGTCATCAGGTTGGTGATCAGGGTTCGGACATCGGGGTACCGGCGGTAGAGCGTCATCCGGCTGACGTCCGCCCGGCGTGCGACATCGGTCAGGGTGGTCCGGCCTACGCCTTGGTCCAGGACGCAGGCGCGGGCGGCGTCGAGGAGGGTGTCGTCATCCACCCGTGCGGGGGAAGTTGTGTGACGTTTCGCCGTCATGTGTCACACTCTAGCTTGTGAACCTGCCTGTGGACCACCTTGACCACCTTGTCCGGGGAAGTTGGACGCCGTCCGGCGGCGGCGACGCCGAACTGCCCGAGCACGCGGCCAAGTGGCTCGCCGCGCGCACCGGCCTGGTCGCCCGCGACACGCCCGCCGCACCGGACTCCGCGCTCGCGGTCGCCGACTCCACGCTGAGCGACGA
>NZ_JBOHGC010000506.1:0-2259 GCF_050699995.1 Actinokineospora sp. | reverse complement strand
CCGGCCGGCAGCTGTGGCGGGTTCCCAATGCCGATTACCGGCAGGGCTCGACGATGACCAACGCCCCGATCGTGATCAAGGACATCGTGATCGCGGGAATCTCGGGCGGTGAGTTCGGCGTGCGCGGCCGCGTGACCGCCTACGACGTGAACAGCGGCCGGGAAGTCTGGCGGGGGTACAGCACCGGGCCCGATGCCGACGTCAAGATCGTCGGCGATGCCAACCCCCATTATCCATCCCACCGGGGCAAGGACCTCGGCGTGTCGACCTGGCAGGGCGACGAGTGGCAGCGCGGGGGCGGGACGACGTGGGGCTGGTACTCGTACGATCCCGAGCTGAACCTCTTCTATTACAGCAGCGGGAATCCGGGCACGTGGAACCCGGATCAGCGTCCGGGCGACAACAAGTGGTCGATGACGATCTTCGCGCGCAATCCCGACAACGGCCAGGTGAAGTGGGCCTACCAGATGACGCCCCACGACGAGTGGGATTACGACGGCGTCAACGAAAACATTCTGGCCGACCTCACGATCGGCGGTCGGGCGGTGAAGGCGTTGGTGCATTTCGACCGCAATGGGTTCGGCTACACGCTCGACCGGACCAACGGCCGGGTGCTCGTCGCCAAGCCGTTCGGGCCGGTCAACTGGGCGACCAGCGTCGACCTGGCGACGGGCCTGCCGGTGCGGGACCCGCGGTACGGGACGACCTCCGCGAAAAACACCACGGGGATCTGCCCCGCCGCGATCGGCTTCAAGGATCAGCAGCCGGCGGCGTACTCGCCGCAGACCGGCCTCTTCTACGTCCCCGCGAATCACATCTGCATGGACTACGAGGGCGTCGAGGTGAAGTACTCGGCCGGTCAGCCGTACGTCGGCGCGATCGTGCGGATGTATCCGGGCCCGGGCGGCCACCGCGGTCGCTTCATCGCCTGGGACGCGACGACCGGCTCGGTCAAGTGGGAAATCAAGGAGAACCTCGCGGCCTACGGCGGCGCACTCGCGACGGCGGGCGGCGTGGTCTTCTACGGTACGATGGAAGGCTGGCTCAAGGCGGTCGATGCCCGGACCGGCGCGGAGCTGTGGAGATTCAAGACGCCGTCGGGCATCATCGGGAACCCGATGACCTACACCGGGCCGGATGGCAAGCAGTACGTCGCCGTCCTCTCCGGCGTGGGCGGCTGGGCCGGCATCGGCGTCGCTGCGGGGATCGGGCCGGAAGATCCCACGGCTGGGCTGGGCGCGCTCGGCGCGTTCGGCGATGTGTCCAGCTTCAGCACGCAGGGTGGGGTGCTGACGGTGTTCGCCCTGCCCTAAGGATTCGGTAACACGCAGCGCACAGTCACCCGGTGTCGGAGCGAACAGCCTCCGGCACCGGGTGTACTATGCCGGTGACAGTTGTTCTTCACACGCCGGCGCCGCGCGCCAGGGAGCCCGATGATCGGCACACGAGCGAAGGTCGCCGGATTACTCCTCCTCGCGACGTCGATGGCGGTCGTGGTGAGCGCCCGGACGCCGGAGCCGCCCGTGCTTCGCGTCTGTGCCGACCCGGACGACCTCCCGTTCTCGAACGAGCGGCAAGAGGGCTTCGAGAACAAGATCGCCCAGCTCATCGCCGCGGAGCTCGGCGATTCGCTGGTCAACGTGTGGTGGCCGCACCGCCGCGGCTTCGTCCGGAACACGCTCCGGGCGGGGCTGTGCGACCTGATCGTCGGCGTCCCCAAAGGCTTCGACCCGGTGTTGACCACCAGACCGTATTACCGCTCCACGTACTACTTCGTCTACCGCCAGGGCCGGAACCTCGACATCCGTTCCTTGGACGACACGGTGCTGCGGCACCTGAAGATCGGCGTGAACCTGATCGGTTACGACTACACCAACACCCCGCCCGCGCACGCCCTCAGCGCCCGCGGGGTCGTGGGCAACCTCGTCGGCTTCCATACGTTTTACACGCCGACGGCCGACCGCCCGCACCATATCATCGACGCCGTCGCGAACGGCACCGTGGACGTGGCGATCGTGTGGGGTCCGCTAGCGGGCCACTACGCCAGTCGAGCCCCGGTGCCGCTCACGCTCGTCGCGCTGCCCGACTCCGACGCGGCGTCGGGGATGCCTTTCGCATTCGATATCGCCATGGCGGTGCGGCGGTCCGATAAGGCGTTCAGCGCGCGAATCGATTCGGTGCTCGCACGCAAACACGACGAGATCGTCGGCATCCTGCGGCAGTACCACGTGCCGATGATCGCCACAGAGGGGAGCGGGG
>NZ_JBOHGC010000505.1:0-9316 GCF_050699995.1 Actinokineospora sp. | reverse complement strand
CTTCCCGCTGATGCGTTTACCGACGATCGAGGGCACGTTTAGGTAATACACCCTGGATGCTGGATTCTCCAGTGCCAGCAAGGACGACACGCCAAACGATCAAGAAAGCCAGGAAGGTCCGGCTAGCTTGAGTCAGCGATGTAGTGGCTGGGCCATCGCGGATCCTGGTACACCGTCAGCGTGTCGCCCTCGATCGCGAAGGTCGCCACGTCCGTCCGATCCCAGTCCTGGTGGTCCTCTTCCCCGTCCTCAGGGCACTCCGTCTCGCCATAGTGGATCCACGGCGCACAGGCAGGCGTCGCTCACCTCGGTCACCAGAGCTCGTCGGCTGGTAGTGCATCGCGGTGATGCCGCACTTGACAGGGTGCGCGCCGACGAGCTGGAGCTGCTGGCACGCGCCCTCGGGGAAGACGGGCATGCCCGCGCCGATCGCGGTCGGGTTGACAATCAGGTGCAGGTCGTGGACCGGCCCGCCCAGCGCCGAGATCCGGGTCCTGTCACCCCATGGACAGGCGCAGCGGCGCCGTGGCGAACTCACGGACCCCGACGCTGAACGGCACCTTCGCGGTGAACCCGAGCAGCGCGCGCGCCGCGCTCGGGTCGGCCACGATGTGCCGGACGTCGGCCGGGCGCGCGCCGCCGACCACCCGCGGCGGGGGACCGGCGCACGCCTTCGACAGCTCAATCGCCATGTCCCCGACCGTGTGCGGGGTGCCCGAGCAGATATTGACCGGCACCAGCGTCCCCGGGTCGACCGCGGTCGCCACGGCCAGCGCGTTGGCCATGGCCACATCGGCGACATGGACGAAGTCACGCCGCTGCGCGCCGTCCTCCAGGACCGTGGGCGCCTCCCCACGCTCCAAACAGGACCGGAACAGCGACGCGACCCCCGCATACGGGGTGTCGCGCGGCATCCGGGGACCGTAGATGTTGTGGTACCGCAACGCCCACACCTGCCCGCCGGTCTGCCGCGCCCACGCCGAGGCCAGGTACTCCTGCGCCGCCTTCGTCGCGGCATAGGTGCTGCGCGGGTCGAACGGCGCGTCCTCCGGGACCAGCCGCGACACCAGCGGCGACGAGCACCGCGGGCACCCCGGCTCGAACCGGCCCGCGTCGATGTCGGTCTGACGGCGCGCGGTGGGCCGCACGACACCGTGCTCGGCGCACTCGTAGCGGCCCTCCCCGTAGACGACCATCGACGAGGCCAGCACCAGCCTGCGAACTCCGCCCCGGTGCATCGCCGCCAAGAGCACCGCGGTGCCGAAGTCGTTGTGCGAGGCGTACTCCGGCGCGTCGGACGGGTCGACACCGTGCCCGACGATCGCCGCCTGGTGGCACACGACGTCCACCCCGCGCAGCACCCGCGCCAGCACGTCCGGGTCGCGGACATCGCCGCGCACCAGGTCCCGGGACCACTGCGGGACCTGGCCGGACCCGTGGGCCTGCGGGAGCAGGTTGTCGAGCAGGACGACGTCGTGGCCCTGCTCGACCATCAGGTCGGCGACATGGGACCCGACGAAACCGGCGCCACCGGTGATCAACACTCGCATGCGGTCGACGCTACGACCACACACCGCGCCCCGCCCCCAGTCGCGAAGGTGCGTAAGACAACCGTCAGAACTCACCAGTTCGTGAGCAGCACATGGTTGACCACCAGCGCGGTCACAGCCTGAGCCGCCAGCCACCACCGGTGCGAACGGGCGGGCAGCACCGCGGCCGCGGCCACCACCCACACCGCGAACGGCAGCCAGATCCGCTCCACCTCCGACTTCGACAGCCCCGACAGCGTCGCCAGCGCCACCGCGGCCACCGCCGCCCACACCACCACCGGCACCGCCCGACCCCGCCGCAGCCCCGCCACCGCCGCCGGACCGACCGCGAGCACCAGGCACGCCAGGTTCGCCCACACCCAGTACGCATACGGGCGGTCGTTCGCGATGCCCTGGTAGTACCGCTCGACCACCAGGTCATACCCGTCGGACCACCAGAACCCCGCGGCGGCGAACACCCCCACCACGGTGAGCGCGCCGACCGCCGCCAACGCCAGCCCACGCCAGTCCCGATTGCCGACCACGACCGCCAACGCGACCACACCGATCAGCACCAGCCCGTAGGACAGGAACAGCCCGAACCCGAGCACCACCCCACCCGCCACCGCCGCCACCGGCCTGCGCGCGCCGAGGACCAGCAGCGCCACCCCGCACGCGGTCACCCCCGCGAACAGGGCGTCCGCCGAGACACCCATCCACACCGCACCCGGGAACAGCGCCACGAACGGCACCGCCGAGCGGGCCACACCGGGCTTGCCCACCCCCGCCAGCGCCACCGGCACCGCCACCGCGACAAGCGCCCCCACGAGCACACACACCGCCGCCGCCCACGCCCCGCCGCCGAGCCCGACCCGGTCCAGGCCGACGAACACCAGCGTCGCGCCCGGCGGGTGCCCGGCGACGTGGGTGATCCAGGAGTCCGGCTGGAAGTCGAGGATGCGGCCGGTGAACGTCCGCAGCATGACCGAGACATCGGTGATCCCGGGGACCGCGGCCAGGTACTCGTCCCGCGACGTCAGTTGAGTGGCTACCCCGCGGTCCCACCCGTCAACCATGGCCAGGGCGAACGTCCACGCGACCGCGAACACGTATCCGAGGGCCAACGCGGCACGCATGCTGAGCCGGGCAACCAGCGCCGGACCCCACAGGACCGCGCCGGCCGCCAGCAAGACCGCGGCCGGGGTGCCGGGCCCGACGTGGGGGAGCCACTCACCCAGCACCGGCCACTCACCGAACGTCGAGGGCGCACCCGGGAAATGCCGGTCACCGAACAGACGGATCCCGAACACCCACCCCACGCCCGCCGCCACGGCGACCAACAGCAGCGCTCCCGCTGCGACGAGCAGGTCGGAGCGGTGGTCGGACAGGCTCGGGCGCGGTGGCGCGGGGGCGGACACCGGTCCGACCATAACCGGCGCTCTGGGTACCCGCTTGACGCCGAGCGGGTTCGTCAGCACTTCGTAAGATCTGCGCCGACGTCATGATTTGGTAAGCACCGCAACGGTTCCCGACCGTCCGCGGCGGACTTACCGTCAGCTCATGGACCCGGTCGATGTTGTGTTCCCCTGTCTGGACGAAGCCGCCGCCCTGCCCGGCGTGCTCGCCGCGCTGCCCGCCGGCTACCGGGCGATCGTGGTGGACAACGGATCGGTCGACGGATCACCCGAGGTGGCCGCCCGCTGCGGCGCGACCGTCGTGCACGAACCGCGCAAAGGCTACGGCGCGGCCGTGCACACGGGCCTGGAACACGCGGAGACCGACGTCGTGTGCTTCCTCGACGCCGACGGGTCCCTGGACCCCGGGGACTTGCCCGCCCTGGTCGCCGCACTAGACCGCACCCGGCTCGCCGTCGGCCGACGCGTCCCCACCGGCCCCGGGGCCTGGCCATGGCATGCCCGCGCGGGCAACGCCGTGCTCGCCGCCCTGCTGCGCCGACGCGGACTCCCGGTCTCCGACATCGCCCCCGCCCGCGCGGTCCGGCGCACCGACCTGCTTGACCTCGGCGTGCGCGACCGCGCCTTCGGCTACCCGCTGGAACTGCTGCTGCTCGCCGCCCAGGCCAACTGGACCGTCATCGAACTCGACGTCGCCTACCGGCCGCGCACCAAGGGCACGAAGTCGAAGGTGTCGGGTTCGGTGCGCGGCACCGCCCGCGCGATCCGCGACATGGCGGGGGTGCTGCGATGACCTGCGTGCTCGTGCTCGCCAAAGCACCCGTTCCCGGGCAGGCGAAGACCCGGCTGTGTCCCGCTGCGACCCCGCACCAGGCCGCCGACCTCGCCGCGGCCGCCCTGCTCGACACCCTCGACGCGGTCCTGGCCACCCCCGCCACGATCCCCGTGGTCGCCCTCGCAGGCTCCCTGCGCGACGCGCGCCGAGCGTGGGAACTGGCCGAACTGCTACGGCGCTGCACGGTGATCCCGCAACGCGGCGCCGACTTCCCTGACCGGCTCGCCGCCGCCCACGCTGACACCGCCGCCCGCTTCCCCGGGCGCCGCGTGGTCCAGATCGGTATGGACACCCCGCAGATCACCCCCAAGCTCCTCACCGAAGCGGCCACCCACCTCGACAACGCCGACGCCGCCATCGGCCTGGCCGACGACGGCGGCTGGTGGGCGCTGGGCCTGCGCGACCCCGCCCACGCCGAGATCCTGCGGCTCATCCCCACCTCCAGGCCCGACACCGGCGCCCGAACCCTGCGCGCCCTGCGGGACAACGGCCTGACTGTGCGCGATCTGCCTGCCCTGTCCGATGTGGACACCATGGCCGACGCCACGAGGGTCGCCGCGGACATCCCCGGGACCCGTTTCGCCGCCGCACTCGCCCGCGTCGGGGCGGCCGTATGAACGACATCTTCGGCCCAAGTCTGCGCGACACCGTGTGCTGGCTGGAACTGGCCACCGGCGAACGCGTCGAACTGTCCACTGACCGCTGGCGCGCCGCCGCCTGCCCAGCCGACGAGATCATGCTCGACCGGTGCGCGGGCCCCACCCTCGACGTCGGATGCGGCCCCGGCAGACTCACCGCCGCACTCATCCGCCGCGGCGTGCCTGCCCTCGGTGTGGACGTCTCACCCATCGCCGTCGCCATGACCCGAGCCGGCGGCGCGACAGCTCTGCGGCGCGATGTCTACGGCCCGCTGCCCAGGGAAGGCCACTGGCGACACATCCTGCTCGCCGACGGCAACATCGGCATCGGCGGCGACCCTGTGCGGTTGCCGCGCCGACTGCGGCAGTTGCCGGCCTCAGGTGGTTCCGCGCTGATCGAAGCCCAACGGCCTGGCATTGGCCTGCGTCCGTCGCGGGCGCGGCTGGCTCGGCGCACCCGTACCGGGCCCTGGTTCGACTGGGCGATGTTGGGTGCCGATGCGGTTCCCGCTGCTGCTCGCGTTGCTGGGTTTGAGGTTGGTTGGCTTGCTCATCAGGGGGAGCGGTGGTTCACCGAACTGGTTCGACGGTGACATGGCGCGCTTGCGGAGGCCGATCGGTGCGCCCCGGGTTTGATGGAGACATCGAACACCCGCAGGATTCACCGTCATGGCGGCACCACGGAAGTACCCGGAGGAGTTGCGTGAGCGGGCAACGCGTCTGGCGGTTGAGGCCAGCCGAGTGCCCCGCCGGTCGGCGGGGCACTCGGACCTGACGGAGTTTCCGGGTCTACGACACGGTCACCGAGGTGTCGTCGAGCACGAAGGAGGTGCGCAGGCTGGAGTCCTCCTCGCTGGTGAAGCGGAGCGTGATCGTCTGGCCCGCGTACCCGGAGAGATCGAAGTTCACCCGCACGTAGCCCGACGACTTGTCCACATTGGACATGGTGCCGAGGGTCGTGGTCCGGCCTGCCGAGTCGACCACGTCGACCCGCAGGGTGTCGTAGACGACGTTCTCTGTCTCCAAGGTGTCCACCCGCAGCCAGAACCGCAGGAACGCCATGGTCTTGTCGGCCGGGATGGTGACCCGCTGGGACAGCCGCTCGGTGCGCTCGGTCCCGTCGCCGCCGAGGAGTGCCTTTCCGGTCCCGGTGCGCGCGGCGAGCCCGCTGGTGGTGATCACCCCCGGGTCCGCGGTCCACCCGGTGGCGCCGGACTCGAACCCGCGGTTGGTCAGCGCCTGGCCGCTCCCGGCGGCGTCGACGGCCTCCCGGGCGTCGAGCAGCCCGGCGCCACAGCCGCCGGAGCAGGCTCCTGGCAGCGGGCGCACCGTCTCCTTGAGCAGCGCTTCGATCTGCGCCGGGGTGAGGTCCGGGTCGGCGTCGAGCATCAGGGCGATCACCCCGGCGACGTGCGGGGCGGCCATGCTCGTCCCGTCCATGTATCGGTAGCCGGGCTGGACGGGGACCGTGGCACCGGTGTTGATCGTGGACAGCACGCCGTGGTGCTCGTTGACGGCGGTGACCAGGAACTGCTGCGCGATGGTGGTCGTGCCCGCGCTGCCGCTGCCGCCGAGCCACGCCTTCCAGGTTCCTGTCCGGGCCGGGGCGTCCGGCCAGTTCCCGATCAGGCCCTGCCCGGCCGTCCAGCCCAGCTGACCGGCTTCGAAGCTCGGGTTGGTGAGCCGGTTGGGTGTGGCGCCGTCGTTCAGGGTCACGTCGTCGATGATGAAGCTGGTCGCGAGGCCATTGTTCTCCCGTGCGACGAACCTGATCGCGAGCGTCTGGCCGGTCCGGTCACGCAGGTGCGGTGTCAGGCTGACCGAGCGTTTGACATAGCCGCCGGTCGCGTCGGTGTTCGAGTAGGTGGCCAGGGTCTGCAGCACGGTGCCCGCCTGCGTGGTGAGTTGCACGTCGAGGGTGTCGATCGCCGCCGGGGCGGTCTCGTCGGTCCTCGCCCAGAGCCAGAAGCTGAGTGTCTTCGTCGCGATCTCGCCGCCGGGCGCGGTGAGATCGACCGGGCCGAAGTTGGAGTAGTACGACCGGGCGCCCTGGGTGTTCGAGGCTGCCACGTTGATGACGCGCGAGCAGTTGCCGGGCGAGTCCTGCGAGGCGTTCCGGTTGTCGTTGCCCGCCGCGACCACGACCGACGTGCCCCGCCCCACGGCGGAGTCGATCGCGTCCTGGTACACCCGGGTGCAGGGCCCGAACCCGCCGAGACTCATGTTGATCACGTGCGCCGGGGTGGTGTTGGCCGGGACGCCCGGTACCGCGCCGCCGGATGCCCACACGATGCCGTCGACGATGTCGGCGGTGGTGCCACCGCAGCGGCCCAGCACACGGACGTGCTGCACCCGTGCGCGCGGCGCCACGCCGGCGACGCCTGCGTTGTTGTCGCTGACCGCGGCGATCGTGCCCGCGACGTGGGTGCCGTGCCACGAGGAGTCCGAAGGAGACGCCGGGTCAGGGCTGCCGTCGTCGTTGCGTCCGCAGGCCCCGACGGGTGTCCAGTCGCCCTGGTCCGCGGCGTCGGCGTCGCGTCCGTCGCCGTCGCGGGCCTCGGCTGAGTCGCTGATGAAGTCGTACCCGGCCGCGGTGTTGGCGTCGAGGTCCGGGTGCGCGCTGCCCCCGGTGTCCAACACGGCGACGACAGACCCGTCTCCGTCTGCCCAGTCCCAGGCCACCGGCAGCCGCGCCCCGCCCGGCCCGCTCTGGTAGTGCCACTGGTCGGCGTACCGGGAGTCGTTCGGCACCAGCGCCGCCTCCGCGCGCACGTCGGGCTCCGCGTACTCCACGTCGCCGCGCGCGGCGAGCGCCCGGATGAGACGTTCCGCGTCGCCCTTGCCCAGCGGGCGTGACGTGCGCACGACCTGCGCGCCGACCGCGAGCGTCCTCGACTCGGAGACCTCCACGCCCGGGGGCGCCGCGGCGCGGAACGCGTCGGCGCGGCGGCCGGGCTCCTGCTTCGGCCCGGTCCCGGCCCGGAACTTGACGATGAACTGGTCGTACCGCTCGGCCGTGTCCAGCGCGTCGACGGTCGCCGCACCAGGCTGGGCGAGGTTGGCGGTGGCCTGGGCGGGCGCGATCGCCGCACCGGCCACGAGTAATCCCGCGACGAGCAGCGCGGCGGGGGTACGCGGGATTCCTCGTGATGGCATCTGTTACCTCAGCAGGGGGAGGTGGTGTGTGTGGACAGAGGTTAAGCAGGGCGGTCGGCCACCGTCACCCCTCGGGGATTCACTGGATTCGAGGGAAACCCGTTGACGGCTGCGGGCCGCGCGGCGTCGGCTTATGCTCTTCGGATCTGCACGCGATCGAAGGGCGCACCGGGATGAGCGAGGACACCGGCGCGGCAATGGCGGCGGTGCGGTTCCACGACGCACTTGGTCTCGCGATCAGAACACGGGGGCTGAGCCTCGAACGGCTTCGCGCGCACCTCGCGGCCCGCGGGATCACCGTCAGCACGGCCACCCTGAGCTACTGGCAGACCGGCCGCAGGCAACCCGAGCGACACGACTCGATCGAGGCCCTGATCGCCCTCGAAGGCGTCCTGCGGGTGCCCGCGGGTTCGCTGATCGCGCTGCTGCCACCCCCGAGACCGCGTGGACGGCCGCCCGCCGACCAAGCCCCCGGCGCGCCCGTGCTCGACCTGTGGCCGCTCGACGAGTTGCCCAGGCTGGCCACCTACCTGCGGATGCCCGAGTACCAGACGCTGCGCTACGTCGCCGTCGACGACCACGTCGAGTTCGACGCGGACGGCGTCGAACGCGCGCTCAAAACCCGGCAGGTCATGCGGGCGACCGCACCGACCAGGCACTACTTCGACATCTCGTGGGTCGAGCATCCCGACCCCGAGATGCCCGAGACCACCTTCCGCGGAGCGTCCCTGGTGGACCGCCGGTGGGACCCGGAGAGCGGCTACCTGGTGTGCAAGCTGGAGTTCGACCACGAACTCCCCCCGGGCGAGACGATCATCGTCGACCAGACCACCCGGTTCCACTCCCACGGTCGAGCGCTGCAGCACACCAGGGCCTTCTGGGCGCCCGTGAGCACCTTCATCGCCCAGGCCACGTTCGACCAGTCGCTCCGGCCGCGACGCTGCTTCTCGGTGCACGCGCCCAACCACGCCGATCCGCTGGAAGACCTCCGGGAACTCACCGTGAATTCGCACGGCCAGGTCCACACGGTGTTCACCAATGCGTCGGTGGGTGTCTGGGGAATGCGCTGGGAGTGGTGACGTCACCGCCGAACCGCCTGCATGGTGATCAGCAGGTGAGGCTCCACGAGTCGAGGTAGCCGGTGTAGCCCTCGTAGGCGTCGGCCACCCGCAGTCGTCACGTGCCGCCTTGGACGACTGCGCCAGGCGGTCGGACGAGGCCTACGGCAGATGCCGGTCGATACGACGCAATAACGCGCCCACCGTGCCGCGCTCGTGCCATCCCTTCCTGATCACGGCTTGACGAACGGCGTCGGTCGCGGCGCGCAGCCGAGCGGCGGGCGAAGGGCGCCGTTCGTCATACCGCGCGTTGGCGCGTCGGCGCAGCGATCGCGCGCAGTCGAGGCAGATGCCGACCTCGGGGTGTTCGCCCAAGCGCACCAGCTCTGATTCCGGGTACTGATCGCCACAACACCAGCATTGCGGCGTCGAAGTGCTTTCCTGCTCAGGCATCGCGGTCACCAATCCTCGGACGGTCATGTCGTCCACTGTGGAGCGCCGGATCGCGGCGGGCACGCGGGACACGGTCGGCACGTCCAGTCCGCATGCCCCGGGGTGTGGGCGCCCTGCTGCCGACGAGAAGGTTCGGCGAGCGGTACACCGGCAGGATCGACACTTGGCCACTCACCATCTGAGAACCACCCGATCCTCGGTTCCGCCGGACCTGGACCGCGCACCGCGGTCC
>NZ_JBOHGC010000504.1:0-16486 GCF_050699995.1 Actinokineospora sp. | reverse complement strand
GATGGGGTTGAGTTTGCTTACTTCGGCACTGGCCACGACTTTCCGGCTGACTCTGAAGTGTCACTGGACCTGGTGAAGCAAGCCATGTGGCAGCTGCTGACGAGCGGCGGGAAGCGGCCGAACTGTGTGACGTGGCAGGGATAGGTGCGCCTCTTGACGGATCCTCGACCGGGTCCGATCGGTTTCACCTGATCGTGTGGTCGCTTTGGCGGGCGGGCCGAAGGTTGGCCAGGCTGGGGCGGCGCGGATCTTCGACCTCGAGGTGGCCATGGACGTGGTGTCCGCTGCTCTCACACCCGACGTGCTCGACCGTCTCCCGCGGTTTCCGCCCGGCACGTCGTACGGTCCCGACATCGACGCGGCGAATCAGGTGCTGTTGTCAGCGGCGCCCGAGGAGGCGAAACGGGCCGCGTTCCTGGACTGGGTGACCCGCCACCAGCCGTGTGTCTTCGGCCGGGTGGCGACGAAGTCCGGTGCGGCGGCGAAAGGTCTGGGCATGACGCTGTGCTGGATCGACGACTCCACAATGGACGCCGGGTGGGCGGCGGTGGCCGCCCGGATCGCGGACGCCCGGCGCGGCTGGAAGGAACAGGCGGCGCTGGGGGAGAGCAGTGCGTTCCTCATCATGTTCAACAGCGCGCGGCTCGCCCACGCGCGCCCAAGTCAGGAACTGGTGCGGCTCTCGGCGGACCTCGCCTCGCTCTACCTGGTCGAATGGGCGCCGGTCCAGCCCGATGTCATCTACACCGAGGCGATTCCCTTGCGCGGCAAGGACGGCGTCCTGCGGGTGTTCAAGGCAAGCGTGCAGCTCTTCCACACCGGCGCGCACCTGCGCCGCCACCACGACCGCCGGGTGCCGGGCGGGCTGCTGATCTCCGTCAACGGCCCCGGCCACTACGCCAACGCGCTGGTCGCCCGCGGGCAGTTCGACTCGCTGCGGGACTCCGTGCCCTTGGTGCGACGGATGGCCGCACGGTCGATCGGCGCGGGTGGCCTGGGCAGCGACGACGCTTCGAGCACCACGTGGCACCGTGACGTCTGCTCCGCCGAGCGCGACACCGCGCGCTGGTTCTCCGCCGCCTACCACCTCGACGTCCTCGTCCAATCCGAGGTGGTCGGCGATCCGAGCCCGCGGACCGGGCCGTGCCCATCACATGAGGTCTGGTCGTGGCTGCACCTGGACTACATCGACGCCCACGAGACCACCGCGGCCGACCGGACACATGGCTGGTTCCACGGCACCGCCATCACCGAGGACGCCCTGCACCACAACCCATGGCCTCCGGTCGTCCCCGTCGACGCGCCGGACTTCAACTACTGAGAACTACTGAGGCGGGGCCACCTGACCTGTGGTGCGCTTCCCGCCAAGCAACGTGGGCAGCCGCTCCAGCAGACCAGGGCGGTCACCTTCGGGTTCGCCCTCCACCTGGACACCGTGCCAGAACGCGACGTGGTCTTTGATCCGTCGGGCCAGGGGACTGGGATGTGGGTAGTACCAGGCCGCGTCCCGGTTGACCTCGTCGTCCACCGTCACCGTGTAGTAGCGGGCCAGGCCCTTCCACGGGCACACCGACTTGGTCCGGCTCTCCACGAAGAACTCCCGGCGCAGCGAGTCGGGCGGGAAGTAGTGGTTGCCCTCCACCCGCACCGTCGTCGGCGCCTCCGCCAGCACCACGCCGTTCCACACCGCACGCATCATCGGCGATCACCCTCCCTCCTCAACATCATCACGGAACCCGCCGCGCGACAAGTGCCTGCGTGCTGAACCCGACAAGGCTCCGCGGCCTGACCGCGGCCGCGGAGCTTCGGCGGAAAGTGAACTATCGCGTGGATTCGCGGTTGAACAGCTTCTTCGACCACAGGTAGCCGCCGAGCGCGATGACGACACACCACGCGACCGCGATGACGGCGTTGTCGCCGATCGGCGTGCCCATCAGCAGGCCGCGCAGGGTCTCGATGAGCGGGGTGAACGGCTGGTACTCGGCGAACCAGCGCAGCACCGTGGGCATCGAGTCGGTGGGCACGAATCCGCTGCCCAGGAAAGGAAGCAGGATCAGCGGCATCCCGACGTTGCTCGACGCCTCGACGCTCCTGCTCGCCAGGCCCAGCGCGACCGACAGCCACACGAGGGCGAAGGTCATCATCACCAGCACACCGGCGGTGGCGAACCAGTCGCCGACGCTCGCCGTGGGGCGGAAACCGACCAGCAGCGCCACTCCGATGACCACGGTGATGCTGAACATCGTCTGGATCAGGCTGCCGAGGACGTGTCCGGTGAGGACGGACACGCGGGCGATCGACATGGTGCGGAACCGGTCGACGATGCCCTCGGTCATGTCCATGGCGACCGAGATCGCGGTGCCCTGGACGGCGGCGGAGATCGTCATCAGGATGATCGCCGGGGTGACGTAGTTGACGTACTGCGCGCGCCCGCCGGAGGCGCCGCTGATCCCGGCGCCGAGGGTGCCGCCGAAGACGTAGACGAACAGCAGCAGGAAGACGACCGGCATGCCGACGAGCATCACCGTCATGGACGGGTACCGCAGCATTCGCTTGAGGTTGCGGCGAAGCATCGTCGCCGAGTCGGTCAGCGCGTGGGTCAGCGGCTTCGTGACGGGGTTGATCACCATGGTGCTCATCGGGAGGCCACCTTCTCGTTCTTGGGGTTGCCGGTGAGGGCGAGGAAGACGTCGTCCAGGTCGGGGGTGTGCACGCTCAGCGAGTCGACCTCGACCGAGGCGCTGTCGAGCCGGTCGAGCAGGCCCTTGAGCGAGCGGAGGCTGCCGTCGTGCGGCACCCGCAGGTCGAGGGTGTCGCTGTCGCGGGAGACCTGGCCCAGGGCGCGGGCGGCGGATTCGAGGTCGCGGACCTCGGCGAAGCGCAGTTGGACGTGGCCGCCGGGGATGCGTCGCTTGAGTTCGTCCGCGGTGCCCTCGGCGACGATCTTGCCGTGCTCGAGGACCGCGATCCGGTCGGCGAGTTCGTCGGCTTCCTCCAGGTACTGCGTGGTGAGGAAGATGGTGACGCCGCCGGCGACGAGGTCGCGCACGATCTGCCACATGCCGCGGCGGCTGCGCGGGTCCAGGCCGGTGGTCGGCTCGTCGAGGAAGATCACCTGCGGGGAGCCGACCAGCGTCATCGCGAGGTCCAGCCGCCGCCGCATCCCGCCGGAGTAGGTCGACACGGCCTTCTTGCCCGCTTCGACGAGGTCGAACTGGTCGAGCAGCTCGGCGGCGCGGCGCCTGCCCGCGGCGCGGCCGAGGTGGTGCAGGTCGGCCATCAGGATCAGGTTTTCCTGGCCGGTCAACAGGTTGTCGACCGCGGAGAACTGCCCGGTGACGCCGATCGCGGCGCGGACGGCGTCCGGGTCGGCGGCCAGGTCGTGGCCCGCGACCGTCGCGGTGCCGCCGGTGGCGTTGATCAGCGTGGACAGGATCTTGACCATGGTGGTCTTGCCCGCGCCGTTGGCGCCGAGGAGGGAGAAAACGGTCCCCCGTGGGACATGTAGGTCGATTCCGTCGAGCACGACGTGGTCTCCGAACGACTTGCGCAGTCCGGTGGCGGTGATCGCGGGCTGGTTCGTGGTCATGGTGGTTCCCCCTTCGAGAGATTCAGGAACGGCGGACGGTGATGTCGCCGTATGCGGTGTGCGCGCGGACTTCGACGGTCTCCTCGGACTTGTCCGGTCCCTGGCTGACGTCGTCCAGCGTCTTGTGCACCCGCCCGTGTCCGGTGTTGAGGTCGAGCCAGGCGGCGGTGCCCTCGGCGACACCGATCTCAAGGTCGCCCGCCGACGTGTTCAGCGTGACCACGCCGCGCGCGACCTCGCCGACGCGGATGCTTCCGTTGGCGGTCTTGGCTTCCACCTTCGCCCGCGCCCGGTCGACGGTGATGTCGCCGTTGGCCGAGCGGACCTTCAACTCGCCGGTGACCGTGCCGAGGTCGGTGTTGCCGTTGGAGTTCTTGATGACGGCGGCGCCGCCGATCTCGCCGATCGTGATCCGCCCGGTGCCCGTGGCGACTTCGGCGTTGCCCGCGACCGCCTCGATGGTGACGTTGCCACCGGAGGTGTCCAGGCGCAGCGGGCCGGTCCGGTCGAGGCGGAAGTGCCCGACCGAGGTCTTGAACCGGCACTCGCCCAACACACCCGTGGTGCGGACATCGGCGACCGACAGGTCACTGTGCACCTTCGAGCCCGCGGGGAGTTCGATCAGCACGTCGACCGACCGGGTCTTCTTGGAGAAGTCGAGGGCGCGTGACTTCGGCCCGCGGACCAGCAGTGTGCCGTCGGCGTACTCGACCCGGGTCTTCTGCGCGGCCTCCACATCGGACTCGTCGGACTCGTCGCTCGGCCGCACCTCGACGACGGTGTCGGTCCGGTCGGTCGCGACGATCCGCACGTCGCCGACGGCGAGTTCGATCGTCACGGAAATCGGTTCCTCGGTGGCGAAAACAGGCATGGCTGTCCCCTCATGGTGTGTCGGAAGAACATCCCCGCTGGTGGGGGCGTTGAAGAGTTCGGGGCCGGGTCAGCGCGCCCAGCCGGTGTAGCGCTGCGCCCCGCGCTTGCCGCGCCGGTCGGAGCCGTGATCGCGCTCAGGGCCCTGCAGTGCGGTCGAGGCGGCCCGGACGAGCCAGGCGTTGACGGACCGGCCCTCCCGGCTCGCGGCCTCCTCGATCGCGGCCTTGAGCTGTTCGGGCAGCCGGACGTTGATCCGGGTCGCCGGGCCGTCGTCGAAGCCCGCCAGGGTGTCGTCGATGGGCGCGGGCTCCGGGGTGTCCCCGACCGGCTGCTCGGCCTGTCCGGCCGCCACCACGAAGTTCGGGTCGCGTCCCCGCAGCCGCACCTGAACCGACCCGGGAGCCAGGTCGCGGGTGATCTCGTCAGCGGCGGCCGACAATGCCTCCAGCAGGGTCAGCCGAATCGCCGACTCCATCGACACAGTCAGCCGCTCGATCAGGGCGCCGGCGTCCCCGCCACCGGTCTCGGCGACCGTCAGCAGCTCACGACCGAGCGAATCCACATACGGTGTCAGGTCCATGGCACCACTATGGCACCTCGTGGCACCACGCACAACCATGTTGGCTCAAAATGGCACCAATATGGCTCAGGTCGCCTGTTCGCGGTCGAGTTGACGCCACTCCCCGGTGGCAGCAGTCTCGTCCTAAGTGATCAGAAAGGTGGACAGCTCATGGCACTTCCCGATCTCGACGGCTCGATCGGCCACTCGTACGGGTTGGAGGTCGACGGTGTGCGGATCGAGGGGATCCACGAGATCGCAGGCCTGAAGGCGCGAACGGACGCCGTCGAGGTCAAGCAGAACGCCGCCGACGGGAAATACGTCGTCAGCAAGCTGCCGGGCAGGCACAAGGCAGGTGAGGTCACCTTCACGCGCGCCGTCACGGCCGACAACAGCTTCGAGAAGTGGTTGAAGGACACGCAGTTCGCGAAGACTCCACCGAAGGTCGTCGCGATCACCGTCTACGACGCCGAGGGCGCGCCGATCAAGCGCTACCGGTTGGCCGACGTCACGGCGAAGAGCCTGGAGACCGCGTCGCTGGCCGCGGGCGACACCAGCGTGCTCACCGAGAAGCTCGTCGTCGCCTACGAGCGGATGGACGCCGAGTAGGTCAATCCGGGAGGCGGCGCCAGGCGGCGATGTTGAAGAACAGGCCGCCCAGAGTGGCCAGGCCCGCGAGGACGATCACGACCACGTGGGCCTGGCGGGCATCGTCGAGCGCGACATCGGTGACCCGGCCGTCGGTGACCTCATAGCGAACCTTGACGCGCTCGCCGACTTGGTGGGCGGAGCCGGTCTCCGCCACCTTCGCCACCTCGGTGCCGTTCGGGCCCGGGTAGGACACGACCACCGAGATGCTGCGCCCGCTGGCGGTCCGCTCGGTCACGGTGCCCTCGGCCGTCGGCCACGTCGCGCGGTCGCCGGCGGTTCGGATCATGAACACCAGGGCGAACACCGCGCAGAACAGGAACAAGCCGGCCAGCGCGCGGCCCCCACTGGTTCTCAGCTTCATCGTCAACACCTTTCACCCACCTGCCCGACGTCCGGCAGCGTAGGCGGATGGTCAACATCGCGACTAATGTTCAGGTGCTCAGATCGCGGTGGAGTCGCCGTTCGCGCAGTTCGACGCCCCCGGAGCCTTGGTCGAGCTGGGAACGTCCGGTGTCGGTCCAGCCGTGGTGAAGGTAGAAGCCCAGTGCGCGGTCGTTGGTGTCGAGCACCCACAAGCCGGCATGGGTGAAGCCGCAGGACCGGAGCCCGTCGAGGGCGGCGGCGTGGAGTCGGGCGCCGATGCCGCGGCGCCAGACGTCGGGGGAGAGGTAGAGCGCGTAGAGGTCACCGAGAGTGGGGTCGTCTTGGTCCGCGGGCACGAGCGGCGGACCCGTCGCGGCGAAGCCGACGATGTTGTCCTCGATTGTCGCGACGACGGCATGGGTGCGCGGCGGGCGGGCGGTGAGGGCATCGGACCAGAACTGTTCGCGCTCGGGGATGGACAGTCCGGCCAAGACGTCATCGGGGAGCAGTCCGCGGTAGGCGACGCGCCAGGACCGCACCAGCACGGTGGCGATGCCGTGGGCGTCGGTTCGCGCCGCCTCTCGGAGGTCGACCATGCTGCTGATCCTTCCATCCTCATCGGAGTTCGAATGGGTTCGGACGTGGAGGTTCCCATCGCAGGGCCGACCCGTTGACAGTCAGCGGTTTCGGCCCGGCGTGTGGCCGAACGCATGGCGGAACACGTCGATGAAGGTGCTCGCCGTCGCCCATCCGCACCGGTGGGCGACCGTGGTCACCGCGTGGCCCTCGGCCAGCAGGACGAGCGCGTGGTGCAGCCGAAGCTGGGTGCGCCACTGCGGAAAGGTCATCGCGAACTCCGTGCGGAACAGTCGCGACAGCGTCCGCTCACTGGCCCCGACCTGGGCGCCGAGCGCCGCGAGGGTGCGGTTGTCAGCGGGTTCCGCGTCGAGAGCGGCACAGATGGCGGCCAGCCGCTGGTCTTGCGCGGTGGGCAGCCGCAGCGGCTGCTGCGGGCTCTGCCGCAACTGGTCGAGCATCACCGCGCGCACCCGAGCGCGTTGCGGGCTGCCGTCCGACGGGTCGGCGGTGTAGGCGACGATCAGCTCCCGCAGCAGCGGTCCGACCGACAGCACGGCCGGTGTGTCGAGGTTCAGTGGGTTGTCCGCCGCCGCGAGTCCGACCAGGTGCAGGTCGGTCTGCCCGTAGGCGCGGTGCTCATGCGGAACGCCCGCGGGCACCCAGATGGCCCGGGTGGCGGGCGCGATCCAGGTGCCGCGGTCCGTCGCCACCGACAAGACGCCGGTCGCGGCGTAGATGATCTGGTGGTCGTCGTGGCGGTGCAGGTCGATCCGCGCGCCGCCTGCCAACCGGTGGAGCCTGGTCGGCGCTGTCGGCTGATGGCGGGAAGTCGACATAACAAGGCAGGATAGTGGAAGTCTGCCAGTGGGTCCGGCGGCCAAGCTGCAGGCATGCGAAACAGACGTCTGCCGAAGGTGCTGTTGTCGGTCGGTCATGGCGCCGTGGACCTCTATCAGGGCCTCATCCCCGTGCTCATCCCGTTCCTGGTCTTAGAGCGCGGCTATGACTACTCGGCCGTGTCCGGGTTCGTGCTCGCCGCGACCGCGCTGTCCGCGCTCACCCAGCCGCTGTTCGGGCTGGCCGCCGACCGCTGGTCGCTGTCCTGGCTCGTTCCCGTGGGCATGGCCGCCACCGGCCTCGGCGCCGGGTTGGTCGGCGTTGTGGACTCCTACACCGCCACGCTGCTCGTCGTCGCGCTCTCCGGGGTCGGTGTGGCCGCCTACCACCCGGAGGCGGCCAGACTGGCCCGGACCGTCGGCGACGGGGGACCGGTGGCGATGAGCTGGTTCTCCCTGGGTGGCAACCTCGGCTTCGCCGTCGCGCCGCTGCTCGCCGTCCCGGTCCTGGCCTGGCGGGGGCTGGACGGCACGCCGTATCTCGTGCTGCCCGCGATCATCGGGATCGCGGCCACGCTTCCCTTGCTGCGCCGTGGATCCCGCCCTCGTGGCCAAGCCCCGCCGCGCACCGCGGACGACTGGCCGTCGTTCCTGCGGCTGACCGCGGTGACGGTCCTGCGCTCCATCGTCTACATCGGACTGAGCACCTTCGTCGGCTTGTTCGTCGCCCAGCGTCCCGGCGGGTCGGCGACGGTGGCGATCGCCTGCCTGTTCGCGGGTGGCGCCGTCGGCACCCTGCTCGGCGGCCGCGTGGCGCGGCGCTGGGGCCGGGTCCGCGCGGTGCGGATGGCCTACGCGGCGGCCTCGCTCGCCGTGCCCGGCGTCGTGCTCATGCCCGGGCAGGCGGTCTACGGCCTGGTATTCCTCGCCGCGGTTGCCCTCTACGTTCCGTTCTCGCTGCACATCACGCTGGGCCAGGACTACCTGCCGAGCCGGGCGGCGACAGCGAGTGGCGTCACGCTGGGGCTGGCGGTCTCGGCCGGTGGGGTGTTCGCCATGGGGGTCGCCGCCGTCGCGGAGTCGACTTCACTGCGGGTCGCGCTGGCCTGTCTCGCCGTCGCGCCCGCCGCCGCCTGGCTGCTCAGCCGCACGCTCTCCGAACCCACCCCTGAGGTCGCGGAATCGACCACGACCGGAAAGGAACTCCAACACCATGGCTGACCTGTTGATCGTCGGCGGCGGCTTCGCGGGCGTCTGGGCCGCGATGTCGGCGACCCGCGTCGCCGACGCGGCCGGGTGCGAACTCGACATCCTGCTCGTGTCGACCGGACCCGACCTGGTGATCAAGCCCAGGCTCTACGAGGCCGACCCCTCTCGGATGCGCGTCCCCCTGGACAGCGTGCTGCGGCCACTGGGGGTTCGCCGCACGATGGCCGAGGTGACCGGGATGAGCGTCGCCGACCAGCGGGTCGACCTTGTCCGCGCGGATGGGGGAATCGGCCAGGAACCCTTTGGGCGCCTCGTCCTCGCCACCGGCAGCGGCGTCCGCCGACCGCTGGTCGCGGGGGCGAGCCTGGTGCACGACGTCGACACGATCGAGAGTGCCGAAGCCCTCGACCGGCACTTGAGCGGCCTGCCGGACACCTACGGCCCCGGACGCTTCACGGCGGTGGTGGTCGGGTCCGGGTTCACCGGCATCGAGGTCGCCTGCGAACTGGTGGACCGCCTGCGGCGGGTGGCGCAGGCGCCCGCGGAGGTCCGGGTGTGCCTGATCGAGCTTGCCGACCGCCTCGTGCCGCAACTGGGCGACGGACCCCGGCCCACGATCAGCGCGGCACTCGCCGAGCTGGACGTCGAAGTCCGCCTCGGCGTCGCCGTCACCGCTGTCGGACCGGACACTGTGGACCTCAGCGACGGCTCCACCATCGAGGCGCGGACCGTCGTGTGGACCGCGGGCATCGCCGCCGGCCCGCTGACGGCCAAGGTCGGCGGCCGACTCGACCCGGTGGGCAGGCTCCACGTCGACCGGTACCTGCGCGTCCCGCAGGCCCCCACTGTGTTCACCGCGGGCGACGTCGCCCGCGGCCGACACCGGTGACGGCACCCTGACTCTGCCGAGCTGCCAACACGCCATCCCACTCGGCAAACGCGCGGGACACAACGCCGCGGCCGACCTGCTCGGTGTGCCGCTCACCCCGTTCACCGCCGAGCCGTACGCGACCTGCCTCGACCTCGGTCCCGTGGGCGCGATCCTGACTACCGGGCTGGAACGCACCGTCGTGCGCCGCGACGCCAAGGCGCTGAAGCGGACGATCAACCAGGAGCGGATCTACCCGCCCACGGGGGACCGGGCGACCATCCTCGCGGGCGCCGACCCCGACCGCACCTGGACGTGACGGCTCGGCTGATGATCGGCGGGCGGCGGGCTCGCGGCGGTCGTAGTGTCGGTGGCTGCGGAGGCCCGGCCACCGACGGCCGATGGCCGCGCAATCGGGAGGCTCGTCATGTTTGTGCAGGTAGTGCAGGGCAAGGTGTCCGATGCGAACCGGATGCACGAGCAGTTGGACAAGTGGATGCGAGACCTCGCTCCCCAAGCGGAGGGGTGGCTGGGGTCGACCTGCGGCGTGACCGACGACGGCACCTGCGTGTGCTTCGTGCGGTTCGACACGCCGGAGCACGCCCGGCAGAACAGCGACCGGCCGGAGCAGGGCGCCTGGTGGGAGGAGACTTCCAAGTTGTTCCCCCAGGGCGCGGAGTTCCTCGACAGCGACCAGGTCACGGAGGACCTGCCGGGCGACCCGGCGAAGGCCCAGTTCGTGCAGATCATGGAGGGGCGGGCGACCGACCCGCAACGGGGCGCCGCGCTGTCGATGGAGAACGCGGACAAGTGGGCCGAGTTCCGGCCGGACGTGCTCGGCACCGTCGGCGCGAACCTGCCCGACGGCCGGTACGCGATGGAGATGTTCTTCACCAACGAGGCCGAAGCACGCAAGGGGGAGCAGAAGGAAGCGCCCCCGGAGCTGAAGGCGCAGATGGACGAGATGCAGGGGCTGATGGCGGGCCCACCGACGTACTTCGACATCAAGAACCCGTGGATGTACGGACCGCGCTGAACCCGCGCCTCCGGGGGTGAGACGCCCTCACCCCCGGAGGCACGCCTCAGCAGTCGAACGTGATGGCGTTGCTCGGACCCGACACGTTGCCGGATGTGTCGACGGCCCGCGCCACGACGTCGGTGGGGCCGGTGAAATCGCAGGACACGATCGTCTCGCCCGCGCCGATGCTGCCGTGCTCGGCGAAGACCCCGTTCTGGTAGACGTCGTAGAGGATCAGGTTCGGCGGGTCGGTGTCATCGGTCGACGTCGTCCAGTCCAGCCAGATCTCGGGGGAGCCGCTGTTCGGGTTCAGCGTGAGGTTCGTCGGGCGCGGTCGGCGCGGTCGGTGCCACCGTGTGCATCGCGGCGCGCACGTCACCGTCGGGCAGGCCCAGATCGCGGCCGGGGGCGACGGCGAGGGACGCCGACCGCCTCGCCCACGATGAGTCCGAAGCCCAGGTCGGCGAGCCGGGACAGTCCGGCCGGCAGGTCCGCCGGCCGCAGCGTCATCCGATGAGCGTAGGTCGGTCACCTCGCGGGCGGGAACTTCTCCTTGTCCGCTGGGACAAGGTCGCCGTGCCGGTGGACGATCTTCCACTCCCCGTCCTCGAACCGGTAGATGTGGGTGACGCGCAGCGTGTAGGTCGACGGCTCCGCGCCGTCGACGCCGACCGTGTTGTGTTCGAGGCCGATCGTGTAGGCGAGATCGCCGCTCGCCCCGGCCGCGAGAACCTCGAACCGGAAGTCGGTCGAGTCGGCGAACCGGGTCGCGACCCAGTGGAACGTCCGGTTCATCTCCTCCCAGCCCATGCGCACGGGGACGGCCGCGCCGAACATGGTCACCGGGTCGTGCTTGGACCAGATCTCGATCCGTGGTCCGACGTCTCCGCGGTGGATCGCGGTTTCCGCGGCGACCTGCTTGGGCAGCATCTCGTCGAGGAACGCGTCGAGTCGTGAGGTCATGACGCACTCCAATACATGCGGACTGTGTTCAATACAGTTAGAGTGTGCCTAATGAGCGAGGGAGTCAAGAGGCGATACGACGCGACCCGGCGCCGGCAGCAGGCCGGGGACAACCAGCGGCGTGTCCTGCGGGCCGCGTGCGCGCTGTTCGTGGAACGCGGCTACGGCCGGACCACGATGGCCGACGTCGCCGAGGCCGCGGGCCTGGCCGTCGAGACGGTCTACGCGGGGTTCAAGAACAAGCCCACGCTGCTGCACCGGGCGTGGGACGTGACCGTCGGCGGCGACGACGAAGACCTGCTGGTCCACGAGCGACCGGAGTTCCGCGCGGTGCTGGACGAACCGGACCTCGCGACCCGCCTCACCGCCTTCGCGGTGGCCAACACCGCCGTCATGCGCCGCACCGCGCCCCTACACCTCGCCGTCCAAGGCGCCGCCGCGAGCGACAAGGCCGCCGCGGCCATGCTCGCGGAGATCGACCGGCAGCGACTGGAAGCGATGACCGTGCACGCCCGCGCCGCCGCGGCCACCGGGCGGCTCGCGGTGTCCGAAGTGGAGTGCCGAGACCTCCTCTGGGCCACGACCGACGGCTCGCTGTGGAACCGGCTGGTCCACCAGCGAGGGTGGACCGACGAACGCTATGCCGAGCGGCTGGGCACACTCTGGATCTCACTCTTAGTTGCTTAGCGGCTCGCCATAACCGCTCACATCGAGACGACGACCTTGCCCGCCGTGGTGCGCCCTTGCTCGACGAACGCCATCGCCTTGCGAACCGTGCGGCTGAGAGAGTTCATGGCCACCGTTCGTCCGCGCTGCCGAAGGGTGCCCGGCCACGCGGCCCGCAAACACCGAAGAAGCCGCACCCCGGTTCGGGGGTGCGGCTTCTTCGGTCGTCAGAGCGACACGAGGATGTCGCCGACCCGGTCCTTGGCGTCGCCGAACAGCATCGCGGAGTTCTCGCGGAAGAACAGCGGGTTCTGCACACCGGCGTAGCCCGAGGCCATGGACCGCTTGAACACGATCACGTTGTCGGCCTCCCAGACCTTGAGCACCGGCATCCCGGCGATCGGGCTGGCCGGGTCCTCCGCCGCGGACGGGTTGACCGTGTCGTTGGCGCCGATCACGAGGACGACGGCGGGGGCGTCGAAGTCGTCGTTGATCTCGGCCTTCTCGAGCACGATGTCGTAGGGCACCTTCGCCTCGGCCAGCAGCACGTTCATGTGCCCGGGCAGCCGTCCGGCGACCGGGTGGATGCCGAACCGGACGTCGACGCCCTTCTCGCGTAGTTTGCGGGTCAGCTCGGCCACGCCGTACTGCGCCTGCGCGACCGCCATGCCGTAGCCGGGGGTGATGATCACGGTGTCGGCCGAGGAAAGCATCTCGGCGACGCCCTGCGCGGTGATCTCCCGGTATTCGCCATAGTCCTTGTCCTCCGCCGGGCCGGCCTCGATCCCGAAGCCTCCGGCGATCACCGAGATGAACGACCGGTTCATCGCGCGGCACAGGATGTAGGACAGGTACGCACCCGAGGAGCCGACGAGGGCACCGGTGATGATCAGCAGGTTGTTCTCGAGCAGGAAGCCCGACGCGGCCGCGGCCCAGCCGGAGTAGCTGTTGAGCATCGACACCACGACCGGCATGTCGCCGCCGCCGATGGAGGCGACCAGGTGCCAGCCGAGCAACAGGGCGACCACCGTGACCGCGACCAGCAGCCACAGCTGTGGGTCGATCACGAACCACGTGGTCAGGCCGGCGAACACGACCAGGGCGCCCAGGTTGAGGAAGTTCTTGCCAGGCAGCATCAGTGGGTTGGACTTGATGCGGGCCGACAGCTTCAGGTACGCCACGATCGAGCCGGTCAGGGTCACCGCGCCGATGAAGACACCGATGAACACCTCGCCGTGGTGGATGCCCAGCGTGTCCGCCGCCGCCAGCGCCGCGGCCTCGGGGCCGTCGAGGTGGTGCTCGACGTGCAGGTAGCCGTTCCAGCCGACCAGCACCGCGGCCAGACCCACGAAACTGTGCAGCAGGGCGATCAGCTCGGGCATCCCGGTCATCTCGACCTTGCGGGCCCGGTACAGCCCGATGGCCGCGCCGATGACCGTCGCGCCGATCAGCAGGGCCAGGCCGATGCCCTCGATGTCACGGTTCGCGGCGAGCGCAATCGTGGCCGCCAGCGCGACCACCATGCCCGCCATGCCGAAAGCGTTGCCCGCCTTGGCGGTCTCGTGCTTGGACAGCCCGGCCAGGGCCAGGATGAAGAGCAGGGCGGCGACGATGTACGCGGCCTGCGCGGAGATCTCGATGGTCATCTGTCAGCCCCTCAGCTTCGCGAGAACATGGCGAGCATGCGACGAGTGACCGCGAAGCCACCGAAGATGTTGATGCTGGCGAACAGGATCGCCACGGCCGAGAGCACCGTGATCGCCGTGTCGCCCTGACCGATCTGCAGCAGGGCGCCGACCACGATGATCCCGGAGATCGCGTTGGTCACCGACATCAGCGGCGTGTGCAGCGCGTGGTGCACGTGCCCGATCACGTAGTAGCCGATCACGATCGCCAGCGCGAACACGGTCAGGTGCCCCTGCAGCGCCTGCGGCGAGAGAGCCGCGAGCAGGAACAGCAGGGCCGCGCCGATGCCGACGACCATGAAGCGGCGGCTCGCCGGCGGGGGAGCCTTGACCTGCGGCGACTTCGCCGGGGCCGCGGGCGCGGCGGCCGAGGGAGCCGCGGACACCTGCACGGGCGGCGGCGGCCAGGCCGACTCGCCGGACTTCACGACAGTCATCGAGCGCTGCACGACGTCGTCCCAGTCCAGGACAAGCTCGCCGTCCTGGCCGGGCGTCATCAGCTTCATCAGGTTGACCAGGTTGGTGCCGTACAGCTGCGACGCCTGCGCGGGCAGCCTGCCTGCCAGGTCGGTGTAGCCGATGATCGTCACGCCGTTGTCGGTGACGGCGGCCTCGCCTGCCACCACACCCTCGACGTTGCCGCCGTTCGCGGCCGCCATGTCGACGATCACGCTGCCGGACTTCATGCTCGCCACCATCTCGGCGGTGATCAACGTCGGCGCGGGACGGCCCGGGATCAGCGCCGTGGTGATGATGATGTCGACGTCCTGGCACTGGGCCGCGTACAGCGCGGCGGCCCTGGCGTTGTAGTCGTCCGACATCTCCTTGGCGTAGCCCGTCGCGGAGACCTCGACGTCGGGGGCCTCGACCGCGAGGTACTCGCCGCCCAGCGACTTGACCTGGTCGGCGACCTCGGGGCGCGGGTCGGTGGCGCGCACGATCGCGCCCAGGGAACCCGCGGCGCCGATCGCCGCGAGTCCCGCGACACCGGCGCCCGCGACCAGCACCTTCGCAGGCGGGACCTTGCCCGCCGCCGTCACCTGGCCGGTGAAGAACCGGCCGAACACGTGCGCGGCCTCCACGACGGCCCGGTAGCCCGCGATGTTCGCCATCGAGGACAGCACGTCGAGCGACTGCGCCCGCGAGATCCGGGGAACCGCGTCCATCGACAGCGCCGTGATCGGCCGCTTGGCGAGGTCCTCGACCAGCTCCGGGTTCAGGCCGGGGCTGAGGAGGCTGATCAGCGTCGCGCCGGGGGCCAGGCCGTCGAGCTGCTCGGTCGACGGCGCGTTCACCCCGAAGACGATGTCGGCGGCGAGCGCCGAGCCGATCGCCGCGCCCTGCTCGACGTACGCGTCGTCGGAGAAACTCGACGCCGCGCCCGCACCGGGTTCGACGACCACCTCGTAGCCGAGCTTGCGCAGCTGCACCACCGTCGCCGGCGTGGCCGCCACCCGCGTCTCGCCGGGCCGAGCCTCTTTGAGAACACCTATCTTCATGCGTGAGTTCCTTCGACTGTCGTCAACGTCCACCGAGCGCATGGTTAGTGAGGCAGCAGCGTACGGCGTACCGAGTCGTCGAAGGAGGATTCGGCCTCGTGATATTCGTCGCTACTCACCAGTAGATTACGGATCGGAGTCGGATCGACACGCAAGTTGATCAGCCTGTCGGGAGTGCCCCTATCATGGCGCCGTCTGCTCACCTCCCCCCTCCGTCGCCGCTCCCGCAAAGGGGAATCCCCAGCCATGTCCGACGTGATCAACAGCATCTTCGGCCGCTCCAAGTACGACGCTCCCCGCCACGGTGACTACACCGGCGCCTCGACTCCCGTTCAGCCCGCCACCGGCCCCGCGGACGTGGCCGTCACCGACGAAACCGTTGACACCAAAGCGATCGAGGACGAGGTGACCGAGTCGGTCACCGAGACCGCCTCGGCCGAGACCGACGTCGAGGCCGCCGACACCGACGCCGCCGAGGACCTCGACGCGGACATTGACGCGGACAGTGACGTCGACCAGGCCGCCGACGACGATGCCGAAGATGACGTTGTCGAGGGCGACCTTGCCGAGGGCGATGTGGCTGAGGATGACGAAGCCATCGAGGACGCCGAGGACGAGTCCGACGAAGCGGCTTCGGCTGACGACACCGCTGACCTCGGCGACGAGGACCGCGAGGCCGAGCCCATTGCCGCCGAGTCGGATGACGCGCCGGTGCCCGTCGCCGCCGAGGCCGACGTGGACGACAGCGACCAGGCCGAGCCGGTCGTGGAATCGGTCGTCGAGCCTGCCGAGTCCCGGCCCGCCGCGGGCACGCGCGGCAGCACCACGGTCGGCGACGGGGTCGTCACGAAGATCGTCAACCTGGTGGCGCGCAAGGCCGATGGCGTCCACGACCTCGGCGAGGAGGGCATCTCCGTCGAGGTCGACGGCGACGTCGCCACGATCAAGGTGTCGCTGGTCGTCGAGTTCGGCCACGCGGTCAACCCGGTGGCCGAGCAGGTCCGGGTCAACGTGGTCGAGGCCGTCGAGCAGTTCCTCGGCCTCGACGTCGCGGTCGTGGACGTCCACGTCACCGACATCCACATCCCGGACGCGGTCTGACCGACACAGCTCAGGCTCGGTCTTGGG
>NZ_JBOHGC010000503.1:0-4183 GCF_050699995.1 Actinokineospora sp. | reverse complement strand
GCAGCGGCGGGTCCTGGCTCGGCGAGCCCAGCAGCTTGCGCACGCTCTGGGCGACCCTGCCCGCGTAGCGCAAAGCGTCCGAATCGGACACTCCGGGAGCGGGCTCGCAGACGAACATGACGTCGGCGTCCGAGCCGTAGCCCAGTTCCGCGCCGCCGAGCCTGCCCATGCCGATGACGGCGATCGTCGCCGGGTGACTGCCCGCGGCCGCCGCCTCCGACCGGTCGACCGCGGCCATGGTGGCCTGCAGAACCGCGCTCCACACGCTCGACAGGGCCTCGCAGACCGACATGACATCCATGAACCCCAACAGGTCCGCGCACGCCACGCGCAGGACCTCGTGCCTGCGCAGGGATCGCGCGGCGGTGACCGCGTTTCCCAGGTAGCTGTGCCGGTTCACCGCGTTGCGCAGCGACGTGGCGACCTCGGCCGGGTCGCGGTCGGTCAGCGCCTTCGGGTCGCTGAGCAGCCGCAGCACCTCGGGCGCGCGCACGATCAGGTCGGGCACCAGCTTGGACGTGCCCAGCAGCGTGGCGAGCCGCTGCACCACGGCGCCTTCGTCGCGCAGCACGCGCAGGTACCACGGGGTGGCCGCCAACGCCTCGGAAACCTTGCGGTAGGCCAGCAATCCGCCGTCCGGGTCGGCCGTCGCACCGAGCAGGTCGAGCAGGACCGGCAGCAGCGCGGTCTGGATGGCCGCCCGCCGGGACACCCCGGCGGTGAGCGCCTTGATGTGCTGCAGCGCGCCGTCCGGCGAGGTGTAGCCGAGGGCGGCGAGTCGCGCCGCCGCCTGCTTCTGGTTGAGCCGCAACGCGTCCGTCGGCACCCGGGACACCGCGGCGAGCAGCGGGCGGTAGAACAGCTTCTCGTGCAGCCTGCGGATCTTGTTGCCGTGCGCCCGGAACTCGGCGACCAGGACCTGCGCCGCGGATCGGCCGCGGTCCGGGCCGACACCCGCCGCGCGCGCGAGCCAGCGGAGGTCCGCGGTGTCAGCCTCGGCCGGGAACAAGTGGGTGCGGCGCAGCCGCTGCAGCTGCAGCCGGTGTTCCAGTGTGCGGAGGAAACGGTATGAGTCGGCCAGTTCCACCGCGTCCGACCGGCCGACGTAGCCGCCCGCGCCGAGCGCGGCCAGAGCGTCCACAGTGGATCCAAGACGCAGCGACTCGTCGGTGCGGCCGTGCACGAGCTGCAACAGCTGCACCGCGAACTCGACGTCGCGCAGCCCGCCCCGGCCCAGTTTGAGTTCCCGCTCCACCAGCTGCGACGGCACATGGTCCTCGACTCGGCGGCGCATCGCCTGCACATCGGCGACGAAGTTGTCCCGGTCGGCGGCGATCCACACCATCGGGCTGACCGCGTCGACATACGCGCGGCCGAGGTCGGCATCGCCCGCGATCGGGCGTGCCTTGAGCAGCGCCTGGAACTCCCAGGTCCGCGCCCACCGCTTGTAGTACGCCTCATGGCCGTCGACGGTGCGGACCAGCGCACCCGCCTTGCCTTCCGGGCGCAGCGCCGCGTCGACCTCGAAGCACGCCTCGGTCGCCACCCGCATCATCGCGCTGGCCACCCGGGTCGCCAACGTGGCATCACCTTCGCCGGCGAACACCACGTCGACGTCACTGACGTAATTCAGCTCGTGGCCGCCGCACTTGCCCATGGCGATCACCGCCAGCTGAGCGCGGTCCTGCGCTTCGACGCCGCCGTTCTCCGCCCACGCGACGGCCAGCGCCGCCCGCAGCGCGGCCTCAGCCAGGTCGCTGAGCCTGCCCGCGACCTGCTCGTAGGACGGTTCCTCGAGGGCGGGTTCGACTAGGTGTCCCAGGTCCTCCGCGGCCAGTTCCAGGATGAGCCCGCGGTAGGCGAACTTGAGCGCCCGCACGGCTTCCGCGCCGCGCAGAGCGGCCACCGGCCCCTGTGTCCCACCGGCCATGGGCGCGCCGACCGCGGCGAACAGGGTCGCGGTGTACCCGTCGGCGTCGGTCCCGGGCCCCGTCAGCCTGCGCCACTCCCCGGTCCGCACCGCGACAAAATCCGACAGCGCCGTGGACGAGCCAAGGACGGACAGCAGCCGGCCGCGCAGCGTGCGGTCGGCGGTCAGGGCCGTGCGCAGCTCCGGCCAAGCCTGCGGATCGAGCGTGCGGACACGGTCGAGGCCGCGCAGGGCCAGGTCCGGATCAGGAGTGCGCGACAGGGCCGTCAGGGTCACTTCGTGCTCGCTGATCGGGCCGGTGTCACCCCAGAGCCCGGCGGCGCGCAGTTCGTCCTCCGCCCGGCTCTCGGTCAGACCGAAGCGGGCGGCGGACGAGATGGAGCGGGCGCGGTCGGCCATGTCGTCAGATCATGGGGAGCTGCGGGCGGGCGGGCTCGACCGGCGTCAGTTCGCCGCGGGCGAGCTTGACGAACCGCTCGGCGAACGGCCGCCACACCTCCTCGACGTCGTCGTGCAGCTCGGTCAGCCGCTCGGGCTCCAGGTCGCCAGGGCGGGCCTGGTCGGCGCCCTCCGGGTCGGCCTTGGCCCACGCCTGGACGATCTCGGGTGTGGTCTCGATGTGGAACTGGATGCCGTAGGCCTGGCCGATGCGGAACGCCTGGTGCGGGTACCGCGTCGACGACGCGAGCAGCACCGCGGAGTTCGGGAGCCGGGACACGGTGTCGTGGTGGAACTGCACGACGTCCGGCATCAGGGGCAGGTCGGCGAACAGCGGGTCGGTCCACGCGAGGTCGCGCTTGGCGATGAGGCCGGGACCGATCTCCGGGCCGTTGTCACCGGTCTCGACCTGGCCGCCCATGGCCACCGCGAGCAGCTGCGCGCCAAGGCAGATCGCGAGGAGCGGGGTCTGCTTCGTCACGCAGGTCGAGAGCAGGGACCGCACGTCGGCGAGCCACGGGTGGTCGATGACGTCGTTGGCGCCCATCTGACCGCCGAGGCAGACCACGGCTTGGTAATCGTCGAGGTCGCCGTCGAACTTCTCGCGGTACGGGTGCGCGATTCGGACATCGGCACCGGCGTCGGTCAGCCATTCGGCGAGCTGTCCGGGCGGGTCGTTGTCGGCGAGCTGCAGGACGAGGATGGTTACGGGCGTCACGCTTCGAGAGTATGCCGGTCCGCGAACACGTACTCCACGGCATCGAAGACCGGCCGGAACCCGATGCGCTGATAGATGGAATTCGACGTCGGGTTGTCGAGGTCGGTGAACAGCAGAACGTGCTCAGCGCCCTGGTCGAGAGCCCACTTCGCGACGTGCGCGGTGACCGCGGCCCCGTATCCGCGGCCGCGCTTGTCCGCCGGTGTGTACACCGGTCCGATCCGGCTCATCCCAGCCCGCGGCGGCGACGCCACGGCAAAGGACCCAGCTTCGCCTCCGTCGACCCACAACCCGATCGCCCGCCCGAATTCGAGCGCTTTGCGGACGTCGTGTTCACCCGATTCGGGGTTCCCAATGTGGGTTGCTTCGGCGAAGAAGTCCTCCCACCAGCCCCCGACCATCGGCACGTCCGCCTCACCGGTCAGCCGGAACTCACCAACGACGTTGGCGGGCATGTCCAGTTCGCCCAGGTGATACAGGCGCATCGGAATTGTCTGCTCGACGGTGTCCCCCGAGGCGGCGATCCACGTCCGCATGAACGGGTCCGCGACGTCGCGGGGTCCACCAACTCCGGTGACGTCGATGCCTTCGGCCAACAGGTGGTCGACAACCTCGGCATGCGTCTCAACCGGAAGGGCCGACACCGAGAGCGGCCAGGGCGCCGTACAGAACAACGCCCCGAGCAGGCTCTCATCTCTGTCGTGCACGGTCAGCATGAGCGAGTCACGGTAGCTGTCGGGCACTTCGATGAGCTGGTTGATCACGGTGATCGCCACGGTGTGCCGCACCGGGTCCTGCAAGAACAGGGCCTTGGCCGTGTTCCAGAACTGCTCGGCATCTTCGTGTCGCTGAACCGTCATGCCGCCCATGGTGCCGTCCGCGGTCCGGCCACGCGACCGAATATTGTCCGGGAATAGCAGAATGCCCCGGTATTCATGATTTCTCATGAATACCGGGGCATTCGCAACTTTTGTCCGGCGGCGTCCTACTCTCCCACACCCTCACGAGTGCAGTACCATCGGCGCTGGCAGGCTTAGCTTCCGGGTTCGGGATGGGACCGGGCGTTTCCCTGCCGCTATGACCGCCGTAACTCTATG
>NZ_JBOHGC010000502.1:0-11035 GCF_050699995.1 Actinokineospora sp. | reverse complement strand
CGCGGCCCTTCCGTCTACTGATTACGGCGTGGGGGAGCAGGCTGTGCGGCCGATTACTACCTCGCCGTTGATGCCGGAGGCGGGGAGGAAGGTGATGCGCATCACGGTGAGGGCGATGCTGCCGTCGTTGGGTTCGGGCAGGGTGATCTCGTTGAAGGTCGCAGTGGCGAGCACCGTGCCGCCGGTCTTGGTGAGGTTCTTGACGTAGCCGCGCGGCATCGGGTTCGGCAGGCCGGTGATGCCCGTCATCCCGGCGAACGACCAGCTCGCGCTGGTGCCGCCCTGCGTCGCGTTGCACGTGACGCGGTAGCTGGTCAGCTTCACCCGCGGGCCGCCCGCGGAGACCAGCGCCGAGAGTTCGAACGCGCCGCCGAGCGCCTCCGACTTGGTCGTGGTGACGTCGTTCTCCGGGTCGACCACGGTCGTCGTGCAGGTGGAGCTCGCGGTGCCCCAGCGCACGCCGGACGCGGTGACACCCGGGGTCGACGCCGTGGTCTGGCCGTCGACGGCGCACTGGGCCAGTGTCGGAACGCTGGTCGTCACGCCGCCCTTGACGAACTGGGCCGATCCGAGTGCCGCGACCCCCGCCGGGTTGGTGGCCAGTGCGGGCGTGGCGCCCGCGACCAAGCCGACCGCCGCCACGGCCGCGCAGAACCCCAGCCGCGTTGCCCTGATGTGTCCCATTGCCGCTCACTTCCCTTGTTCCTGGCGCAGACATCGATGCCTTCATGGGGCACATCGGTCCAGGGACAAGGGAAATGAGCAGGATCACCGGCAGCCCACCCGTCCGTGCGGGCCAGACCATCCGAACGGGTTTCGCGGGTAGTCGACACTCGCTGTGTGTGGAGTTCTACTCGGCTGGGGCACCGGGTGCGGGGGCTTGCGCGTTGCCCGCGTTGCCGTACCGACCCGCCTTGCCTTCCAACTGCTCGCCGAGCGCCAGGATCGTGACGATCCGGCCCGCGGAGGTGTCGGCGTTGTCCACCGTCGAGAGGATCGACGACGCCGCCGTGTCCGCGCGGATCACGCCCACGGCCCCGGTGCCGTTGGCCGAGCCCGCCGATCCGGCGAGCACCGCACCTGCTCCGGAGCGGTCGACCTGGGCGGCGAAGCGCGCGAAGGTGGCCGCGCGGTCGCCCGCGCCGTCACCGGAGGCGGCGCCACCGGTCAGGATGATCGCGAGCTGCGCGGGCTTGAGCTCGGGGGACGCCTTGACGAACCCGCCGTCGGTCAGGCCGGCCAGCACCGCCGCCGACTCCTCGGGGGTGACCTGCGGCTTGTTGTCGGCCTTGTTGATGAGCATCAGCGGACCCAGCAGACCGCCGGCGAGCGAACCGGGGTCGGTGACGGTCGGCAGCTGCACACCGGCTGGCAGCAGGCGGGTGACGATGTCCTTGAGTTCGTCGGCGCGGCTCTGGTCGGCGAACGCGTCGGTCAGCTGCAGTTCACCGGTGACGGTGGCGCCCGCGTTGGTTACCAGTCCCTTGAGGGAGTCACGGTCGGACGGGCGCGCGTCCGCGGTCGTCACCAACACGACCGTGCGCTGCGCGAGGGAACCCTTGACCGCGGCCGGGCCGATGGTCGCGGCGAACGCGTCGGCGTCGCCGAGCCGGGCGTTGAGGGCGTTGCGCTGGTCTTCGAGTTCGGCGACCTGGGTGCCGAGTTCGCTGTTCTCGTTGTTGAGCCCGGACAACAGCGTTCGGCTCAGCGTGGTCGAGCCGAGCACCACGCCGACAGCGAGCGCGAGGAAGACCGCGGCGATCGAGATGACGTGGTAGCGCAGCGAGATCACGAGAACAGCCCCTTGAACCAGTCGACGAACGAGTTCCACGTGCCGATGATCGAGTCCGTGTACGCCGCGCCCACACCGGACACGACGAGCGCCGCGGCGATCGCGACCATGGCGGCCATGACCAGCAGCACGATGGCGGCGACGGACACCCGGCTGCGGTGCAGCGCGGCGACCGCCTTGCCGTCGACGAGCTTGCTGCCCAGCTTGAGCCGGGTCAGGAAGGTGGACGGGTTGGAGCCGGAGCGGCCCCGGTCGAGGAATTCGCGCAGGGTGGCCTGGAAGCCGACCGTCACCACCAGGGTGGCGTCGTGGGAGTCGGCCAGCAGCAGGGCCAAGTCCTCGGCGTTGCCGGACGCGGGGAACGTCACCGCGCCGATGCCCAGGTCCTGGATGCGCGCGAGACCGGGCGCGTGCCCGTCGGTCTGGGCGGGCACGACGACCTCGGCGCCGGAGCGCAGCGTCTCGGTGCTGATGCCACGCGGGTCGCCCACGATGACGTCGGGCTTGTAGCCGGCGAGGCGCAGCGCGTCCGCGCCGGTGTCGACGCCGACGAGGACCGGGCGGTGCTCGGAGATGTAGCGCTTGAGCAGCTTGAGGTCCGCGACGTGCTCGTGGCCGCCCGCGACGACGACGACCTGCTTGCCTTTGAGCGGCGTGGCCAACTCGGGCACGCCGACACCGTCGAGGATCATCGTGCGCTCGCGGCGGAGGAACTCCATCGTGTTCGCGGAGAACGCCTCGAGCTGCGCGGACATCCCGGCCTTGGCCTCGATCATCTGGTCGGCCACGGACTCGGGGCTCTGCTGGACACCCTGGGCGACTTCCCGCTCGCCGATGTAGACGGTGCCGTCGTGGAGGCGGAGCTTGGTGCCTTCCTTGATCGCCCGCAGCGCGTCCTGGCCGACGCCGTCGATCAGCGGGATACCCGCTCCGACAAGGACTTCCGGCCCGAGATTGGGGAAACGCCCGGAAATGGACGGGGACGCGTTGACCACGGCGCCGACCTCGGCGCGGACCAGGGCGTCGGCCGTGGCGCGGTCGAGATCGAGCTGGTCGAGGACGACGATGTCCCCTTGGGACACTCGCCGCAGCAGGTCACCGGTACGCCTGTCGACCCGTGCGACGCCGGTCACCCCAGGCAGGGCGTGCTGTGATCGATGGAGGACACCGGAAAGCTTCATGGCCCGATGGTGACAAACCGATCCGGCTTGGCCCGTTTGCCACGCCGTCGCGAGTCCCCATTTCCCGACAACGAGTTCTCAATTCAGGCGCGCCAGTCGAAGCTTGGGACGACCGGTTCCCCCGGACTCGAGCCGCCTGAATTGAGAACTCGTTGTCGGGAAGTGGGGACTCGCGGGTTTGGAGGGTCAGCGCCGCTTCGGGCGGGGTTTGCCGCTGAGTTCCCAGTCGTGCTTCTCGCCGTCGGCCAGCGCCAGGAGTTCCTCGGCGTGGGCGCGCCCGGTCTCCGTGGACTCCATGCCCGCCAGCATGCGGGCCAGCTCGATCACCCGCGTCGGCTCGTCCAGGGTGCGCACGTCGCTGCGGGTGACGCCGCCGGTGGCGCTCTTGTCGACGATCAGGTGACGGTCGGCGAAGGCTGCGACCTGGGCCAGGTGGGTGACCACGATGACCTGGTGGCTGCGTGCCAGCCGCGCGAGCCTGCGACCGATCTCGACGGCCGCTCGACCACCCACGCCGGCGTCCACCTCGTCGAACACCAGGGTCGGCACCGGGTCGGAATGGGCCAGGACGACCTCGATCGCGAGCATCACCCGCGACAGCTCACCGCCCGAAGCACCCTTGTGCACCGGCAGCGGAAGCGCCCCATCGTGGGCTACCAGCAACAACTCGACGTCGTCGACGCCGTCGGCGCCCGCGTGCAGGGATTGGCCCGCCACGTCGAGGGCCACCGGGTCGCCGTCGTCGGCGGTGCGGGGGCGGACGGTGATCTGGATGCTGGACTGGCCCATCGCGAGCCCGCCCAGCTCATCGGTGACGGCCTTCGCCAGTTCCTCGGCGGCCTTCTCGCGGGCAGCGGTCAGCGCCACCGCGATGCCGGCGAGCTGCTGGGCCAAGGCGATCTTGCGGGCGGCCAGTTCGCCGAGGGCGCCCTCGGAGGTGTCGAGGCTCGCCAGCTTCTCGTTCGCGTCGCGGGCCCAGGCGAGGACGCCGTCGATGTCGGCGGCGTACTTGCGGGTGATGGTCTTCAGCTCGGCCTGACGCGCGAGGACCTGCTCCAGCACGGCCGGGTCGGCGTCGAGGGAGTCGAGGTAGGCGGTCAGCTCGGAGCCGACATCGGTCAGCAACACGGCGGCCTCGGCCAGGCGCGGTTCCAGCTCGCGCAGCCGGGGGTCATCGGCGCCCGCCAGCCTGCGCTGGGCTTCGCCGATGGCGCCGAGCGCGCCGGGAAGGTCCGGGTCGCCGTCGGGTGAGCCCGACACGGCCATGCCGGCTCCGGTGGCGGCTTCACGCAGCTGGTCCGCGTCGGCGAGCCTGCGGGCGCGGTCGACCAGGTCGACGTCCTCGCCGGGCTTCGGGTCGACCGCGGCGATCTCGTCGAGACCCAGGCGCAGGATGTCGGCCTCGCGGGCCATCTCCTTGGCGCGGCGGGTCCGGTCGGTGAGTTCGGTGCTGACGGCGATCCACTCGTCGCGGACGCGGCGGTAGTCGGCCAGCACGGAGCTGACGGCCTCACCGGCGTAGCGGTCGATGACCGCGCGCTGCTCGGTCGGGCGCAGCAGTCGGAGCTGGTCGTTCTGCCCGTGCACGGCGATCAGCTGCTCGGCCAGGTCGGACAGCACCCCGACCGGCACGGACCGGCCGCCGAGGTGCGCGCGGGAACGGCCGTCGCTGTTGACGCTGCGCAGCGCGATCAGGCTGCCGTCGTCGTCGGGTTCGGCGCCCGCGTCGGTGGCGACCACCGCGGCCGGCGAACCGGTCAGGCCCTCGAACCGGCCCTCGACGACGGCCTTGGACTTCCCGCTGCGCACACGGGACGCCTCGGCACGGCCGCCGGAGAGCAGGTGCAGGCCGGTGACCACCATCGTCTTGCCCGCGCCGGTCTCGCCGGTGACGACGGTGAATCCGGGGTGGAGCTCCAGCGTGGCCTCATCGATCACGCCGAGATCCTGGATACGCATCTCCGCTAGCACAGGGCGCACCCTAGCGGCTCGGACCGACATGCGGGCGCACGTGTCACCGGGATCGCCACCCCTGGACCGGCAGATCGAACTTGTCCACCAGCCGGTCGGTGAACGGCTCGTCGCGCAGCCGGACCAGCTTGATCGGCAGTTTCCCGCCGGCGATCTCGATCCGGGACCCCGGCGGGATGTCGAAGGTGCGGCGGCCGTCGCAGCACAGCACGGCCGGATGGCCCGCCGGGTCGACCTCGACGGCGACCACCGAGTGCGGCGAGACGGCCATGGGCCGGGAGAACATCGCGTGCGCGTTGCTCGGCACCACGAGCATGGCCTGCACATCCGGCCACACGATCGGCCCGCCCGCGGAGTACGCGTAGGCGGTGGACCCAGTGGGCGTGGCGCACAGGACGCCGTCGCAGCCGAAGGAGGACACCGGGCGGCCGTCGACCTCGATGCGCACGTCGAGGATGCGTTCGCGGCTGCTCTTCTCCACGCTGGCCTCGTTGAGCGCCCACGTGTCGGCGATGATCTGACCGTTGAGCCGGGCGATGACGTCCACGGTCATCCGCTCTTCGACCCGGTAGCCCTGGGTGACGACGAGGCTGACCGCCTCCTCTAAAGCGTCCGATTCGGCTTCGGCGAGGAAGCCGACCCGGCCGAGGTTCACGCCGAGCACCGGCACGCCCGCGGGGCGGGCCAGTTCGGCGGCGCGCAACAGGGTGCCGTCGCCGCCGAGGACGAAGACCAGTTCGGTGCCGACGGCGGCCTCTGGGCCGAGCGGGACCACCCGCCCGTAGCAGGACGGGTCCAGGTCGGGGGCCTCGTCGTCGAGGACGCGCAGCCGCACGCCCGCGGCGGCGAACGCGCCCGCGACCTTCTCCGCGGTGCGCCGGTTCTCGACGCGGCCGGTGTGCACGACCAGCAGGATCTCGCGGTCCGTCATTGCGGCCCTTCCTCGACGGCCTTCTCGACCAGCGCGCGGGCCTCCGCCTCGGGCAGCGGTTCGCCCCGGCGCAGCCAGACGAAGTATTCGACGTTCCCGGACGGGCCGGGCAGCGGGCTGGCCACCACGCCGTGCGCGCGCAGCCCCTTGCGCGCGGCGGTCTCGATGACGCCGAGGACAGCTTCGGCGCGCAGGTCGGGGCTGCGGACGACGCCGCCCGCGCCGAGCCGCTCCTTGCCGACCTCAAACTGCGGTTTGACCATCGGAAGCAGGTCGGCGTCCGGGTTCGCGCAGGCCAGCAGCGCGGGCAGGACCAGGCCGAGGGAGATGAACGACAGGTCGGCGACGATGAGGTCGACCGGGCCGTCGGTGTCCTCGGCGGTCAGGGCGCGCACGTTGGTCTTGTCGCGGACCAGGACGCGGTCGTCGGTCTGCAGGCGCCAGACCAGCAGGCCGCGGCCGACGTCGGCGGCGACGACCTGCGTGGCCCCGCGGCGCAGCAGGACGTCGGTGAATCCGCCCGTGGACGCGCCCGCGTCGAGGCAGCGCTTGCCTTGCACGGCGATGCCGAACGCGTCGAGCGCGCCGATGAGTTTGTGCGCGCCGCGGGAGGCCCAGTTCGGGTCCTCGATGTCGTCGCGCAGCACGATCGGGGCGTCGTTCTCGACGCCGGTGGCGGCTTTGGTCGCTACGGTGCCGCGGATGGTGACCCGGCCGTCGGAGATGAGCTGGGAAGCGTGTTCCCGCGAGCGGGCGAGGCCTCGGCGCACCAGTTCCGCGTCGAGCCGCGCCCTCTTGGGCGGCACCGGGTCAGACCTTGTCGATGCCGGCGAGGGCGGCGGTCAAGGCGACATGCACGGTGTCGTAGCGCTCGACGTGGTCGGCGACCGGCAGCGCGTCGAGGCCGTCGAGACCCGCGACGGCGTCGTTGATGGCCTCGTCGTCGATGGCTGAGTCTCGATCGGTCACAGAGTCGGTCACTGTGTCGATTACAGAGCCGCTGGGCGGCGGCCCGGGGACGGGTCGTGGCCTGGTTTCGTCGAAGTCCACCTGCACCCCTCCACGCTATCCGATCGACGGGTTCGGCCGCGTCAGCGCGGCCCGGAGAGTCCCAACAGGCTCAGCGCTATCGCCGCACCCCTAGTGTCCGGCCGCACGGTCACGGGTCCGCCGTCGCCGTCCCAGTGCGCGGCGCAGAGGGCACGCAGGAGGTCGAGGTGGTCGCCGTCGCCTTCTGCGGTGAGCTGGACGTCGGTCTTCTCGACGGTCCAGCCTGGCTTGTCGGTGAACTCGGGGGCCGGGCCGGTGAGCACGGTGAGGTCTTCGGCGACGTAGGTCGGGCGTTCGTGTGGACCGGCTTCGAGCAGGTCACGCGGGGTGGCGACGCCGGTCAGGACGAGCAGGGAGTCGAGCTTGGCCGTCACGGCGCCTTCGATGTCGGTGTCGAGGCGGTCGCCGACGACCAGGGGGCGGTCGGCGTTGGCGGAACGCACGGACTCGGCCATCAGCGGCTTCGCGGGCTTGCCCGCCACCAGGGGCTCACGGTCCGTCGCGACGCGCAGGGCGTGGACGAGGGAACCGTTGCCGGGCAGCAGGCCGCGTTCGGTGGGGAGGGTGCGGTCGACGTTGCAGGCCACCCACAGCGCCCCGGCGCGGATGGCGACGCACGCTTCGGCGAGGTCGGGCCAGGCGGTCTTCGGGGAGAGGCCTTGGAGGACGGCTTTGGTGTTCGGGCCCGCGACGCGGGCGACACGGAACCCGGCTTTGACCACCTCGTCGGCGAGCGCGTCGGACCCGATGACGAGGACTTCGTCGTCGGGGTCGAGGTGCTCGCCGAGGACAGCGGCGCCCGCCTGGGCGCTGGTGCTGACCTCACCGGGGTCGGCGGTGATGCCGATCCCGGTGAGGTGCGCCGCGACTTCATCCGGTGCCCGTGAGGCGTTGTTCGTGACGAACCGCACCGCGACGCCGTGGTCGCGGGCGGCCAGGACGGCCGGGGCCGCGCCTGGGATGGCTGCGCCACCGCGGTAGACGGTGCCGTCGAGATCGAGCAGCAGAGCGTCGTAGCGGTCGAGAAGCCGGTCGGTCATGAAGATGCTCAGCTCCGGTCGGTGGAGTCCTTGTCGGCGGCGGTGTCGGTGCTCGGCACCGAATCCGCTGCTTCGACGGACTCGTCCGCCGTCGCGTCGCCGGGCTCGTCACCGACCTCGGATGCCTTGTCCGCCAACGGTTCCGCGTCGACATCGACCTCGATTTCGACGGTTTCACCCGGCAGCACCGCGGTCACTTCGGCTTCGTCGGCGCCGAGGGCGAACGCGCGCTCAGCGGCGTCGGTGTCCTCGTCGTCGTCGACCTGGGCGGCGTTGAGGAACCAGCGGATCGCGTCGTCGGTGCGGCCCGCGGCTTCCAGGTTGTCGGCGTAGGCGTAGAACAGGCGCGCGCTCCACGGGTCGTGGCGCTTCGGGTCGAGGTCCGGGCCCTGCAGCGCGACGACGGCGGCTTCGAGCTGCCCCATGTCACGCCGGGCACCGGCACTGACGATCCGCAGTTCCACGGCGACGTCGGCGGGCAGGTCGGGACCGGCTTCCTTCGCCAGTTCCAGGGCCTTCTCGGGCCTGCCCATGGCGCGTTCGCAGTCGGCCATCACGGCGACGTGGGCGTTGCCGCCACTCATCCGGCGCACCGCCCGCAGCTCGGACAGCGCCTCGGCCCACTCCCCCGCGTGGTACGCGGTGAGACCGGCGGCCTCGCGGACGACGGCCACGCGGGCGGCGCGCTCACGGGCGTAGCGGGCGTGCACGAGTGCCCGCTGCGGGTCCTCGTCGATGAGCATGCCCGCGGCCACCAGGTGCTTGCCGATCATCTCGGCCAGCGACTTCGGCAGGCTGCGCAGCCCGGCCCGCGCCTCGACGTCGAGCTTGGCGTAGTCGGCGCCTTCCGGCACCGCCGGGCCACTGTCGTAGGGCGCGTCGCCTTCACGGCGGGGGCGCTCCTCGCGGGGACGGTCTTCCCGACGCGAACCCCGGTCACGGTCGTCACGACGCGGACGACGCTGTTCGTCACGGTCGAACCGGCGCTCGGCCGGGGCCTCGACGTCGGCGCTGTCGGAAACGACGTCAGCCGAAGCTGATTCCGTTGCCTGCGCAGTTTCCGTTGCCCGCACAGTGGATGCGCTGGATTCCACACTGACGACGGACTCTTCCGTCGGCGCGAGGTCTTCGGTGTTCTCGGGGTGCTGGTAGGGCGGACGGTCGTCGCGGTGGCCGGGTCGGAAACCGGGACGATCAGCGGGCTTGTAGCCACCGCGCTCGCTCTTGCCGGTGGGGCGGGTGCTGCGGCCGTCGCGGGCACCGCCACGGTCGTCGCGGGAGCCACCGCCTGCCTTGTAGCCACCACGGTCGTCACGCGAACCGGTGCTCGACGAGCCTCGGTAGCCGCCGCGGTCGTCCTTGTCGGACGGGCGGTAGCTGGGACGGTCGCCGCGGTCGCTGGAGCCACGGCTGTCCCGGTCCGACGAGCGGTAGCTCGGGCGGTCGCCGCGGTCACTCGTGCTCGACGAACCCCGGTAACCACCGCGGTCGTCCTTGCCCGAGGGACGGTAGCCGGCGCGGTCACCGGAGCCACGGCTGTCCCGGTCGGACGAGCGGTAGCCGGCGCGATCGCCGCGGTCGCTTGATGAGCCCCGGTAGCCACCGCGGTCGTCGCGGGAGTCCGAACGCGGGCCCCGGTCGTCACGGTCGTTGGCGCGGTAGCCGGCGCGGTCGCCCTGGCCACGGCTGTCGCGGTCGGCGGGCTTGTAGCCGCCACGGCTGTCCTTGTCGGCCGGGCGGTAACCGCCACGGTCGCTGGTGCTCGACGAACCCCGGTAGCCACCGCGGTCGTCTTTGCTCGCCGCGCGGTAGGTGGGGCGGTCGCCGGAGGTGCCGCGCTCGTAGCCGCCGCGGTTCGGGCGGTCGCCGCGGTCGCTGGAGCCACCACGGCTGTCGCGATCGGCGGGCCGATAGCTGGGACGGTCGCTGGAACCGGTGCTCGACGAGCCCCGGTAGCCGCCGCGGTCGTCCTTGCCGGACGGGCGGTAGCCGCCGCGGTCACTTGAGCCGCCACGGCTGTCGCGGTCCGCGGGCTTGTAGCCACCACGGTCGCTGGAGCCACCACGGGTGTCACGGTCACCGGACTTGTATCCACCGGGGCGCGAGTCGCGGTCGCCGCCGCGGTATCCACCGGTCGAACCGCCACGCGAATCACTCGACCCACCCCGGTATCCACCGGTCGAACCACCGCGCGAATCACTCGACCCACCGCGATAACCACCCGTGGAACCACCGCGCGAATCACTGGACCCACCGCGGTAACCACCCGTGGAACCACCACGGGAATCGCTGGAACCGCCCTTGTACCCACTGGACGAACCGCCGCGGGAGTCGCTGGAGCCACCGCGGTAGCCGCCCGACGATCCGCGGGAGTCACTGGAGCCGCCACGTGAGTCGCGGTCGCCGCCGCGGTAACCACCGCGGTCGTCACGGTCGCTGGACCGCGGGCCGCCGCGGTCGTCGCGCGGGCGGTAGCTGGAGCCTCGCGAGTCGCTGCCTGGGCGCGAGTCGCTGGAGGCGCCTCGGTAGCCGCCTCGGCTTTCGCCGCCTGCGGGGTTCGGGCGGTAGCCGCCGCGGTCCTGGGTGCTACCCCGGTGCGGGCGGCCGGTGTCGCCGGAACGCGAGTCGTCGCGGCGCCACACGGAGCCGGTGGCGCGGTCACCGCCGCGGGAGCTGTCGTCGCGGCGGGGCTTGAAGTCGCGGCTTGTTGAGGTGTCGCGGCGGGGGGCGCCACGGCTGCCACTGTTCGCGCGGCCCGTTCCCGATCCGCGGTCGCTGCCCCGGCGGTCGTTGCCGCCCGAATCGTCCCGTCGCCCGAACTCCGACACTTGGTCCTCCCGCGTGCGGGTCCTGCCCCGCAACAATTTCTCTACAATGACACCAAAGGGGCCTGTGGACAGTGCACGCTTAAACGTGCTCCTCCACAAGCCCCTTTGGGAATGATTGTCCGGCGGCGTCCTACTCTCCCACACCCTCACGAGTGCAGTACCATCGGCGCTGGCAGGCTTAGCTTCCGGGTTCGGGATGGGACCGGGCGTTTCCCTGCCGCTATGACCGCCGTAACTCTATG
>NZ_JBOHGC010000501.1:0-9418 GCF_050699995.1 Actinokineospora sp. | reverse complement strand
GACCGCCCCGGTCAGGGGCGGTCTTCACGGCTTCACGGAGGGGGATGCGGCGTGGTGGGTCCGTCACGAAGTGCGGGGTGACGGACCCTGAGTCATCGCCGGTATTCGTCGTACTCGTCGTCGGACGAGTCGTCGAATTGGTCACTGCTGTCGTGACCGTCGTCTTTGCCGCCCGACAGCTCACGCTGTAGGGCGTCGAAGTCCGTGGCGTGTGAGCTGTACTTGAGCTCCCGGGCCACCTTCGTCTGCTTGGCCTTAGCTCGGCCGCGCCCCATGGCTCGACCCCCTCGCACAGTGACGGGGCGGCCGGGGGAACGGCGGCCCCGTAGATGTCGACAGTTGATTCCTGGTAACTACCGTACCGTGCCGAAGGGGTTCGATGCGACGCGGCATGGTGTGCAGAACCCGACACCCGGCCGAACACTCTCCCGAGGGCGTCGATCGCCACGGTCCGTGAAACCATGAGCGCGTGCCCCGTCCGTTCGTCGCCTACCTCCGGGTGTACGAGCCGTTGTCGTCTTTCGCTGGATCACTGGGGGATTTGCTCCGCGCCGTGATCGAGGACGGCGCGGTCGAGCACGCCCAGGCGGGCATCCGCGAACGTGAAGTGTGGTTCCGATCACAGCTCACCAGCGCCACGCTCCCCGGCGAACTGCCCGACGGCCGTCCCGCACCGAGCTCGGTCCGCGACGTCCTCGTGATCGACCCGGCCGAGGTGCACTGTGAGGAAGCGACCGTGGGACCGGGTCCGCTCGTGTGCCCGATGGATGTCCGGGCACGGTCCGCGGCGGCCCTGATGGGCTTCCTGGAGACGTCCACGCCGATGTTGCGGGCGGCGATGCTGTCGGACTCCCCGGAGCGCCTGCGGGCGCGCGCGGCCCACATCCTGGGTGACCAGCCCAACGGTTCGGTCCACATCGTGTCGACGACGTGGACGGTCCCGCTGCCGTGGTTCTCGCTGGTCGACCCCGCCCACCGGCACGTGGTCGTGGCACCCAGGGGTGACCCCCGACGGCAGGTGTACTGGCGCGTGGCCATGGGCGACGCCCGGCGCCGGATCGAGCGTGCGGCGACGCTGGCTGAGCAGACCTTCGGGGACGCGGGCCCCACGCGGGTGCTGATCGACACCGCTGCCTGGCTGGAGAACTTCGACGACGCCTCGGCCGTCGAGCTGGACTACGGCGGCCTCGTGCAGCTGTTCACGGACGAAGAGTTGCTGGAGGACACGTCGGCCGACGACGTGAACGGCATCCTGGACGCGATCGAAGCCTCGGACGCGAGTGAAGTAGCCGACCGCTTCACCAAGCTCCGCGACTTCTGGGCAGGCATGGCCATCCGGGAACGGTTCAACTAGCCGCACACCCAAGCAGGCACCCGAAGGATCAGTCCAAGTCATCCAACAGGCCGGGCCGGAGCCGCGCGGAGCCCACCGGAACCCCTCCGCCCAGGATCTCCCGCTCAGCCATGTCCGCCAACGCGGGAGCGTCATAACCAAGCGCCCGCAGAACCCCCACCAACAGCGGAGTGCGCGGCCGCGGCGCCCCATCGTCGATCTTCATCGCCGCCGACGTGCCATCCGCCAACACCATCGCGTGCACGCCCTCAGCCCCACCCTTGACCAAAACACCGGGGATGGCCTGCATCAGCTCCGTGTCGTCCCGATCGGTCCCGCCGACCAGGTGCGGGTGCGCCCGCATCGCGTCCGCGACCCGTCGCCTGCGGGTGCCAGGTTCGGCCAGCACCAGCCCGCGATAGCCGGTGGCCAGGCCTTCCAGGGTCAAAGCAAACAAGGGAGCACCGCAGCCGTCGACGCCGATGGTGCTGATGTCCTCGCCCGTCATCTCGGCGACGGTCTCGGCGATCGCTGCCTGCGCCGGGTGGTCCGGGTCCAGATACGACCGGACGTCCCAGCCGAGTTGGACGCTGGTGGCCAGCATCGCCGCGTGTTTGCCCGAGCAGTTCATCGCCGCCGAGCGCTTGCTGCCGCCGCCGGCGATCACCCGGTTGCGTGCCGCCTGGTTGAGCGGCCAGTCGGGTGGGCAGCCGAGGTCGGATTCGGTCAGGCCGTTCTTGCCCAGGATGCCAAGCACCTGCTCGACATGCTCGGTCTCACCGCTGTGGGACGCGCAGCCGACGGCGAGGTCGGCGTCGTCGGGCAGGTCGAGGCCCGCGCGCAGCAGGCCGAGGCCTTGCAAGGGCTTGTTGCAGGACCTGGTGAAGACCGGCTCCCGGACTTCACCCAGGGCAAGGAGGATCTCCCCGTACGGATCGAGCACCACGAGAGAGCCGCGGTGCACGGATTCCACGAATCCGGAGCGGAGGACTTCGACCAGTACCGGGTTCAGCTGGGCTCCCGCTTGGCACGTTCGGCGGCAAGAAGATCGTCGACGGATGCGCTCCCGGCTCGGTAGCGGCTGCCGATCTGCTCGTTTAACAGATCCATCACCACCTGCACCTGGCGCCGCCGCTGCGAGACCGAGGCCTCCTCGGCCTGGTAGGTCCGCAGTGCGAGGTCGAGGCGTTCGTCGGGCAGGGAGACGACATCGGTCAGGTCGGCGTCGGAGACCAGGGCCTCGACGTGCCTGCGGTGCGCCTCGGCCCGCGACGGCTCGAGAGTTTGGTAGCGGCCGGAGCCCATGGCCGGGCCCACCGCGTTGTCGGCGAGGATCGCCGCGAGCTGGTCGACCACCGACTCGGACCCGCCCGTGGCCCGGCGCTTCTGCTCGGCCTTGACGATGTCGATCCGCCCGTGGAGCAGTCTGCGCATGTAGGAGAGGTCGGTCTCCTCCTGCGCGGCGTCGTCGCGCCGCGCCCGGACTTCGACGAGGTCGAGCTGGTCGAGGTTCTCGACATAGTCAGGCGACAGCACTCGGTCGATGCGCCTGCGCCCACCGGGGCGGACTTCGATCACGCGCACATCCTCCGATAAATAGTGCCTCGCCGCCATATCTGCGCCTAGCAATCTCTGCCCAGCTAGCTTGTCACCCCGAGCAGCACTCGCGCGTCATCGGGTTTGATCGGCGGCCGCTGGGCGATCTTCGCCAGACCAGACGCGCGCGCGACCAACTGGGCGTTGTCCTTGACCCGTTCGCCCCGCGCGTAAGAGATGGTGTCCTCCATCCCGACCCGGACGTGCCCGCCCGCCGACAGCGCGGCCAGCAGCACCGGCAGGGTCGAGCGGCCCACGCCGGTCGCCGAGAAGGTGGCGCCATCGGGGATCAGCCGCAGCGCCGCGGTGAACGTCTCGATGTCGCCGGGCATGCCGCCGGGCACGCCCATGACCAGGTCCAGGTGCACGTGGCCGCCCGCGGGCAGGCCGTGCTGGTCGAGCAGCCTGCGCAGGGCGGTCAGGTGTCCGAGGTCGAAGATCTCGTACTCGGGGACGATGCCCCGGTCTTGCATCCGCTTGTGCAACTCGACGATGAAGTCCCAGCGGTTGAGGAACACGTCGTCGCCGAAGTTGAGGGTGCCCATCGAGCAGGACGCCGAGTCCGGCATCGCGTCGAGCACCCGCAGCCGGTGCTCCTCGGGATCGGTCACCGCGCCGCCGGTGGAGAGCTGCACGATGAGGTTCGTGCTCTCCCGCACGGCCGCGACCGTGTCCCTGAGCCGCTGCAGATCCAGCGACGGCTTGGCGTCGTCGTCGCGGATGTGAATGTGGATCATCGCGGCGCCGACGCGCTCACAGTCGCGTGCGGTGGCGACGAGCTCGTCCAAGGTGACCGGCAGGTTCGGCACGTCGGTTTTGGCGTGCTCGGCACCGGTCGGGGCGACCGTGATCAACGTGCCCGGAGATGTCGACATGGCGCCGATCCTGGCATACCGAGCCGCGGTTGCCTCAATGCCGGAGGCCTTGGGCGGCCACTCGGCCCAGAGCAGGGGTGTCCGGTGGGATGGAGTCCGGGTCGACGGAGGCCTGGGTGGACTCGCCCGCGACCAGCTCGGCGCCTGCCCCGACGGACCGTTTCAGCAGGGCGAGCGCGATCGGCCCCAGCTCGTGGTGCTGGGCGACCGACCCGACCCGGCCGACGACCTTCTCGCCGCTGCGGACCGCGGCCCCGGTGTCGGGCAGGCTCTCCGCGCTGCCGTCGAGGTGGAGCAGCAGCATTCGGCGCGGCGGCCTGCCGACGTTGTGGACCTTGGACACCGTCTCCTGGCCGCGGTAGCAGCCCTTGGCCACGTGCGCGGCCGACGGTACCCAGTTGACTTCGTGCGGGATCGTCTTCTCGTCGGTGTCGACGCCGAGCCGCGGCTTGCCCGACTCCACGCGCAGCGCCTCGAAGCCGAACGTGCCCATCGGGCGCGCGCCCGCGTCGGTCAGCTTGGTCCACCACGCGACCAGTTCGGCGCGGGGAACCAGCAGGTCGGCGGCGTCGTGGCCAGGCCACGGCATCCGGCGGACCACGACGTCGGCGCCTGGTGCCACGGCGTACTCGCCCGCCGGGACGGGCAGTCCGACGCGCTCAAGCAGGTCCGGGGTCTCCGGGCCGACCAGCGAAAGCACCGCGCGTTCGGCGGTCGCGTCGCGCGGCTCGACCTTCGACCAGAAGACCATCTGCTGGAAGTACTCCAGCAGCGAGACCTCGCCGCCGCGCGCGCCCGAGGCCTGCGCCCCACGCTCGGTGTCGATCCACACCGTGTCGCCCGCGTGGGCCAGCAGCATGTGCGCGTCGACCCGGCCCTGGCTGTCGAGCACCAGCGCCTCGGTGCCCGCGCCGTCGGCCAGGCCGGTCACGTGCTGGGAGATGACCAGGTGCAGCCAGGCCAGCCGCTCCTCGCCCGGGACCGCGATGACCTCGCGGTGCGACCGGTCGACGACGGCGACCTTGCGGGCGGCGGCCCGCTGCTCGGCGAACGGGTCGCCCCAGTGCCAGGCGACACCCGAGTCCACCGCCCCGTCCGGCGGGGGGATGGCCCCGGGCAGGTCGAGGATCGGTGAGCGAGGTGTCACGCGGACTCCTTAGTGCAGGTGCGGCAGATACCGGACAGGGCGAGATGGCTTGCGTCGAGTACGAACCCGTGGGCGGCCCGAACTGTTCCGGCGAGCCCTTCCACCATCGACCGCGGGATCTCGTCGATGTGGCCACAGCGGTGGCAGACCAGGTGGACGTGCTGGTGTTCGTGCACCGAGTACGTCGGGGCGCCGTGGCCCAGGTGGGTGTGGCGGACCAGGCTGAGACTCTCCAGCAGCTCCAGGGTGCGGTAGATCGTGGTGATGTTGACCGACGGAGTGGTCCGCTGCACATGGTGGCAGACCTGCTCGGGCGTGGCGTGCTCGAGTTCGATCAGGGCGTCGAGGACCAGCTGCCGCTGCGGGGTCATGCGCATGCCGCGCTCGTGCAGCGTCGTGCGCAGTTCCTCGCGGTTTCTCAGGGTCTCCACCCAGCCGATGTTAGGCCTTCGGCGGGCGTAGGGTGCGGCCATGCGCGTGTTGGTGATGCTTGACGGAACCGAGGCCGACGCCGATCAACCGCACGTCCGGGTCGACGACCTCGGGTTGATGCGCGGCGACGGCGTCTTCGAGACCGTCCTGGTGGTCGACGGAGCGCCCCGCGAGCTCGGCCCGCACCTCGACCGGCTGGCCCGCTCGGCGGCGATGCTCGACCTCCCCGCGCCGGACCTCGCCGCCTGGGAACGCGTGTCGCGCCAGGTGATCGACAGCTGGACCGCGAGCGGCGAGATGGCGCTCAAGCTGGTCTACACCCGCGGACCCGAGTTCGGTGACGGCTCGACGACGGCGTTCGCCCTCGGCATGCCGGTCAGCGCGAGGGCGATCGCCCACCGCGAGACTGGCGTCTCCGCGCTCACGCTCGACCGCGGTTTCGACCCGTCCATCGTCGAACGCGCTCCCTGGCTGCTGCTCGGCGCGAAGACGCTGTCCTACGCGGTCAACATGGCCTCGATGCGCTACGTCGAGGCGCACGGCGCCGACGAAGCGATCTTCGTCGCCTCGGACGGATCGGTCCTGGAAGGCCCGACCGCGACGGTCGTGCTGATCGAGGGCGACACCATGCGCACCACCCCGCCGACCAGCGGAGTCCTGCCCGGCACCACCCAGGGCGCGCTGTTCCGCGCGGCCGAGCGCGCGGGCTGGACGACGAAGGTCGAGCCGATCCGCCGCGAGGAACTCGACGGCGCCGAGGGACTGTTCCTCGCCTCCAGCGTCCGCAAGATCACCCGCGTGCACACCCTCGACGGTGTCGAAATGCCTGACTCGGTGAAGCTGCACGCCGAGCTGAACGCCCTCTACGAGTCCGAATACGCCTGAACGCGCAGCCGAATCCTCGTCCCGGGCCTGGCCTGGGCGAGCTCCGGCAGGCAGCGCGCGGCCACGACGCCGATCACCGGGTAGCCGCCGGTCGTCGGGCGGTCGGCCAGGAAGATCACCGGGCGCCCGCTCGCGGGCACCTGCACCGCGCCCGTCACTACGCCTTCGCTGGTCAGCTCCCGGCCCGCGAACTCGGGCGCCCGGGTCAGCAGGTCGCCCAGCAGCCGCAGGCCGACGCGGTTGCTCTCCGGCGAGACCGCCCACGTCAGCCTGGCGAACTGGGCTGCCGGGTCGGCGAACCAGTCGTCGCGCGGGCCGAGCAGGACCGGGATCGTCAGGTGGTCGGCGGGGCTCGGCGGCGGGACGGCGTCCTCGCCGACCGGTGGGCCCACGGGCAGGCCCAGCGGCAGCACGTCGCCCGCGGTCAGCGGGTCCGGGCCGATGCCCGAGAGCAGGTCGGTCGACCGGGACCCCAGCTGCGGGGGCACCGCGATGCCGCCGGAGACCGCGACGTAGCAACGCAGGCCGGACCGTGGTGAGCCCAGCTCGATGACCTGACCCGCCCGCAGGTGGACCGGGGTGTGCGAGCCCGCGTCGCGACCGTCGACCGTGACCGGCACGCTCGGTCCCGTCACCGCCACCGTGCACGACACCTCCGCGCGCAGTCGCAGCCCGCCCAGCACGGACTCGATGCCCGCCGTGTCCTCCGTGTTGCCCGCGAGCCGGTTGGCCAGCCGCAGCGACGGCTGGTCGAGCGCGCCGGAGGGTGGGACGCCGAGATGGGCGTTGCCGGGTCGGCCGAGGTCTTGGACCAGTGCCTGCGGCCCGGTGGCGAGGACGGTGACGGCCCGGGTCATTGCGCCTCGAAGCGGACGCGGTCGCCCGGTGCCAGCAGCGACGCCGGGGTGCGGGCCGGGTCGAACAGCGGGTCGGCGTCGTCGGCGAGCCTGCCCAGCAGCCGCCAGCCGCCCGGTGACGAACGCGGGTAGACGCCGGTGAACTCGCCCGCGACCCCGATCGCGCCGACCGGGACCCGGGTGCGCGGGGTGTCGAGCCGCGGCTGACGCAGGGGTTCGGGCAGGCCGGTCAGGTAGGCGAATCCGGGGGAGAAACCGCAGAACGCGACCGTGTACTCGGCGCCGGAGTGCAGGGCGACGGTGTCCTCGACGCTCAACCCGGCGGCCTCGGCGACCATCTCCAGGTCGGGACCGTCGTAGACCGAGGGCAGCACCACCGCCCGGGAGTCCGAGACGGGAGCCTTCGACAGATCGGTTCGGTCCAGCAGGTCGCGGACCTGCTTGAGCCCACCGGCACCCGCCGCGAACGACACGAGCACCGTCCGCGCGGCGGGGACAAGGTCGACGACGCCGGACAGGTCGGCCAGTGCGGCTCGGGCGGCGGCCACCTCGGTCAGCGAGTCCAGCTCCACCAGGACCGCGGCCGCGCCGCACCGCCGCAGCCGCACCTAGCCGACGATTCTCTGCAGGTAGGCCGAAGTGTGCGGCTGCATCGGCCTGCCCACCATGGCCCGCTCCTCGACGTAGGCGAGGTCGCCGTTGTTGACCAGCCCGTAGAGCCGCTTCGCCGCGGTGACGTCCTTGGCGGACGCGGTCCGGCTGACCAGGTCGGTGCCGATCTCCCACGACGTCTGCGTGCGCGGGGTGCCGTAGTACAGCTCGAGGATGCCCGACGAGTGCGTCAGCAGGACCTCGATGGTGTCGTCGGCCTGCGGCCGCCAGAACCCGGTCTCCCGGGCGGCGGGCCGGATGACGTTGCCCTCTTCGTCGAGCAGCCAGGACCGCGCCTCATAGAACAGGAACGGCCTGCCGTCGTGGGCGAAGGTGACCTGCTGGCCGAACTTGAACGGCCCCTCGATGGTCGGGTAGACGACCTCGCCCTCACCGCGCCACACCCCCACCAGCGGCAGTAGCGCGAGGCAGGCGTCGTGCAGGTTGGGGCCCTCACGCAGGTTCGAGGTGTCCGCCGGGATCGGCAGGTCGTCGAACTGCGGGAGGTTGCGGTGCCGGGTCTGCTCGGCGCGCTTCTCCGCGGCGTTGATCGCCGCGTCGCCGCTGCCGGAGACCGGGTCGTTCGCCGTCATCTCAGCGCGGGTCGGCGTAGATGCGGTACACCACGTAGCCGGCGAACCACGTGGTCAGCACACCTATGAGCACGAGCAGCGTCGTGAAGAAGATTTCCACAGACCGGAGGATAACGGCACGGGCCGCCGCGGACACGACCGCGGCGGCCCGAGCGTGGCGGGTATCTCAGCGGCCCCAGCCACCGGAGACGGAGATGACGTCGTACATGGCCGACCAGGTCTTCGGGCCGACGATGCCGCTGGCCTTGATCCCGGCCGCGCGCTGGAACCGCTTGACCATCCCGACCATCTCCGGGCCGTAGACGCCGCCGCGGACCGCCCAGCCCGACTCGCCAGGGTAGAGCCGCTTGAGCGTCGCGCCGAGGTGGTCGACCTTCGCGCGGTCACGCTCGCCGGGGTGGATGCCGAACTTGGGGGTCCCGGCGGGGCCAAGCGTCAGGCCCGAGTCCATCCGCCCGAGCAGGGCCTGCCAGGTCTTGGACCCGACGATGCCGCTGTCCTTGATCCCGTGTGCGCGCTGGAAGGCACGCACGGCCGCGAGCGTCTTCGCGCCGTAGAACCCCGGTGCCGGTCAGCTGGTAGCCGCGCTCGCGCAGGTTGAGCTGCAGCGCCAAGACATATTTGCCCGTCGCGCCGGGACGGACCTGCGGCTTCCTGCTCGCGTATCCCTGGGAGGCCGTCGAGTTCGCGGTCGACTCCGGGCAGGCGGCGGCGCTGCCGGTGCCGACCGCCATGCCTCCCGCGAGCACTCCAGCCGCCACCAGGCCGATGATGGACGTGCGGAAACAAGCCTTGATTCCCATGGATTCTCCCCAGTTCGGCGGCCTTGCGGCCTCGTTGCCAGGTACACGCCCGAACGAACCCGGAAATCGGTTGGTCACAAGGAAGTCACGGATTTCCCGACCGAAACACCGAAGCCCCGGGGAGGTCCCAGGGGCTTCGGTGAGCTGACGGATCAGGCGACCGTGATGGCCACGTCGTGGAAGCCGGGGCCCGCCGCGCTGACGGTTGCCTCGCCGTTGCCGGTGCGGTGCAGGGCGCGGACGGTC
>NZ_JBOHGC010000500.1:0-21509 GCF_050699995.1 Actinokineospora sp. | reverse complement strand
GGTGGCCAACGCCCGCCGCGACGGGCTGCACAAGCTGTCCACCCGCTTGGTCCGCACCCACGGCACGATCGTCCTCGAAGACCTTCACGTGGCCGGGATGCTGGCCAACCGGCGCCTGGCCCGGCATATCGCCGGGGTCGGGGTGGGGGAACTGCGCCGACAGATCACCTACAAGACGGAGTGGGCCGGCGGGCGGGTGCACGTGGCGGACCGGTGGTACCCGTCGTCGAAGACCTGCTCGGCCTGTGGCGCGGTGAAAACCAAACTGCGCCTGGCCGATCGGACGTTCCACTGCGACCAGTGCGCGTTCACGCTGGATCGTGATCTCAACGCCGCCCGCAACCTCGCCCAACTCGTCGACGAGGTCACCGGTGGCATGTCCTCCCCGAGTCGCGGGGCGACACGAAACGAGCCCGATGGAAACCCACGTCAGACCCGCACCACGCGGGCACCGGGTACCGCCACGGGAAGACCCACGAGGTCAACGCCGCGCCGCGAGGTGACGGCTCACGACACGTCATTACACGTTTCGTGAACGGCGTGTCCATCCCGAGTCCGCGCCGCGTGTGACGAGGAGGATCTCGAACCCACGATCGTCCTCGGCCGCGAGTAAACCTGGGCGAATCACCGCGCGAACAGTCCCACCACGCTTTGTCGCCTCGCCTGGGGCCTGACATGATCTGGCCCTGAGCGGGTCGCTCCCGCCCACGAGGCGGAAGGCATGGCGCGATGGCCGACGACGCGGTGCCCTGGGAGATGATCGGGCGCGCGTTCGACACGGCGCCCGCCCAGGTGCTGGTCGTCACCGGGCCGGACCACGTCCTGCGATACGCCAACGAAGCCGCGGTGCGGATCGGCGGCCGCCGCGGGATCGGCGGGCCCGCGCGGACCGCCTTCGCCGACCTCGACCGGATCGACAACCTGATCGAGCAGCTGGACCGGGTGCTCGACACCGGTGAGCCGGTGGACATGCGCGAGTGGCGGCTGCGGTTCGTCGTCGACGGCGAGCCCCGCGAGGCGGTGGTCCACTACAGCCTGTCGCCGCTGATCGGCGCCGCCGCAAGCCCGGTCGGCGTGCTGATGATCGCCGTCGACATCACCGACGAGGTCGCCGCCCGCGACCAGCTGCGGGAGCTGGCCGAGCGCAGGCGGATCGCCTTCGACCGGGTCGCGCTGCTGGCCAGGGTCGCCGAGGCGGTGAGCGTCGCCGACGACCCGCGGGCCGAACTCGCCGCCCTGGCCGACATCGCGGTCCCGCAGCTCGCCGACAGCTGCATCGTGTTCACCATCGACGACACGGTGCCCCCGGGTCCGGACGGGACGGTCCTGACGACCGTCGCGCGCACCCAGGTGCAGTCGCTACCGGTGCCGCCGCCGACGCAGGTGCGGTCGGTGGATCCCGCGGGCGCCTGCCCGGTGGCGACCGCGATCCGCACCGGCGTGGTCGCGCACTGGCAGGGCCCGCCCGAGCAGCCGCCGTGGTCGCCGGAACTGCGGCTCGACGACTGGCACCGCGGCAACCGGGTGCACGCCGCCGTCGCACTGCCCCTGCACACCGAATCGCACACGGTCGGGGTCGCGCTGTTCGGTGTGTGCGCACCGCGCGGGCCGATCAGCGACGACGACGCCGAGTTCATGGCGCTGCTCGGGGCGTGGCTGAGTAAGCCCCTGGCCCGCGGCAGGCGCCAGCAGCGCACCCGCGACGTCGCGGCCACCCTGCAGGGCGCGATGATCACCGACCCGCCCACGGTGCCGGGGGTCTCCCTCGCCGTGCGCTACCAGCCCGCCCAGTCCGGGGTCGCCGTCGGCGGCGACTGGTACGACGCGTTCGAACTGCCCAACACCGACCTGGTGCTCGCCGTCGGCGACGTCGCGGGCCACGACATCGGCGCCGCGGCGACCATGGGGCAGCTGCGGGCCGCGCTGCGCGCCATCGCCTTCGATGACGCCCTGCGCCCCGGCGGCGTCCTGTCGCGGCTCGACACCCTGGTCGACGGCTTGGACATCGCGCCGTTCACCAGCCTTATCCTGGCCACCCTCGAACGCCGCCCGGGGCTGCCCGCCCGGCTGCGCTGGAGCAACGCGGGACACCCGCCGCCGCTGCTGATCACCCCGACCGGACCGCCCGAGTACCTCACCAGGGGCGCGGGCCGGGTCATCATGGGCGGGCTGCCCCGCCCCGCCCACCGGTCGACGGCGAGCATGGTCGTCGACCCGGGGGCCACGGTCATCATGTTCAGCGACGGGCTGGTGGAGAACCGGGCCCGCTCCATCGACGACGGGCTGGCCGAACTGGCCGTCCTGGCCGACCGCGCCCGTGACCTGTCCGTCGACAGACTCAGCGAGTACCTGCTCGAACATTCGAGCGGAAACACCGACGACGACATCGCCCTCCTCGTCGCCCGACTCGACGAGGACGGGCCGGCAGGACGATCGGAAACCTCCTAGAGACATGCGCTAGTCCTGCGTGGACCGTGGTCGCGGCGGTACCGTGGACTGGGCGAAAGCAGCCCGACACGTCGCGCCCTCGTGTCCCCGCGTAGTCCGACCGGCGCCGACCAAGCGTTCCGTTGGAGGTGTCGCCGGTGGCCGACCCGCCCCCACCCGCCCATAGCGCGGCGTTCTACCGCGACCGACCGAGCTACGTGGCGGCGGTGCTCCCGTTCGTCATCGGCGGCCTGGACGCGGGTGACGCGGTGGCCGTGGCGGTGCCCGAGGCGAACCTCGACCGCCTCCGCGCCGAGCTGAGCCCCGCGGCGGCCGGCGCGGTCGAGTGGATCGACATGTCCGTGGCGGGGCGCAACCCAGGGCGGATCATGACCGGCGTCCTCGGGGCGTTCGCCGACAAACACCGCGACGAGACCGTGCGCATCGTGGGCGAGCCGGTGTGGCCGGGCCGCAGCGCCGAGGAGTACCCCGCGTGCGTGCAGCATGAGGCGCTGATCGACGACGCGTTCGAGGGGCGGCCCGTCGCCATCCTGTGCCCGTACGACCTGGCGGTCGGACCTGCCGCCCTCGCCGACGCCATGGCCACACACCCTTCGATCCTGGAGGGGGTGGAGGGCACTGCCAACCCGTATTACGACCGCCACCGCGCGCTCGCCGCCCACAACGTGCCGCTCCCGCTTCCGAAGCACGCCCGCACGTGGTCGGTCACCCCGTTCGACATCGCCGCGCTGCGCGTCGCCGTCGCGGATCTGGCCGCGACCGCCGGCCTGGCCGCGGAACGGATCGAGGACGTCGTGCTGACCGTCGTCGAGTTGGCGACCAACAGCATCGAGCACGGCTCCGGCACTGCGACGCTGTCGCTGTGGGAGCGCGCCGACGCCCTCATCGTGCGGAACTGGGACGCCGGGATCATCAGCGACCCGCTCGCGGGCCGACGCACGGTCGCCCCGACCCGCGGCCGCGGCCGGGGACTCCTGCTGGTCAACGCGGGAGCCGACCTGGTGCGCACGCACATCGACGAGGCGGGCACCACGGTCCAGGCCTGGTTCCGCCGGAACTGACCGGAAGTTTCGCGTTCGCGGTTTGGGGAACCACTCAGGAATGAGTGCCCAGGGCGACCTACTTCGCACCGTCACGAAGGTGTCCGCCGCACTGCACGCCGCCGGTATCCGCTTCGCCCTCACCGGTGGCTGCGCCGTGTACGCACGAGGCGGCCCGGAGACCGAACACGACGTGGACGTCCTGGTGAAGCTGTCCGACGTCGACGACGCCGTCCGCGCGCTGGTCGCGCAGGGCATGCGGGCCGCGCCGCCACCGGAGGACTGGCTCACCAAGGTCTACGACGGTGACCGGCTCGTCGACCTGCTGTTCCGCCCCAACGAGCGGCCGGTCACCGACGAGGTTCTCGACCGCTCGGAGATCATGCGGGTCGGCCCCGCGACCATGCCGGTGCAGAGCGCCACGGAGGTCATCATCGGCAAGCTGCTGGCGCTGGGACCACACCGCGGCGACCTGAACGAGCCCATGCAGTCCGCGCGCGCCCTGCGCGAACAGATCGACTGGTCGCGGGTCGCGGTGGATACCGCCGAATCGCCGTACGCCGAGGCGTTCCTGCTGCTCGCGGGCAGGCTCGGCGTCACGCCGAGGCTCATCCGAATCCCCGATGACCGCCCTCGCGCCGCCGACGACCGGGAGGAACTCGCATGACCGCCGACCACAGCTCGGGCGCACCCCAGTACCAGGTCGCGGCCGTGCGCCGGGCGCTGGCCGAGGACGACCGCACCGCCGAACAAGGCATCAAGGTCACCGTGCGGGGAGACACCATCCTGCTTTCCGGCGACGTCGAGTGCGCCCGCAGGCGCGACGAGATCGCCGAAGTGGTCCACGAGGTGGTCCCCGCGATGCGCATCTACAACGACATCAAGGTCACCGAGGCAGGCGAGCCCACCGGCCGGGAGGAGTTCCGATGATCCGCATCGCCGCCATCGGGGACGTGCACCTGAGCGAGGACACCGGCGGCCGATTCCGCCCGGCCCTGCGCACCCTCGACGAACACGCCGACGCCCTCCTGCTGGCAGGCGACCTCACCCGACACGGGACGGTCGAGGAGGCGGCGGTCGTGGCCGCGGAGTTCGGTTCGCTGCCGGTGCCGGTAGTGGCGGTCCTGGGCAACCACGACTACCACAGCAATCGCTCGGCCGAGGTCACCGAGGTATTGGCGGAAAGCGGGATCTCCGTGCTGGAGGGCCAGAGCGTGATAGTGCCGGTGGACGGGCGGAAGGTGGGGATCGCGGGCGTCAAGGGATTCGGTGGGGGATTCGCCGGAAAATGTGCCAGCGCCTTCGGTGAGCCGGAGATCAAGGCCTTTGTCGAGCACACGGAAGTGGCCGCGGCGAAACTGCGTGGGGCGCTGGCGGCGATGGACTGCGATGTCCGGATCGCTTTGACCCACTACTCGCCGGTCTCGGACACGCTGCGGGGGGAGCCGCCGGAGATCTACCCGTTCCTGGGCTGTTACCAGCTTGGCGAGGCGATCGACTCGTGCGAGACAGCACTGGCGATCCACGGGCACGCGCACTACGGCACGGAGCAGGGATTCACGCCCGGCGGGGTTCGGGTGCGCAACGTTGCCCACCCGATCATTCGAGCCGCATACGCCATCTACTGCATCGAGTAATCCCACGCCCAACCAGGCACCACCGAAAACTAGGCGGGAGCAGCCGATCGGAGAGCGGGAAGCAGCTCCTTCTCCGCCACGTCGAAGAACGCGTCCTGATGCTCCCCGCCGATCTGCACCAGCGCCACGTCGGTGGACCCCGCCTCCCAGAACTTCGATACCGCCTCCACGATCGGCTCCAGGTCCGGTCCACACGGGATCGCTCCGGCCACGTCGTCCGGTCGCACGAACTTCGAGGCGCCCTCGAATCCGGCGGGGGTGGGCAGATCCGTGTTGACCTTCCACCCGCCGCCGAACCAGCGGGAACTGGTCGTGGGCCCGCGCGATGGCGGCGTCGCGGTCGCGGTCCCAGCAGATCGGGAGCCGGCCGATCTTGCGGCCCTCCGGCTCGGCGATCTCGTCCCACCCCTGGCACAGCTCGGCCTTCGGGTCGGTCGCGACCATGTGGTCCGACAGCGGCGCGAAGTGCTCGATCGACTCGCGGCCGGACACGGCGGTCGCGATGGGGACGCGCACGTCGGGGCAGTCCAACAGCTTCGCCGAGTCCACTCGGAAGTGGTTGCCGGAGTAGTCGGCCCCCGGGTGGCGGTGCGCCACGAGATGCTGGCCGAGGCGATCCAGATCATCGCCGCCCTCTTCGACGGCGGCCCGGTCGGATGGCCGGGTAGTACCGCGGGATCGGGCAGGTCACATAGGTCATCAGGCCCACGGTCTCAGTGGCGATCATCACCTCGAAGTCGATCCCGGCGCCCTCGGCGGCCACCGCGTGGCGGACCAGGTCGGCCGGGCCCGCCTGCTCGGTCATCAGGGTGTAGCCGAAGGCAACCATCGCGCGTGCTCCTCTTCCTCGGTTTTTCCTGGGCTTATCCGTCGTCGACGCCCGCAAACGGGCTGTGCTTGAACCCCACCGGACCGGGGTATCCGCCCCCATGACCACCACAACCTCCGAGCAGTCGCTGTGGCTGCGAACCGCGCCGTCGACCGCCTACCCCACCCTCGCCCAGGACATCCACGTCGATGTCGCCGTGGTGGGCGGTGGGATCACCGGGCTCACCACCGCGCTGCTGCTCAAGCGCGCCGGGCTGCGGGTGGCCGTGCTGGAGGCCGACCGGATCGGGCAGGGCGCCACCGGCAACAACACCGCGAAGGTCAGCGCGCTGCAGACCACCACGTACTCGCGGATCACCCGCAAACACGGCGCCAACGCGGCCGCCCAGTACGCGGCGGCGAGCACGGCCGGGGTGGAACTGGTGGCGACCCTCGCCGAGGAGGAACGCATCGACTGCGACCTGCGGCGGCGGGCGGCCTACACCTACGCCATCGCCGAAGCCGAGCGGGACGCGGTCCGCGCGGAGGCCGAGGCGGCGGCGCGGGCGGGCCTGCTGACCGAGTACCAGGCCGACAGCGACCTCGACGTGCCGTTCCCGGTGTTCGGCGCGGTCCGGCTGGCCGACCAGATCGCCCTGCACCCCCGCCGCTACGCGATCGGCTTGGCGGCCGCGGTCGACGGCAATGGCTGCGTGGTGCACGAGAACAGCCAGGTCCTGGACGTCGAGGGTGGCGCGCCGCCCCGAGTGCGGACCGCGGGCGGGGTGGTCCGCGCCGACCACGTCGTCATCGCCAGCCACTACCCGATGCTCGACCGGGGCCTGTTCTTCGCCCGCGTCGAGGCCGTCCGGGCCTACTGCGTGGCGGCCCGCCTGCGGTCCGGCGCCCCGCCCCAGGGCCTCGCGATCAGCGCGGGCAGCCCGGCGTGGTCGATCGCCCACTCCGGCGACTCCCTGATCCTGGCAGGCCAGAGCCACCGGACCGGCGCGACCGACACAGCGGGCCGTTACGCGGCCCTGGAGGCCTTCGCCCACGAACACTGGGACGTCGCCGAGGTGACCCACCGCTGGTCCGCGCAGGACGGCACCCCCTACGACGGGCTGCCGATGATCGGCACCTACCTGCCGGGGTCCGAGTGGCTCACCGTCGCCACCGGCTATCAGAAGTGGGGCCTGTCCACCGGCTCGTTCGCCGCCCTGCTGCTCACCGGTCACATCACCGGCCACGAACAGCCCTGGGCGCGGCGCTTCAGCCCACACCGGCTCTCGCTCAGCGGCCTGGGCAGCCTCGCCAAGATGAACGCCACCGTCGCGCGCGACCTCGTTGGTGACCGCTTTGCCCCCATGCTCGACAGCTCCGACGAGGTCCCTGTCGGCGGCGCGGGCATGGTCCGCGACGGCGCGGGCCGCAAGGCCGTCTACCGCGACGAGACCGGCCAGGTCCACGCCGTGTCGGCCCGCTGCACCCACCTGGGCTGCCTGGTCCGCTTCAACGACCAGGAACGCAGCTGGGACTGCCCGTGCCACGGCTCCCGCTTCGACATCGACGGGGTCGTGCTGGAGGGCCCGGCCACCAAGCCGCTGGACCGGCGCGACCCGTGACGGTCAGGGCAGGCTGGGCAGGTCGGCGCGCGGGACCTCGCTGACCGAGCGCAGCGCGGTGAGGGTGGCGTGCCCCTCGGCCAGCAGGGCCGCGTCGGTGCCCGGCTCCAGTTCGGTGTCCACCCCGACCGTGGTCACGTCGATGAACCCGTCGCGCAGCCGTTCGACGCGGCTCTGCACGACACCGAAGTCGGCCAGCGCCGCCCACTGCACGGGTTTCACCTGGTCGGACACCAGGTTCGGCACGTTGAGGTTGAGCACCGAGCCCGCGGGCAGGTCGGCGAGCAGCTTGAGGGTGTCGCCGACCATGGCCGCCGCGGTGTCCCAGTGGTGGTCCTCCGCGGGGTCCAGCCCCACGTCGAGGGACACAGCCAACGCGGAGACGCCGTTGATGCCCGCGGTGAGCGCGGCGCCGACGGTGCCGGAGTGCAGGATCGCGCGACCCACGTTCGCGCCGCGGTTGATCCCGGACAGCACGAATTCGGGCGTCTCCCCGAAGCCGCCGCGGCAGGCGGTGAACGCGATCAGCCCCGGGTGCGCCGCGACCGCGTGCGTGACGGCTTGGCCCTCCAGCCCGGGCAACTTCCGGTTCTCGACCCCGACCCGACGACCGTCCACCGCCGCCGTGAGGCCGGCGCTCGTACCGCTGGATTCCGTGGCAGGCGCGGCGATGGTGACCTCGAAGCCCGCGGCCAGCGCCGCGTTCGCCAGGCCCAGCAGGCCGGGGGAGTCGATGCCGTCGTCGTTGGTCACCAGGATCATCGGTCCTCCTTCACACACGGCGTCAGCCGCACTCGTTCGCTGAGTTCGCGCACCGCCCGGCCGCTGCCGGTGCCCAGTCCGTGCCGGGTCACGTTGATCGCGCCCGCCGCCCCGGCCGCAGCGCCGCGTCCCACGGCAGGTCGGCGGCCAGGCCATAGGCGAGTGCCGCCGTCATCGAGTCGCCGCCGCCCCAGGTGTCCACCGGCACCAGACCGGGCGACTCCACCAGGTGCGCCTGGCCGTCGAAGTAGGCCAGGGACGGGTGCTCGGCGCGCGAGATCACCACGATGTCGGCGCCGCTCTCGGCGAGCCGGGCCGCGGCCCTGCCGAGCGGCTCATCCTTCGGGATCTCGTCGTCACTCACCTTGATCACGGTCGGCCCGCCCTCGCAGGCCGCCTCCAGCCGTGAACCCGACAGGTCGACGACGACCTTGCATCCGTTGCTGGTGAGGTCCGCCGTGAGCCGCTCATAGAGCGAGTCGGGGACCACACCGTCGTCCTGCGGGCCGCCGAGCACGGCCACCCCGGCCCGCAGGCCCGCGATGAGGATCGTCTCGTAGAGGTCATCGAGTTCGTGTCTGGTCAGCGGGTCCGCGGCCATCCGCACCACCTGGGTGCGGCTGCCGTCGCGCCGATCGTGCACATAGGACCCGTTGCGAGCCGAGACCTCGACGGCCTGGACCCGCAGTTCGGGCTCGACGAGGTGGCGCAGCGCCTGCCCGGTCTCACCGCCGAAGGTCGCGCACACGGTCACCTCGGCGCCGAGTGCGGCGGCCATCCTGGCCTGCCGGATGCCCTGGCCACCGGCGTGCAGGTGGATGTCCGGGCGCCCGTCCAGCTCCTCGACGGTCACCGTCAGGTCGGGCGCGGGTGCCAAGACCGCGATCGAGATGTCGCCGATGATCCCACCGCCTCTCTGATCGGGAAGTACCCAGACTTCCGCCGCCGGAACCACCCCCGGTGTGATTGCGCACAGAGCCCCCGACAACCGGTCTCCTCCACGTCCGGCCACGCTCGGCCGCGACGGGCCGAGCGCGAAACTCCGCGGGACCCTGACCGGTGAACTAGCCGGCAGCCATCAGATGCGGCTGAACTTCATCGCGTCGTCGGCGATGGGGGAGTGGCGCAGGGTGAAGACGTCGCGTAGGTAGTTCATCCGCAGCCGCCACGGCGCTTTCTCGCCCTGCTTGGGGAAGTTGCCGATGGAGCGCTGGACATAACCCGCGGAGAAGTCCATGAACGGTTCCTCGGCCACCGCCGGGTCGTGCTCGGGCACGCACGAGTCGTAGCCGTTGTCGTCCATGTGTTTGAGCAGGCGGCAGATGTACTCGCAGGCGATGTCGGCCTTCAGCGTCCACGAAGCGTTGGTGTAGCCCACGATGTAGCCGAAGTTCGGCACCCCCGAGAGCATCATCCCCTTGTACGCCATGGTTTCCGGCAGTTTCACCGGTTTGCCGTCGACCACCAGCTCCATCCCGCCGAAGGCCAACAGGCTCAGGCCGGTGGCGGTGATGATGATGTCGGCGTCGAGCGTCACGCCCGAAGCGAGCAGCAGACCGGTCTCGGTGAAGGTGTCGATCCGGTCGGTGACAATGGAGACCTGGCCCTTGCGGATGGACCGGAACAGGTCGCCGTTGGGCACCAGGCACACCCGCTGGTCCCACGGGTTGTACGACGGCTTGAAGTGCGTGTCGATGTCGTAGTCGGCAGGCAATTGGCGCTGCAGCGCCTTGCGGAGCAGCTTCTTCACCAAGCCGGGCCTGCGCCTGCTGAGCTGGTAGAAGCCGGTCGCGATGAGCACGTTCTTCCACCGCGTGATCGCGTAGGCGAGCTTGCCCGGCAGCACTTTGCGCAGCGCGTTGCCGATGGCGTCCTTGGCCGGGATGGACACGATGTAGCTCGGCGAGCGCTGCAGCATCGTCACGTGCGCGGCGTCCTCGGCCATCGACGGCACCAGCGTCACCGCGGTCGCGCCGCTGCCGATCACCACGACCCGCTTGCCCACGTAGTCCAGGTCCTCCGGCCAGTGCTGGGGGTGCACGATCGGCCCGCCGAAGCGCTCGGTGCCTGTGAACTCCGGCTGGTAGCCCGTGTCGTAGCGGTAGTAGCCGGTCGCGCTGAGCAGGAAGTCGCACGTCAGTTCCAGCGCTTCGTCGGTGTCGTCGCGCAGCGCTCGCACCGTCCAGTGGGCGTTCGCGCTCGACCACTCGGCCGAGACGACCCGGTGGCCGAAGCGGATGTGCCGCTCGACGCCGTACTCGCGGGCGGTCTCCTTGACGTAGCGCAGGATGTCGTGGCCGTCGGCGATGGCCTTCTGCTCGGTCCACGGCTTGAACCGGTAGCCGAGGGTGAACATGTCCGAGTCGGACCGGATGCCGGGGTAGCGGAACAGGTCCCAGGTGCCGCCGACGCTGTCGCGGGCCTCGAGGATCGTGTAGGTCTTCGCGGGCAGTTCGGTCTCGAGGTGGCAGGCCGCGCCGATTCCGGACAGGCCCGCCCCGACGATCACGACGTTCACGTGCTGCGGCCGCTCGGTCATGGGGCGAGTCTGCCACGAAGGGCGCTGTCCGGCCTTGGCACGCGAGTCAGTCGCGGGCCCGATAGGAGCGCGGCGACGTGCCGGTCCAGCGGGTGAAGGCGTGGGTGAAGCTGGTCGGGTCGGAGTATCCGAGGCGCTGGGCGACCTGGGCGACGGTGAGCCCGACGGTGCCGAGCATCTCGACCGCCAGGGTGTGGTGGATCTCGGCTTTGAGCGCCCGGAAGGACGTGCCCTCGTCGGCCAGCCGCCTGCGCAGAGTGCGCACGTCGTGGTGCAGCCGGGCGGCGACCTCGTCCATGCCGACGTTGTGCTCGGGGTGGGCGAGCAGCGCCGAGCGGACCCTGGCGGCCATCCCGGTGCGTTCGGTGGTGGCGTCCAGCAGGTCCTGGCACTGGCGCTTGCACGCGTCCCACGTGTGCTCATCCGCCTGCGGCAGCGGGGTGGCGAGCAACTCGTCGGGCAGCGTGATCAGGTTGCGGGGGCGTCCACTGAGGACTTGCAGACCGGGCAGGACGGCCGCCAGCGCCTTCGCCCGCGGCGCCGCCAGGGTGACCTCCATTCGGATCTCGGGGACCTCGGGAATCAGCAGCCGGACCAGGGCGGCGACCGCCGCGAGGTCGCGTTCGACGAGGAGGTCGCGCACGTCGGCGGGCAGTTCGTCGTCGAGTAGCGCCAACATGGTCTGGTCGTCGGCGCGGAGCAGCAGCGGGTGGACGAACGCGGTCGTGAGGCGGAAGAACCGGACCCCCACCTCGATCGCGTCGCGCCAGGTCGGGCTGGTCAGCAGCGCGAAGCCCCACACGCCGACCGCGCCCAGGGTGTAGCCGCGGCCTGCCTGCACGCCGAGACCGGGCAGGTCGCCGAGCCTGCGGACCAGGTTGCGGCCCACCCGCAGTTCCTGGGTGGCGTCGATCCGGTCGAGTTCGTCGAGGTCGTGCTCGGCCAGGCCGGTCCCGGCCAGGCACTGCCGCGCGGTCAGCCCGTGGTCGAGGCCGGTTCTCAGCAGCAGCCGCGCGCCCACGGTGCCGCGGGGGAAGTCCCAAGTCGGCATCAGCGGCCTCCGGCTGTCCGAAAAATACAGGTTGCTGACCGATTGAATCATGGCTCGGCGTGGCGTGGGTTCCTACTGTGAGACCGCGGGTGTCGCTGGTGTTCAGGCAGGAGGTGGCAATGGCAGCCGGGCAGCCGAGAGTGGCGATCATCGGGGCGGGCATGTCCGGGCTCTGCATGGCCGCGAAGCTGCGCCAGGCCGGGTTCGACGACCTCGTGGTCCACGAGAGCGCGGGCGAGGTCGGCGGCACCTGGCGCGACAACACCTACCCTGGCCTGAGCTGCGATGTCCCCGCGCGGTTCTACTCGTACTCCTTCGCCCCGCACGCGGGCTGGAGCCGCAACTTCGCGCCGGGCGCGGAGATCCAGCGGTACTTCGTCGGCGCGTCAGCCGATCTCCGGCTGCGCGAGCACATCCGCTTCAACTCCGAGATGGCGCGCGCCGAATGGGACGGGCGCCGCTACCGGCTGCGGACCACCGACGGCCACACCGACCACGCCGACGTGCTCGTCGCGGCTACCGGCGTCCTGCGTGAGCCGCGAGTGCCCGACATCGAGGGGCTGTCCACGTTCGCCGGTCCGGCCTTTCACTCCGCGCGCTGGGACCACACAGTCCCGCTGCGCGGCAAGCGCATCGCGATCATCGGGACCGGGTCCACCGGCGTGCAGCTCACATCGGCGCTCGCGGGCGTGGCGAAGCCGCTGACGCTGTTCCAGCGGACCGCGCAGTGGATCCTGCCGCTGCCGCAACTGCCGTACAGCCCCGTTTCCCGTGCCGCTCTCCGTGTCGTGCCCGGGCTCAACCGGCTGAGCTACCGGTCGTACCAGCACATCATGGAGCAGGTGTTCGGCCACGCCGCCGTCGAGCCCGGGTGGCAGCGCTCGGCCGTCGCCGAGATCTGCCGGTCGTACCTGCGGCTCGCGATCCGCGACGACCCTGCTCTGCGCGCGAAGCTGACACCGCCGGACGACCCGATGTGCAAGCGGCTCATCATGTCCGCCACGTTCTACCCGGCGGTGCGTCGTCGCGATGTCCACCTCGTGACCGAGGGAATCTCGCACGTCGAGCCCCGCGGCATCCGAACCACCGACGGCAGGCTGCATGAGGTCGACGTCCTGGTGCTCGCGACGGGATTCGACGCACACGCGTTCCTGCGGCCGATGGAACTCGTCGGCGAACACGGGCAGACCCTCGCCGACGCCTGGCGTGACGGGCCGCGTGGGTACCGAACCGTTGCCGTGCCGGGCTTTCCGAACTTCTTCACGATGATCGGGCCGCACAGCCCGATCGGGAACCACTCGCTGATCGCGATCGCCGAGACGCAGGCCGACTACGTGCTGCGGTGGCTGGAGCGGATCCGGTCGGGTTCGGTCTCCACGGTCGTGCCGACCGCCGAGGCTACCGACGAGTTCAACACGGCGCTCCGCTCCGCGATGCCGTCGACGGTGTGGACCACCGGGTGCGACAGCTGGTACCTCGGGGCGGACGGAGTGCCGGAGCTGTGGCCGTGGACCCCCGCCGTGCATCGGCGGATGCTTGCTTCGCCTGTGCTGCCGCACTTTCAGGTGTCTTGATCAACGGAGGGTTCTATGGGTCGCAGGTCGCTCAGTGGCAAGGTCGTGGTCATCACCGGTGGGGCCAGGGGGATTGGGGCGGCCACCGCACGCGCTCTGGCTTCTCGGGGCGCGGTCGTGGTGATCGGTGATCTGGATGTCGAGCCGGCCAAGGAGACCGCCGCTGCCGTCGGTGGGTCTGGGCATGCTCTTGACGTGACCGACCACGCCGCGTTCTCCGCGTTTCTCGGTTCGTTGGGGCAGATCGACGTTCTGATCAACAATGCCGGGATCATGCCGTTGGCTGCGGTCACCGAGGAGCCGCCGGAGACCACCGCACGGCAGTTGGAGATCAATCTGCATGCGGTGATCCATGGGACTCGGGCGGCTGTTGGAATTATGCGGCGGCAGGGGTCTGGGCACATCGTGAATGTGGCTTCGGCGGCGGGGAAGTTCGGGTTTCCCAACGGGTCCACGTACTGTGCGACGAAGTTCGGTGTCGTGGGTTTCTCGGAAGCCGTGCGGGCCGAGTTGCGGGGGAGTGGGATCGAGGTGTCCTGTGTGATGCCTGGGATGGTTCGGACCGAGTTGATCTCCGGACTGTCCGAGATCGGGTTTCTTCGGCCGGTGACGGCGGAGGCTGTGGCTTTGGGGATTGTTCGGGCGTTGGAGAAGCCTCGGTTTGATGTGTTCGTTCCTCGGCGGTTGAACGCGCTCACCCGATTTCAGCGGCTCGTTCCTCGGCGCTTGTCGGAGTGGGCTATGCGGGTGGTTGGTGCGGATACCGCCCTTTTTCACGGCGCTTCGTCGGCTGCTCGCGCTGCTTATGAGACTCGGGTGCACGGCTAGTTGTGCATGGCTGGTTGTGGGTGTGCAGGTGTGTTGGGGAGGTGCGGTTGCGTGGGGGCGTGGGGGTCGCCTTCGGCATCCGGTCGACTTGGGGCTCGCCTTCGCCATCGGGTTCGACTTGGGGTCGCGTTCGCGTTCTGGTTCGCACGCGCCCTCGGCGTCGTCGCGGTCATCGCAGTCGCCGTGCCTGCCGTATTGCCCGTTCGCCCTTCGTGTGCGGCCGCTCCTTACAGGCGTCGCCAGATCATTCTTGTCGCGGCGGCGGCCATCGCTGGCAAGCCTGCTTTGTCCTTGGGGCGGTCCGGCATGCCCTCGTAGCCGATGATGTGGCCCAGCGTCCTGGTCGTGCGTGGTGCGATCATGCTCGCCACCTCCGCGGGCCTCCCGAACGGCAGCCACACCGACAGCGTTTCCGGTTTCTTGACGATTGCCTTGCGCACCAACGAAGCCGCTCGCTCCACCGTCATCATCGGCAGCATCCCGAAAGCGTTGAACCGTTCCGACGGAGCCGTCATGTCGGTGCTGACCAGGGGCAGTTTCACTGCCGTCACAGTGATTCCATGCGACAGCAGTTCCCGCCCGGTGACGATGCCGAACTCCTCCAACGCCGCCTTCGACGCCAGGTAGGCGGAGAACCGTGGCGTGTGGTTCTGCAGACCCTGCGTCGTGACGTTGACGATGTGGCCGCTTCGGCGTTCCCGCATCGACGGGAGCAGGCCCAAAGTCAGGCGCACCGCCGCGAAGTAGTTCAGGGCCATGGTTCGTTCGTAGTCGTGGATTCGGTCGGTCGCGTCGATGACTGAGCGGCGGATGGACCGGCCCGCGTTGTTGACCAGGACGTCGATGGCGCCGTGGTCGGCCAGAACCTGTTTGACCAAAGCGTCGACGGCGTCGTTGTCGGTGAGGTCGCACGGGTAGGACAGGGCTGTGCCGCCCTGTCCGGCGATCTCCGCCTGGAGTTCCGCCAGATCGTCGGCCCGGCGGGCGACCAAGAGGACGTGGGCACCTTCGCGGGCAATGCGCAGGGCTGTGTGCCTGCCGATGCCTGACGAGGCACCCGTGATCAGGACCGTGCGGCCTTGCAGCGGATGGCGGCGGGAGGCTCGGTCGGGGTCGAGGTTGGCGGCCCAGTGGTGGTGGATGGTGCGGGCGTAGTCGCGCAGCGGCGGGACCGACAGACCGCTTCCCGCCAGCGCGTTGCGGGTGACGGCGTCGTTGGCGGTCGCGTTCGTCGACAGGCGGGCCAACGTGTCTCGGGAAAGTCCCAGCTCCGCGAGCACCGCCCGCCGGGTCGCGCGGAGTAAGCGGCTTCGGTCGACGAGGCCCAGGGCGGCCGTCGACACCGCTGCGGCGCCTCGGGTCAGCGCGCTTGGGATGGTCGTGGTGATCCGGGGTGCGCCCGCGGCCTCGGCGAAGGCGTTGTAGATCTCGTGGACCGGGACCGACTCCGGCGCCGTGATCGGGTACGTCATGTGCGATCCGGCGTGGCTGTGGATCAGGTGGTCCATGACCGCGGCGGCGTAGTCGACCGGGATCACGTTGGCCTGGCCCAGATCCGGGCATGCCAGCGGCAGCGCCTTCGGCAGGCGCGCGAGGCGGGAGACGAGGCTCAGCAGGTCGCCCTCGCCGAACGGTTCGCCGGTTCGGGAGTCGCCGAGCATCAGGGACGGGCGGTAGATGCGCACGTCCAGGCCGCGCTGCCCGCGCAGCAAGGTGCGGTCGCCCGGGCCGGGGGAGAGCTGGTGGAACGCGACGGCGTTCGCGGTTCGCGCGTAGTCGAGGGCGGCGGCGACGGATCGGGTCGACAGGTGGATGACGTGGTCGACGGACTCGGGCAGTGACCCACCCAACTTGGGCTCGTCCAGGTCGCAGGCCATCGCCACCACCCGCGGGTCGTCCGCCCAGCGCCGCTTGAGCCGGTCGACGGCCGAAGGCCGGGCGAGCGCGTAGACGGCGCCGCAGGTGGGGCGTTTGAGCAGGTTGTCGATCAGGTCGCGGCCGAGCAGGGTCGCGGCACCGGTCACGAGATAGGTGGTCATGGCCCCTGCTCAAGTAAGTGAGACATCGTGTCGCACCCACTGTCGCACGCCCCGGACGTGCCCGGCAAGGTCAATCGCCGAGCAGCTGGCCGACCGGCACGTCCGGGTCGATGTCGACCCCCAGGGCCTTGAGGTTGCCGTCGAGGATCGCCCAGATCGAGCAGGTCAGGAAGTCGGCGAGCTGGGCGCTGGTGAGGTTGCGGCGCTTGTCGGCGAGCCACCGGTTGACCGAGGCGTCGACGAAGCCGACGATGCCTGCCGCGATCGACGGCGCGAGGTTGGTGTCCTTGCCGGACATCTTCAGCGCCATGGCGAACAGTTCGGCGGCCTGGGACGCGATCGCCGCTTTCGTGCCCGCGACGATCCGCGACCCGACGGAAGGTCCTTCGCCGCGGGCGGCCGCGCCGAGAAACGCGTGCAGGCTCGGGTGTTGCTCGATCCAGTCGAGGTAGGCCACCACCGCCCGCCGAATCGCCTGGACCGGGGTGCCGTCGGGGCGCAGCGTCGGATGGAGCTCGGCCATCAGCGAGTCGATGATCCGCTGCCGGATCTGCTCGTCGAGGTCGGCGCGGTCCTTGAAATGCCGGTAGACCACCGGGCGCGGGACGCCGACCCGGTCGGCGATCTGCTTGACGCCGACGCCCGGCCCGTCCTGCTCGATCGCGGCCACGGCGGCGTCGAGCACCTCCAGGCGGCGCTGCGCCTTGTGCGCGTCCCAGCGCGTCGACCGTCCGTCGACGTCGGGCTGATCCTTCTCGGCTTCGAGCATCTCAGCAGAATACTTCCACCAATCTGTGTGCGACACCTTGTCACAGTCAGATATCTGAGACACACTGTTTCGGCAAGGGTCGAGACGAGCGAGGGAGGCCCGGTGGGCGGCAAGGCGTACGTGATCGGCGTCGGGATGACGAAATTCGAGAAGCCCGGCAGTCGCGACTGGGATTACCCGGACATGGCGCGGGAAGCGGGCACGAACGCCCTGGTCGACGCGGGTATCGACTACTCGCAGGTCCAGCAGGCGTACGTGGGCTACGTCTACGGCGAGTCCACCTCCGGCCAGCGCGCTGTCTACGAACTGGGCATGACCGGCATCCCGGTGGTCAACGTCAACAACAACTGCTCCACCGGCTCCACGGCGCTGTTTCTCGCGACCCAGGCGGTCAAGAGCGGCCAAGCCGACGTCACGCTCGCGCTGGGCTTCGAGAAGATGCAGCCGGGCTCGCTCGGCGCCACGTTCGAAGACCGCGAGCAGCCGATGATGCGGCACCTCCTCGCGCTCGCCGAGTTGCAGGAGTTCGCCATGCCGCCCGCGCCGTACATGTTCGGCGCCGCGGGCCGCGAGCACATGCAGCGCTACGGGACCACGGCCGAGCAGTTCGCCAAGATCGGCGTCAAGAACCACAAACACTCGGTCAACAACCCGTACGCCCAGTTCCAGGTCGAGTACTCGCTCGAAGAGGTGCTCGCCGCCAAGACGGTCTATGACCCGTTGACCAAACTGCAGTGCTCGCCGACGTCGGACGGCTCCGGCGCGGTCGTCATCGCGAGCGAGGCGTTCGTCGAGAAGCACGGCCTCGCCGCCCAGGCGGTGGAGATCGTCGGGCAGGCGATGGTCACCGACCTGCGCGGCACCTTCGAGGACAAGAGCGCGATCACCCTCGTCGGCGCGGACATGACCAGGACGGCCGCCCGCCAGGTCTACGAGCAGGCGGGCATCGGTCCGTCCGATGTGGACGTCATCGAGCTGCACGACTGCTTCTCCACCAACGAACTGCTCACCTATGAGGCGCTCGGCCTCTGCCCGGAGGGCGAGGGCGGCAAGCTCGTCGACGCGGGCGAGACCACCTACGGCGGGCAGTGGGTCGTCAACCCGTCCGGTGGCCTGATCTCCAAGGGCCACCCGCTCGGCGCGACCGGCCTGGCCCAGTGCTCCGAGCTCACCTGGCAGCTGCGCGGCACCGCCGACAAGCGCCAGGTCGACGGCGCGAAGGTCGCCCTGCAGCACAACATCGGACTCGGTGGCGCCGTGGTGATCACCGCCTACCGCCCCGCCGACCGCTGAACCACCTGTCGAACAACCAAGGAGATACCGCTATGACCACCGTGAACGTCGCCGTCGACCTGCCCTGCACCCCGGAGAAGGCCTGGGCCACCGTGTCCGACCTGAGCCGCTTCGAGGAGTGGCTGACCATCCACCAGGGCTGGCGCGGCGACCTTCCGGCCACCATCGGCGTCGGCTCCAAGATCACCGAGGTCGTCTCGGTCATGGGCATGGCGAACAAGATCGAGTGGACCGTCGAGGAGTACGACGAGCCCCGCTCGCTCAAGATCAGCGGCACCGGCATGGCCGGGGTCAAGGTGTCGTTCACCCTGTCCGTCGAGCCCAAGGGCGACGCGACCAGCGCGAACATCGACGCCGAGTTCACCGGCCAGATGATCGTCGGCCCCATCGGCATGGCGGTGGGCAAGAGCACCCGCGGTGAGCTGGAGAAGTCGGTGGCCAAGCTCGCCGAGCTGGTGGGCTGATGCCGGAGTTCGACACGGCCGGGCTCGGCCAGTGGACCGACCCGGACGTCTTCGAGGTCAGCGCGGAACGGATCGGTCAGTACGCCGCGGCCACCAACGACCCGATCCGGCGCCACCTCGACGGCGAGGTCGCGCCACCGGTGTTCGGCATCGTCCCGGTGTTCAACTCGCTGGTGCCCGCCGCGCTGTCGGTGGCGCCGCCGGAGTTGCTCGCCCGGCTGGTGCACGGCGAGCAGGACTTCCGGTTCCACCGCCCGATCCGCCCGGGCGACAAGCTGACCTCGCGGGCCAAGCCCGTCGGGGTGCACGGCAAGCCCAACGGGACGGCGGTGGTCGTCTACACCGAGACCGTCGACGCCGACGGCGAGTTGGTCAACGAGCAGTGGATGACGGCGTTCTTCCGCAAGGTCGACGCCGGAGTCACCACCGGCGATCTGGCGCCCTCACACACTTTCGATGAGTCGCTGCGCGAGGTGGAACCGGCCGCCGAGGTCAAGGCACACGTCGACGACGACCAGACGTTCCGCTACGCGCCCGCTTCGGGCGACCCGATGCCGATCCACCTCGACGACGAGCTGGCCAAGATGGCGGGCCTGCCGGGGATCATCGCGCATGGCTTGTGCACCATGGCTTTCACGTCGTGGGCCGTGCTGACCGAGTTCGCCGACAGTCGGGTCGAGCGCCTGGGTCGACTGGCCGTGCGGTTCGCCAAGCCAGTGCTGCCCGGCCAAGACCTCACCACCCGGATCTGGCCCGCCGCGCCTGGATCCGTCGCTTTTGAGACCACTGTGGACGGTGAGCTGGTCGTCAAGGACGGCCTCGCCGAACTGACTTCCTGAACGGAGACATGAACGTGGGAGCACTGGACGGCCGGGTGGCCATCGTCACCGGGGCAGGCCGAGGCATCGGTCGCGAGCACGCGTTGTTGTTCGCCGCCGAAGGCGCCGCTGTCGTGGTCAACGACCTCGGCGGCGCCAACGACGGCAGCGGGTCGGACGCGGGTCCGGCACAGCAGGTGGTCGACGAGATCACCGCGGCGGGCGGCAAAGCCGTGGCCAACACCGACAACGTCGCGGACTGGGCGGGCGCGAAAGCGCTGATCGACCAGGCCGTGTCGGAGTTCGGCGGCCTCGACGTGCTGGTCAACAACGCGGGCATCCTGCGGGACGCCTTCATCGCGGGCATGTCGGAAGCCGAGTGGGACGCGGTGATCGCAGTCCACCTCAAAGGCCACTTCGCCCCGCTGCGCCACGCGGCCGAGTACTGGAAGTCGCGGTCCAAGGCGGGGGAGCAGGTCGCCGCCTCGGTGATCAACACCTCTTCGGCGTCGGGCACCTTCATGCCCAACGCGGGCCAGGCGAACTACGGCGCCGCCAAGGCGGGCATCGCCGCGATGACCCTGGTCGCCGCCCAGGAACTGGAGCGCTACGGCGTGCGGGTCAACGCGATCGCGCCGATCGCCCGCACCCGGCTGACCTTGGCCACACCCGGCATGGGCGCGCTCTTCGCCCAGGAGGTGCCCGAGGGCGAGTTCGACGCGTTCAGCCCGGCGAACATCGCGCCCCTGGTCGCCTACCTCGGCACGGAGAAGTGCCCGTTCACCGGAAAGGTCTTCGCCGTGCAAGGCGGCGCGATCTTCGAACTCGACGGCTGGCGCGGCGGGCGCACGGTGGAGACCGACGGCCCATGGACCTTGGACAACCTCGACGAGCACCTGGCCGACTGGGCCTGAGAAGGAGCACCACCATGGCCCCCACTGGCTACGACCTCGGCCTCGGCCTGTCCGAGGAACACCTGGCGCTCGCCGATTCCGTGCGCGGATTCGCCGACCGCCACCTCACCGCCGACGTGCTGCGTGCCGCGGCGGACGCCAAAGGCGAGAGGCTGCCGCCGTTCTGGGGCGAACTCGCCGGTCAAGGGCTGCTCGGGCTGCACGTTCCCGAGGAACACGGGGGCCAAGGCGCGGGCCTGCTGGAACTGGCCGTCGCCTTGGAGGCACTTGGCCGAGCCGCGCAACCCGGTCCGCTGCTGCCGACCGTCCTCGCCTCGGCGCTGCTCGTCGCGGCCGACGCCAAGGTCGGCGCGGAGTTGCTGCCCGGCTTGGCGGACGGGTCGCGCACCGCTGGTGTCGGGCTCGCTGACCCGCTCGACGGCCGGGAGACCAGCGGTGGCGTCACCGTGTCCGGCTCGACCGTCGGCGTGCTCGGTGGCTCGGTCGCGGACATCCTGCTGCTGCCGGTGCGGCTCAACGCGGGTGTCCGCTGGGTCGTGATCGACAAGGCCGACGTCAAGGTTCGCGAGCAGGACAGCATGGACGTGGTCCGCCGCTGCGCCCTGGTCGAGGCGACTGACGTCGTGGTGCCCGCCGAGCGGGTGCTCGACAGCTTGGCCGCAGTGCGGGTCCGGTCGATCGCCGCGGTGCTGCTCGGCGCCGAGGCGGTCGGCGTGGCCTCCTGGTGCGTGTCGACCGCGGCGGAGTACGCCAAGGTCCGGGTCCAGTTCGGCAGGCCGATCGGGCAGTTCCAGGGTGTCAAGCACAAGTGCGCGGCCATGGGGATCGAGTTGGAGCGGGCGCGCGCCGTCGTCTGGGACGCGGCGCGGGCACTCGACGCGGTGGCCGAAAGCCGGGATGACGC
>NZ_JBOHGC010000499.1:0-6739 GCF_050699995.1 Actinokineospora sp. | reverse complement strand
GTCTTCGCCCAGTCGCCCACCGAGTTGCGGCAGCGGGTCCGTCCGGCGGGCAAGCCGGACGCGACGCCGTCGACCACCCTGACCGTGCGGCTCCCGTTCCGCGCGCCCCTGTGCCCGGACAACCTGTTCGGCCACCTCGCGGCCACCGGTGTTCCCGGTGTCGAGGAGTGGCGCGACGGCGCGTACCGGCGCACGATCCGCCTGCCGCACGGCCCGGCGATCGTCGAGTTGCGCCCGTTCCCCGAGCACATCGGCTGCAAGCTGATGCTCTCCGACCTGCGCGACCTCTCCCTGGCGATCAGCCGCTGCCGGTGGATGCTCGACCTCGACGCCGATCCGGTGGCCGTCGACGAACTGCTCTCCGCCGACCCGCTCCTGGCGCCACTGGTCGCCAAGGACCCGGGCAGGCGGGTGCCCCGCACGGTCTGCTCGGCCGAGTTCGCCGTCCGGGCCGTCCTCGGCCAGCAGGTGTCGACCGCCGCCGCCCGTACCCACGCGGCCCGACTGGTCACCGCCCACGGCGACCCGATCGACGATCCGACGGGCGGCCTCACCCACCTGTTCCCGACCTCGGAGACCCTCGCCGGGATCGACCCGGAGACGCTGGCCATGCCCAAGTCCCGCAGGCGCACGCTCACCACGCTGGTCGCCGCCCTCGCCGCGGGCGACCTCGATCTCGGCGTCGGCAGCGACTGGCATGCCGCCCGCCGCGCCCTGTCGGACCTGCCCGGATTCGGGCCGTGGACCGTGGAGATGATCGCCATGCGCGCCCTCGGCGACCCGGATGCCTTCGTCCCCGGCGACCTCGGGGTCAAGCTGGCCGCCGCCGCCCTGGGACTGCCCGCCGACCCGAAAACGCTCACCGCGCACGCCCAGGCTTGGCGGCCGTGGCGGGCTTACGCCACGCAGTACCTGTGGGGCACGAGCGAACACGCCATCAACCGAATGCCCACGACACAGGAGACTCCATGACCGGCACGATCACCCGCTCCCACGCGGTCGTCGACAGCCCAGTCGGCACGCTGACCCTGGTCGCCACCGACGGCGTCCTGTCCGGCCTCTACATGGAACAGCAGCGGCACCGCCCACCGGAGGAGACCTTCGGCGAGCGTGACGCCGACCCGTTCGGCGAGGCGATCACCCAGCTCGGCGAGTACTTCGCGGGCGACCGCACGCGGTTCGACCTGCCCATGGCGATGGCGGGCACCGAGTTCCAGCGGCGGGTGTGGACGCAGCTGTGCGAGATCCCCTACGGCGAGACGGTTTCCTACGGCGAACTCGCGGCCCGGCTGGGCAAGCCGTCCGCGTCGCGCGCTGTCGGGCTGGCCAACGGCAAGAACCCGATCGGACTGATCGTGCCCTGCCACCGGGTGATCGGCTCGACCGGCGACCTGATCGGCTACGGCGGCGGCCTGCCCCGCAAGCGCTTCCTGCTCGACTTCGAACGCGGACTGCGCACGGCGGTCGTCTGAGCACAGGTGGAGTGATCCACACGGGATTACTTGTGCGGTTGTGACAAAGAATCGGCAGCGGACAAGACGTGACTTCCCTTATCGACCGAACGGAGTAATTTCTGCGGCGGCGACGGGCCCACCGGCTCGTCGGCCACCGAGGGGTCCAGGCCAACGTTCGTCCAGTCACCTCAAGGAAGTCACATGAGATCGCGTCGCACCCGCGTGTCCCTGATCGCCGCCGCCGTCGCCTTGGTCGCCGGGGTGGGGATCGCCTCGATCGGGCCCGCTTCGGCCGCGGGCGCCCCCACGACGTTCCAGGGCGCGTACGAGTACTCCGCGGCCAATCCGAACGCGACCCCGCCGGGCGCGAACAACTTCGGGTGTCCGCTGAGCTTCCCGCACCCGCGGCCGGTCGTGCTGGTGCACGGCACGTTCGAGAACATGTACGACAACTGGGGCACCATGTCGCCCGCGCTGCAGTCCGCGGGTTTCTGCGTGTTCGCCCTGAACTACGGCAGCGTCGATCCGACCCGGACGATCAACGGCACGGGTGACATCCCGACCTCGGCGAAGGAGCTCTCCGCCTTCATCGACCACGTTCTCGCCAAGACCGGGGCGTCCAAGGTGGACATCGTCGGGCACTCGCAGGGCGGCATGATGCCGCGCTACTACATCAAGAACCTCGGTGGCGCGAGCAAGGTCAACAAGCTGATCGGGCTGGCGCCGTCGAACCACGGGACCACGGTGGCCGGCCTGTCGAACCTGCTGACCGACATCCCGCCGGCGAAGTCGTTCATCGACACTCAGTGCCCGGCCTGCAGCCAGCAGTTCGCGGGCTCGGACTTCCTTACGCAGCTCAACGCGGGCGGCGAGACGAACCCGGCCGTGAAGTACACGGTGATCCAGACCCGCTACGACGAGGTCGTCACCCCGTACACCTCGGCTTGGCTGGCCCCGGCGTCGAACGTGAAGAACAAGCTGGTGCAGGACATGTGCCCGGTCGACCCGGTCGAGCACATCGGAATCGCCTGGGACCCGCTGGTCATCCAGCAGACGATGCACGAACTCGACTCGCGCCTTCCCGCCGTCATCGCCTGCCTGTAGGCGCGGGCTCCAAACGCGACGAGGAAAGCCGCACCTGTTCCCAGGTGCGGCTTTCCTTTGTACTGGCAACGGTGAATGGGATGTGACGACCGGGTCGCCCGGTGGCGAGCTTGATCGAGTTCTGGTCCCATGGAGGGCGTGTCTCCGCCAACCCGCGCCGAACTGGCCGCCGCCCGTGACCGCACCATCCCCGACGTCCTCGCGCCGGGTCTCGCCGTGATGTTCTGCGGCATCAACCCGAGCCTGTACGCCGCGGCGACGGGGCACCACTTCGCCCGACCGGGCAACCGGTTCTGGCCCGCGCTGCATTTGTCCGGGTTCACCCCGCGGCTGCTGCGGCCCGACGAGCAGCACCTGCTGCCCCAGTTCGGTCTGGGCGTCACCAACCTGGTCGCCAGGGCCACCGCCCGCGCCGACGAGCTGACGGCGGCCGAACTGGCCGCCGGTGGCGAACGCCTGGTCGAGGTGGTCGACGAGTGCCGTCCGCACACCGTGGCCATCGTCGGGGTCACCGCGTACCGGGTCGCCTTCGGTGTGCCGCACGCGGTGATCGGCCCGCAGGACGAGCGGATCGGCGACGCCAAGCTGTGGGTGCTGCCGAACCCGAGCGGCCTCAACGCGCACTTCCAGCTCAACGATGTCGCCGCGGAGTTCCGGGCACTTCGCGAGCACGGCTGAACACCGTGAAGAGCAGGCGCAGCCCGATGAGCGCGCTGATCAGCAGCAGGTTGTAGCCGATGCCTTGATACAGCGTGGTTTCCCCCAGCAGCCGCGGTCCGCCGGCACTGCCGAGCAGCAGCACCCCCATGATTCCCGCGGTGGCCCCGATGAACGCCAGGATGACCTGGTTGAGCAGCCCGGTCACCAGCGCGCGGTCGCGTTCGTCGGCGAAGAGTCGGACGTTGACCGAGAGCCGTCCTTCCTCCAGCGCGCCGCTGATCCGGTCGAGCCGCCGCGGCAGCCGCCGCAGCACCGGAAGCATGGCCATCAGCTCGCCGGTGACCAGGTCGCGGGCACCCGCCACCGCGGCGGGACCCGCCACGCGCGCGGCCATGTACGAACGGGACTCCAGCACGATGTCGAACCCGGGCGACAGTCGCGCCAGGGTGCCTTCCATCGTGGTCAGTGCCCGGAACACCGCGGCGATCGCGGGCGGCACGGCCAGGCCGAACGACGTCACCAGCCGGAACAGGTCGGTGAACATGGTGATGTCCGGTTCGGACCCGTGCTGTAGGTGCGTGGCCATGAAGCCGCCGAGTGCCCGCTCCAGTTTGCGTTCGTCGATCTCGGCGGGACGCTCGACCACCGACAGCAGACCGTCGCGCAGGGCGGCGGCGTCACCGCGGTCGATGGCGAGCAGCAGGTCCTGCAGGCCGGTGCGCAGCGAGGTGTCGAGCCTGCCGACGGAGCCGAAGTCGAGCATCCCGAGTCGACCATCGGACAGCAGCAGGATGTTGCCCGGGTGCGGGTCGGCGTGGAACACCCCGCGCTGGACCACTTGGCGCAGCAGGCAGTGCAGCAGTTCACGGGCCGCGCCCGCCGGGTCCGGCACGGCCGCCGCCTTGCGCAGCGGGACACCGTCGAGGCGTTCCATGACGAGCACCCGCTCGGTGCTCTCGTGCGGCAGCGGCAGCCGCACCGCGGCGTCGGGCAGGTGCCCGCCGGACGCCGCGGCGACCGTGGCCAGGTTGCGGGCCTCGACCCGGAAGTCCAGTTCCTCCGACAAAGCCCGCGCGAAACCGTCGGCCAGGTCGACCACGCCCAGCGAGCGCGCCCACGACGTCCGGGACTCCAGGGTGCGGGCGAGGCGGTGCACGATGTCGAGGTCGAGTTCGACCTGCGCGCGCACGCCCGGCCGCTGGACCTTGACCACCGCGTCCGCACCGCAGCGCAGTCGCGCCCGGTGCACCTGGGCGATCGACGCCGACGCCAGCGGCGTGGTGTCGAACTCGGCGAACACGTCCTGCGGCGCCGCGCCGAACTCGGCGCGCAGCACCGCGTCGATCGCGTCCGCCGACACCGGGGCGACCCGGTCCTGCAGCAGGCTCAGTTCGTCGATGAACTCCGCGGGCAGCAGGTCGGCGCGGGTGGAGAGCACCTGCCCGAGCTTGACGAACGTGACCCCGCCTTCCTCCAGGGCGGTCCGCAGCGAGCGGGCGAGCCGGGCCTGGCCGCTGTCGCCCCGCTTGCCCGCCAGGTACGGGCCGAGCCCGTGGCGCACGGCGATCGCGGTGATCCGGGGCGCTGCTGTCGGTGTCGGGCACGGAGCAGGTCGTGGCGTGGCTGCTCGTGGTGCTGATCCTGATCGTGATGGTCGCGCTGATCGTGGTGATGTCGTTCATCCCGGCCGTGCGGGTGACCGAGGGGACCGCGGCCAGGGAACTGCTCGGCGACGCGGTGCCCGAGCACGCCACGGGCCGGGCCACGTCCTGGCCGGCGCGCTGGCGCTCGGCCGCGTGGACGGTGCTGCACCTGCTGATCGGCGGCGTCCTCAGCGGCGTCACCCTCGCCTTGCCGCCTGCCGTCGTCTCGGCTTTCGCGGTGCCGTTCACCGGGTCGTTCTACCTCGGCCAGGAGTCGCCGCGGATGCCCAGCGGGTGGGCGGGCGCGTGGATCCCGGCGCTCGGTGTGCTGTGCCTGCTGTTCCTGGTCCACCTGGTGTCGTGGAGCGGTGCGTTGTTCGTCCGGCTGGCCCCCGCGCGCTGGGGCCGACCCCGGACGACGAACTCGCCGCCCTGCGCAAACGGGCCGAGCAGCTCGCCGAACGCAACCGGCTGGCCCGCGAACTGCACGACTCGGTCGGACACGCGCTCAGCATCGTCACCGTGCAGGCCGCCGCCGCCCGACGCGTGCTCGCCGCGGACCCCGCGTTCGTCGACAAGGCGCTCGGTGCGATCGAGGAGTCGGCCCGCTCCGCGCTGGAGGACCTCGACCACGTCCTCGGCCTGCTGCGCGAGGACCGCGCGCCGACGGCGCCGCAACGGACCCTCGACGACTTGCCTGGCCTGCTCGGCCGTACCCGCATCGCCGGGGTGGCCGTGGAGTCCACTGTGGATGGTGAGGTGTCGCGGCTGCCCGCCGCGGTCTCGCGGGAGGCCTACCGGATCGTCCAGGAGTGCCTGACCAACGCCCTGCGCCACGCGGGCAAGGTCCCGGTGACGGTGCGGCTGGCGGTGCGCCAGGCGGAGCTGGCGCTGGACATAGACAACCCGCTCGACGGCGCGGGCGCGCCGCGTCCCGGCGGCGGGCGGGGACTGGCGGGCATGCGCGAGCGCGTGACCGTCCTTCGTGGACAGATGACGGCCGGTGCCCGCGACGGGCGCTGGGCGGTGGCAGTGCGCATTCCGCTGCGTTCGGGTCGGGAAGAGGAGTCGGCGTGATCACGGTGCTGCTGGTCGACGACGAGGAACTGATCCGCGCGGGTCTGCGCGCGATCATCGACTCGGAACCGGATCTCTCGGTGGTCGGCGAGGCAGGCGACGGCGCCGAGGTCGCGCCCATGGTGGCCAGGCTGCGGCCCGACGTGGTGCTGATGGACGTCCGGATGCCCGCGGTGGACGGCATCGCGGCCACCCGGCACCTGCTGGAGACCTTCGCGGAGCCACCGAAGATCCTGGTCGTCACCACGTTCGAGAACGACGACTATGTCTACGACGCCCTGCGCGTGGGCGCGAGCGGCTTCCTGCTCAAGCGGACCCGCCCCGACGACATCATCAAGGCCATCCGCCTGGTCGCGACCGGCGACTCCCTGCTGTTCCCCGCGGCGATCCGCTCGCTGGCCGCCGCACACGGCTCGGGCAAGAGCACCCAGGGCCTGGCCGCCGCGGGCCTGACCGAGCGGGAGGCGGAAGTCCTGCGCCTGATGGCCACGGGACTGTCCAACGGGGAGATCGGCGAGAAGCTGTTCGTGAGCCTGCAGACGGTCAAGACCCACGTGGGCAACGTGCTGGCCAAGCTCGGCGCCCGCGACCGCACCCAGGCCGTCATCACCGCCTACGAATCCGGCTTCATCACCCCCGCCTGACCCGCGGTTGCCCTCCCACACGGTCGCGAGTCCCCACTTCCCGACAGTGAGTTCCCACTTCCCGACAGTGAGTTCTCACTTTGCGCCGCCGCAATCACCCCGATCAGGCCTGAACGCGGGAAATTTGCTGGCGCGAAGTGAGAACTCACTGTCGGGA
>NZ_JBOHGC010000498.1:0-13733 GCF_050699995.1 Actinokineospora sp. | reverse complement strand
CGACGGATCTCTCCGTCGCGGCCCGCTTTGCTTTGTGCGGAAGCCTTAGCGCTTGGCCAACTGCTCCGCGATCTCATACGTGTTGAGCGCGGCGCCCTTGCGCAGGTTGTCACCGCAGACGAAGAAGTCCAGGGTGTTCGGGAAGTCCAACGCCTGGCGGATGCGTCCGACATAGGTCGGGTCGCCGCCCACCACGTCGGCCGGGGTCGGGAACTGGCCCTTCTCCGGGTCGTCCACCAACACCACCGACGGCTGCGCCGAGAAGATTCCCCGCGCCTGCTCCACCGTCACCGGCTGAGCGAACCGAGCGTGGACCGCGAGCGAGTGCGTGGTGACCACGGGGACTCGCACGCACGTCGCCGAGACCTTCAGGTCCTCGATGCCGAGGATCTTCCGGGACTCGTTGCGCACCTTCAGCTCCTCGCTGGCCCAGCCGTCCTCCTTGAGCGAGCCCGCCCACGGGATGACATTCAGCGCGAGCGGCGCGGGGAAGGGCGAGCCCTCCTGCGACAGGCCCGCCGCCGCGAGGGCTTCGCGGACGTCGCCTGCCTTGCCGCCCAGGTCCTTGCCCGCCACAGCCGCGTACTCGGCCTGCAGGCGGTCGATTCCTTCCTGCCCGGCGCCCGAGGCCGCCTGGTAGGAGGCGACCACAAGCTCCTGGAGTTCGAACTCGCGGTGCAGCGCGCCGATGGCGGCCATCATCGACAGGGTGGTGCAGTTCGGGTTGGCGATGATGCCCCGGGGGCGGTCGGCGATCTTGTCGCTGTTGACCTCCGGCACCACCAGCGGCACATCGGCGTCCATGCGGAACGCGCCCGAGTTGTCGACGGCAACCGCGCCACGGGAAGCGGCGATCGGGGCCCACTGGGCCGAGACCTCGTCGGGCACGTCGAACATCGCCACGTCGACGCCGTCGAAGACCTCCGGCGCCAGGGCGATCACCGTCAGCTCCTCGCCGCGCACGGTGATCTTCTTGCCCGCCGACCGCGGCGACGCGATCAGCCGGACATCACCCCACGGCCATTCCTTGCGGCCGTTCATGATGTCGATCATCACGGTGCCCACGGCGCCAGTGGCGCCCACCAGGGCCAGCGTCGGCTTGGTCGTCGTCTGCTGGGTCATCGTCCAGTCCCCCCATACACGACGGCCTGCTCGTCGCCGCCGAGGTCGAACGCCTCGTGGATCGCGCGCACAGCCTCGTCGAGCTGCGTGTCGCGGATCAGGACCGAGATCCGGATCTCCGAGGTGTTGATGATCTCGATGTTCACGCCCGCCTTGGACAGCGCCTCACAGAACATCGCGGTGACGCCCGGGTGCGACCGCATCCCGGCGCCGACCAGCGACACCTTGCCGATGTGGTCGTCGTAGAGGACCGCCGAGAAGCCGAGCTCCTCGCGGATCTTCTCCAGCGCCGCCACGGCCGTGGGGCCGTTGCTCTTGGACAGGGTGAAGGTGATGTCGGTCTTGCCGGACACGGTGCTGGACACGTTCTGCAGCACCATGTCGATGTCGATCTCGCTGTCGGCCACGGTCCGGAAGATCCGGGCGGCCACACCCGCGTGGTCCGGCACGCCGGTCACCGTGACCTTCGCCTCGGACCGGTCGTGCGCGACGCCGGTGATCATCGCCTGTTCCACGGTCAAGTCCTCCATTGATCCGGCGACGATCGTGCCGGACTTTGTGCTGTACGACGAGCGGACATGGATCGGGACGCCATAGCGGCGCGCGTACTCGACGCAGCGCAGCATGAGCACCTTGGCTCCGCCCGCCGCCATCTCGAGCATCTCCTCGTAGGTGACCCGGTCGAGGCGCTTCGCGTCGGGCACGATGCGCGGGTCGGCGGTGTAGACGCCGTCCACGTCCGTGTAGATCTCGCAGACGTCGGCGTTGAGCGCCGCCGCGAGAGCGACCGCTGTGGTGTCGGAACCACCGCGGCCCAGAGTGGTGATGTCCTTGGTGTCCTGGCTGACACCCTGGAAGCCCGCGACAAGGACGATGTAGCCCTCGTCGAGCGCGGCCTGCACGCGGCCGGGGGTGACGTCGATGATCCGGGCTTTGCCGTGGACCGACGTGGTGATCACACCCGCCTGGGAGCCGGAGAACGACCGGGCCTCCGCGCCGAGCGCGCTGATCGCCATCGCGACGAGCGAGTTGGAGATCCGCTCACCCGCGGTGAGCAGCATGTCCATCTCGCGCTCCGGCGGCACCGGGTTCACCTGTTTGGCCAGGTCGAGGAGTTCGTCGGTGGTGTCACCCATCGCGGAGCAGACCACCACGACGTCGTTCCCCGCTTTGCGCGTCGCGACGATCCGCTCGGCGACCCGTTTGATCCGGTCGGCGTTCTCCAGCGAGGATCCGCCGTACTTCTGGACGACGAGCGCCACTGCGTGCAACCTCCTCAGGCCCGCGGGCGGGCGGCCGAGGCCGCCACGCTTATCGCAGGAGAGCCTACCTGCGCACCGGCTTCGCCCCGAGGTGCTCTGTGTCTCCCGCCACTCCCCGACACCTGGTGCGCGTGCGGCTACGCTGGGCCGGACGGCCGGCAGATGTGGAGAGGATCGGGGTGTCTGCGACGGACGTGGCGCCCGCGAGCGCCGAGGAGACCACGACGGCGCCGCCTGAGGTGGCTCCCAGGCGTGCGCGCCGGTGGAACGCCCGGCGGATCACCTACGTCATCGCGCCCGGGGTGATCTTCCTCGGCATCCGCGAGTTCGGGCTGCTCATCCTGTCGTGGATGGCCGGGCGCAACGACATCTCCACGACCGACGCGCTCAAGTCGTGGGACGGGCAGTGGTTCCTGGCGATCGCCGGGAACGGCTACGCCGGTGTCCCGGCCGGCCTGGTCGACGCGTTCGGCAAGCGCAGCTTCGAGACACCGCTCGCCTTCTTCCCCGGCTACCCGACGGTCGTCGGCTGGCTCAGCGACCTGGGCTTCCGGCTGCTGCCGTCGGCCCTGGCGGTGACCGTCGCGTTCGGTGTGGTGTGCGCGTACGGACTGACCAGGCTCGGCGCCATCGTCACCGGCGGCTCCCGCACGGTCGGGTTGATCCTGGTGGCGCTGTTCGCCGCGTCGCCGATGGCGATCGTGCTGTCGATGGCGTACTCCGAGGCGATGTTCTGCGCGCTGGCCGTGTGGGCGTTGGTGTTCGTGCTGGAGCGGCGCTGGATCGGCGCCGGGCTGTGCTGCGCGGCCGCGGGTCTTGTCCGGCCGACGGCGTCCGCGCTGATCCTGGCGGTGGGGCTGGCGATGCTGGTGGCGGTGTACCAGCGGCGCGACTCGTGGCGGCCGTGGCTGGGCGGGGTGCTCGCCCCGGTCGGGCTGATCGGCTACCTCGCCTGGGTCGGCGTGCGGACCGGCGAGTGGGACGGCTGGTTCGCCCTGCAGCGCCGGGGCTGGGACTCCGAGTTCGACGGCGGCGTCGCGACCGTCCGGTTCACCCTGGACGTCCTCGGCAACGCGCGGTCGGTGCTGGAGGTGGCGACGGTCGGGCTGATCATCGGCGCGCTGGCCCTGCTGGTCGTCGGCTGGCGGCGTCGGCTGGAGTGGCCGCTGCTGGTGTACGCGGCCGGGGTGCTGGCGATGGACCTGTGCTCGAACGGGCTGATGAACTCGAAGGCCCGGCTGATGCTCCCGGCGTTCACGCTGCTGCTCCCGATCGCCCTCGGGCTGGCGAAACGCCGACCCTCCACTGTGGTGCTCACGCTCGCGGGGATCGCGGTGGCGTCGGCGTGGTTCGGCGCGTACTCGATCACGGCCTGGGGCTATGCCATCTGACCCGCATCCGCTGATCAAGGCACGCTGGAGTCCGCGGGCGCTCGACCCGTCCGGCACGGTTTCCGAGGCGGCGATGCGGCGGATGCTGGAGGCGGCCCGGTGGGCGCCTTCGTACGGCAACACCCAGCCCGCGCGCTACCTCGTCGGGCTGCGCGGCACGCCGACGTTCGAACGGATCTTGGGGCAGCTCAACCGCGGCAATCAGGCTTGGGCGGTCAATGCCGGAGCCTTGCTGATCGCTTGCGCGGCGACGGTGAACCCCAAGGGCGAGGTGCCGTACGCGGAGTACGGCGTGGGTCTGGCGACGGAGAACCTCGTGCTGCAGGCGGTGGCGGAGGGACTGGTCGCGCACCAGATGGCGGGGTTCGACAAGGCGGGGATCACCGCCGAGTTCAGCCTTCCCGAGACGATCAGGCCGCTGGTGGCGGTCGCGATCGGCGTGCTCGGACCGCCGGAACTGCTGCCGCCGGAGAAGCGTGAGCGCGAGACGAAGCCGCGCGTGCGGCTGCCCGCCTCGGAACTCGCGTTCACCGAGTGGGGGACGCCGTTCTAGCCGAGTCGGCGGATCAACCTTGACACGATCATGGACACGACCAGCCAGAACACCGCGGCCAGGCCGTAGTTGACCAGCACCCTGAGTTTGGCGTCCTCCGGGTTGAACAGGTCCTTGAACGCCAGCACGAACATGTCGGCGGTCTGGCGGACGAAGCTGCTGATCCCGTTGTCCGGGTTCGCGTTGCCCATCACCAGGATGACGTGCACGACCAGGACCAGGGCGATCAGCAGGCCCGCCCACCGCACGAGGTTCGCGACGAGTCCGACGATGTCGGAGCGCCACTCGGCGCCCGTGCGGCTCCGGCGGCCGGTGTCCTCGGTGCTGTCAGCCATCCTCGAAGTCTGGCACGGCTCACGGCCCCCGGCTATGCGTGCGATCAGGCGATCGCGCGCGCGATGATGCCCGTGACGACGATCCAGAACAGCGCCGCGAGACCGTAGTTCACGATCACGGCCAACGTCGCGTTGGCGATCGGGAACAGGCCCGGGAAGAACAGGGCGAGCGGTTCGGCCATGGACTGGATGAACCTGGCGAACGCGTTGGCCATGTTCGCGCCGAAGATGATCAGACAGATGTAGACCACCAGGATCAGGGCGAACAGCGCACCGATGCCGGACACGATCCGGGCAGCGGTGCCGGTTCCTCGTGTTGCGTACCACCTGCGCGTAGTCATGTCGGAAGAGTGCCCTGGCCTGCCGATCGGCAAACTGCTCCACCCGGCCTAACGATCGGATCGCCCACCATGTGGACGCGCGTTTCCATATCCGGCCGCTTCCTGGCTACTCTGAGTGCGTGGCTCACGCTCTCCTCCTGCTTCGCTGCCGCGACGGGGCCTGATCAGGCCGGCTCCCCGTCGCGGAGTTCGGGCGTCGCCGCCGGTCCCCGACACCGTTAAGCAGGAGCCCCCCGCAATGAGCAATTCAGACGCCTACACCTCCTCGAACAGCCGCATCCGGACGCCGTCGCGTCCCATTCCGGACGGCCAGCCCGCGTGGAACCCGCAGCGCGGCAGTTCGATGCCGTTCCACCGGTACCGCCCGTTCCCGGAGCTGGTCGAGCCGATCGACGTACCGGACCGCACCTGGCCCACCAAACGCATCACGAAGGCGCCGCTGTGGTGCGCGGTCGACCTGCGTGACGGCAACCAGGCCCTGATCGACCCGATGTCGCCCGCCCGCAAGCGCCGCATGTTCGACCTGCTGGTGCGCATGGGCTACAAGGAGATCGAGGTCGGCTTCCCGGCCGCGAGCCAGACCGACTTCGACTTCGTCCGCGAGATCGTCACCGAGGGCGCGATCCCCGAGGACGTGCGCATCCAGGTCCTCACCCAGGCCCGGCCCGAGCTGATCGAGCGCACCTTCGAGGCCGTCGAAGGCGCCCACAGCGCGATCGTCCACCTGTACAACTCGACGTCGATCCTGCAGCGGCGCGTCGTGTTCCGCCAGGACCGCGAGGGCATCAAGAAGATCGCCACCGACGGGGCCGAGGTCGTGCTGTCCTTCGCCGAGAAGTACGGCGACACCGACTTCCGGTTCGAGTACTCCCCCGAGTCCTACACCGGCACCGAGCTCTCCTACGCCGCCGAGGTGTGCAACGCGGTGGCAGGGATCTGGCAGCCGACGCCCGAGCGGCCGATGATCGTCAACCTGCCCGCGACCGTCGAGATGGCCACGCCCAACGTGTACGCCGACTCGATCGAGTGGATGCACCGCAACCTGGACAACCGGGACTCGCTGGTGCTGAGCCTGCACCCGCACAACGACCGGGGCACCGGCGTCGCCGCCGCCGAGCTGGGCTACCTGGCGGGCGCGGACCGCATCGAGGGCTGCCTGTTCGGCAACGGCGAGCGCACCGGCAACGTCGACCTGGTCACCCTGGGGATGAACCTGTTCAGCCAGGGCATCGACCCGCAGATCGACTTCTCCGACATCGATGAGATCCGCCGCACGGTCGAGTACTGCAACCAGCTGCCGGTCGCCGAGCGCCACCCGTGGGGCGGCGACCTGGTCTTCACCGCCTTCTCCGGCAGCCACCAGGACGCGATCAACAAGGGCTTCGACGCCATGCGCGCCGACGCCGACGCCGCGGGCGTGGGGGTCGACGACCACCCGTGGGAGGTCCCGTACCTGCCGATCGACCCGAAGGACATCGGCCGGTCGTACGAGGCGGTCATCCGGGTCAACTCGCAGTCCGGCAAGGGCGGCGTGGCCTACGTGATGAAGACCGAGCACCAGCTGAAGCTGCCGCGCCGGCTGCAGATCGAGTTCTCGCAGGTAATCCAGGCCGTGACCGACAGCGAGGGCGGCGAGGTCAGCCCGAAGGAGATGTGGGACGTCTTCGCGGCGGAATACCTCGACCGGGTCTCCCCGCTGCGCCTGCGCCGCAGCCGGATCTCCGACGACGGCGAGGGCCGCGACGAGATCGCCGCCACGGTCGGCGTCGAGGGCGAGGACCACGAGATCACGGGAGCGGGCAACGGCCCGATCGCCGCGTTCGTCGACGGCCTGGCCAGCGTGGGCTACGACGTCCGCGTCCTCGACTACTCCGAGCACGCCCTGACCTCCGGCGACGACGCGCGCGCCGCGGCGTACGTCGAGTGCGCGGTGGGCGACCAGGTGCTGTGGGGTGTCGCGATCGACAGCTCCATCGTCACCGCGTCGCTGCGGGCCGTGGTGTCCGCGGTGAACCGGGCCCACAAGTAGGACAATCGAAAGGTGCGTGTGCCGCCGAGCGGCACGCGCACCTTTGTCGTTGGAACGTCAGGCGGCTTCGCCCGGCGCGAGGCAGAGCGTCAGCTTCGGCTCGGTGTAGGTCAGCGGAGACGACTCGGCACACAGCGACTCGTCGACGACGCCGTCGGCCTTCTTGACGACCTTGATGGTGCCCGCCTTGCACTCGGTCTTCGCCATGCCCATCTTCGACGAGGTCGCCGGGTCCTCGTAGCAGGCGCCCTCGACGACGTTCGGGACCAGGCAGATCTTCGAGTCCGGGCCCCGGCGGGCGGTCTCGGTGTACTCGTCGTAGCCGCCACCGCACTTCTCGGTGGTCGAGCCGAGCACCTTGCCGATGGTGTAGTTCGCCTCGGCGGCGGTGCAGTCGACGACCTTGAACTCGGGCTTGGTGGTGGTGCCGGTGACGCTCGCGCACTCGCCTGCCTTGGCCTGCGCCGCGGCACTGGTGAAGGATCTTGACGCCGATGCTCTTCTTCTTCGGCGCGGGCGGGATCGCGTGTCGGGCGGGCGGCACGCTACCGGGTCAGCACCCCATCAGGTGACCGCATTTACCAAAACGAGTCCACTTTGGATCACACGAGGTGGTTCTCGTAGGCGAAGGCGGCGGCCGCGGTGCGGGAGGTGACGTCGAGTTTGGTGAAGATGTTCGACAGGTGCCGGGCGACGGTTTTCTCACTCAGGACCAGGTGGGCGGCGATTTCCGGGTTGCTGCGCCCGGCCGCGACCAGCCGCAGCACCTCGACTTCGCGCGCTGTGAGCCCGCCAGGGGCGGCGGGTGTGAGCAAGCGTGCGGCATCCTGCTCGGCCGGGACCGCGCCGAGGTCGTGGAAGACCTGGCGGGCGGCGGCGAACTCGGTCGCCGCGGACTGCTCGTCGCCGAGTTCGCGCAGGGCACGGCCGATGAGCACCCGGCACCGGGCCAGCTCGTAGGGCGAACTGACCCGCTGCCACTCCTGCCCGCCGGTGCGCAGTTCCGGCAGCGCCGCGGCGGGCTCGGCTCGGGCGAGCAGGACCGCGCCACGCGCGTAGCCCGCCATGGCGCGCAGCGCCGGGCAGCGGAACGACGCCGCGATGCCCGCCAGTTCGACGCTGAGTTCGTCGGCCTGGTCGACCTCTTCAGCGGCCAGCAACACCTCCACGGCGCCCGGCAGCACGTGCGACCGGTGCACGGGGTCGTGTTGTTCGGCCAGCAACCTGCACACGGCGGCCACGGCGGCGGGTTTGCGACCCCGCGCCGACCACAGGAGGGCGAGCCCGGGCTGCGGCTCGTGCCCGAAACCCGCCGCCCGGTCATAGGCCTCGTCGGCGGCGGCGAAGTCACCGCGGACCCGCAGGACGTCGCCGCACTCGGCCATCGCCAGCCCCGCGGCGGCCGGGATGTCGGCGTCGGCGTAGCGGCGCGTCGCGAGTTCGAACTCCTCGACCGCCTCGGCGAACGCTCCCCGAACCCGCATGATCTGCCCGCGGTGCACCGCGCACTGACCGGTGAACCTGACCAGTCCGGGTTGGGTGTCGATCCACGTGGTGAGCGCGCTGGTCCACTCGGCGGCGCGGCCGTAGTCGCTGACCTCCTGACAGGCCTCGATCACCGAGCAGTAGACATGCCCGGCGAACATCATCGACACCTCGCCGGTGGAGATCCCGATCATCGCCTCGTCGAGCAGTTCCAGGCCCTCGGGGACGCGCCCGGTGTACAGCAGCAACCTGCCCTGCGCGTTGAGGCCGTTGGCCACCAGATCGGCGTCGCGGTACCGGCGCCCGTACTCGACGACCTCGACCGCCAGCCGGTGGGCGGCGTCGAGGTCGCCGGTGAAGAAGCTCCGCAGCATCGCGTGCATCACCAGGTACCCGCGCTCGACGACGTCGCCGGGAACGTCTTCGAGGAGGCGCTGGCAGCGGCTCACCCAGCCGCCGGCGACCGCGGGCTCGCCACCCATGAGCAGCGCCATCGCCAGCGAGAACCCGCAGCGCACGGCCCCGAGGGTGTCACCCGCGTCCACGTTTCCCTGGTAGGCCCGCTGCATCGCCTGGACGCAGTCGTTTGTCCGGCCGACCAGGTAGGCCGCGGTGGCGAGTTGGGCGAAGTCGTCGGCGGTCAGGACGGCGTCGTCCGCGTCGGACAGCGCCTCGTAGGCCGCCATCCACTCGCGGTGCTCGAAGGCCGCGCGAGCCCTCGCCAGATCGTCAACGACGCCCATGGCGCCTCACCTCGGTCCAAGGATAGGTCCTGACCTGCTCCTTTTCAGGCCGGGACGCGGGCGGCGATCCGGCGGGCGAGGTACTCGGCGTCGCGGCCGATGCCCAGGAAGACCATGGAGCTGAACGAGTACTGGAAGCTCAGGCCGCAGAAGTACAGGCCGGGCGCGCCGTCGGCCACCCCGCGGTATTCGGTGGGCCACCCGTTCTCGCCGAAGATCGGCAGCTTGACCCAGTCGAAAACCTGCTTGAACCCAGTGCACCAGACGACGTTCGCCGCGTCCACGACCCGCTCGCCGTCGAGCACCGGGAGACCGCCGTACACGCCGGTCACTCGCGCCAGCACCCGCTCGACGTGGCGTTCCTCGAGGTCCGTGCGCTTCACCCGGAGCATCGGACCGCCGTGGCCGCGGACCTCGTCCATCATTTTGCGGCCGATCGGGGTGCCCCGGGTCAGCACGTGCCGGGCGGCGAACGCCATCAGCGGGAACACGGCGCGGAACCTGCGTGACTCCAACCGAAGCGGGATCTCGCCGCAGTCACGTCCACAGAGGACAGTCTCATGGGTGGGCGCCACCTCGTAGGCGATGTCGGTGCCCGAGTGCGAGGCGCCGACAACCAGGACTTTGCCCGGCCGCAGCTGGCTGAGCCTGCGGTACTCACTGGAGTGCAGCTGCCGGATGCTCGGTTCGAGTTCCCCTGCGAAAGCGGGAATGTAGGGCGTGCGCCCGAAAGTGCCGGTCGCGACGACCACGTTGTCGCACGTGATCGTGTCGGCCCCGAGGGTGGCGGTGTACCCGCCTTCGGGGCGGGCCTCCAGCAGGTCGATGCGGGTGCTCATCCGCACCGGCAGGTCCCAGTGCAGGGCGTAGGTCTCGAGGTAGTCGGCGACCTCGTCCTTGTGCGGGAACGCCCAGGCGTCCATCGGGAAAGGCAGGCCGGGCAGGCTGCTGTACTTCGCGGGGGTGTAGAGCCGCAGCGTGTCCCACTGCCTGCGCCAGTTGTCGCCGACCCGGTCGTTGCCGTCCACGATGAGGCACGGTCGGCCGAGTTCGCGCAGGTGGTAGCCGGTGGACAGGCCCGCCTGGCCTGCTCCGATGATCAGGGTCTCGATGTGTTGGGTGGTCATGTCGCGCCTCCTGAAGTGGTGGCTTCGACGCTATGGATCCCCGGTGGCGGCCGCGTCGGACAGAACACCCATCTGGGGGCGGCTGGCAATGGGTAGGTTTGCGTACCGCACGAACCAGACCAGCATCAGCGCCGTGCTGACCGTGTAGAAGCCGTGCAACGCCCAGATCGGCCCGGCGGGCAGGCTGAACACGTAGAGCGAGTGGATCAGGTTGCCGAGGTTGGCGAGCAGCATGTGGCCCAGGCTGTAGGAGCCGAGGTCCCGGGTCCGGTGGGCCTTGAGGAGCATCGGCAGCGTGCTCGACGCGAAGATCACCGTTGAGGCGATCCCCGCGAGCATCGGCATGCTGGTCATGAACTCACGCTAGGAACCCAGCGACCGCCGCCGCATCGGAAAAACGACGCATCCACTTCGGAATCGGAATGGGTCAGTCGGGACAGCCACCCGCTCGTTCGGCGTTCCAGGCCGCGCCGAGCGCCAGGGCGAGACGCCACGTCCACGCCTTGGCGTCGCCGTCGATGTTGGGGTATTCGTCCTGGAAGTTGACCCAGTCGACGTCCCAGGCCAGAACGGATTCCGCCACGAAACCGTCGGCCCCGCCTTCGAGTTCGGGCCGCAGGAGGTCGACGACCCAGCTCGCGGTCGGGCACCGCCGTGCGCTCGGCGAGCAGGACCGCGTCGTACAGGCCTTTGCCCTGTGGGTGGGAATCAGTCGCCAGCCACAGCAGCTTCCAGGCCGGCGACAACTCCGGCGTGGCAGCCAAAAGCATCCGGTCGACCGACGGGATCGCAAGCGGCACAGGGAGAATCGGCAGCACCTCACTGAAGACGAAGTCGAGTTGCACGGCCCCGCGCGGCAGGTCGTCGACGGCGAACGGGAACACCAGGCGGCGGCCGTCGGCCGGCTCGTAGGTCCAGATGTCCTCGGCCGTCACCTCGTCGGCGAGCAGTCCCGCGCCGGGCGTCGAGCGGACCGCGTCGATGATGCCGTCGAGCATGGCGACGGACTCGAAGTGCCTGATCGAACGAGACGCGGGCAGGACGACGAAGTCGATGTCCCCGGGCTCCCGCGCGGCATCGCCCACCCGGGCGCGCCCGGCGATTTCGGCGTTTATGCCCGACGGTCTCACGCCGACCGTCCGTCAAGCCACCACATTGCCACAACACGGCCTTTCGTTTTGTTCGTTTTGCGGTACGATGGAGCCATGTCGATCACCATGAGCGAACGGACTCTGCTGCCCCCGTCCGACCCGGAACGGCTGACTGACGCAGTCGTCGCGCTCACCCGAACGACAGCTGACAGAGCCGCGCTGGTCGCGCCGGACGGGAGCAGGCTCGACGTCCCCGCCGAGATCTACGACGTGCTCCGGGATGTGCTCCAAGCGCTGTCACAAGGGTTCGCGATCACAATCGCGCCGTTGCACACAATCCTGACGACAAGCGAGGCAGCGCATCTGCTTGGTGTGTCCCGGCCGACCTTGGTGCGTTTACTGGAATCCGGCGAGATCCCGTTCGATCAACCCGCCCGACACCGGCGAGTCCGGCTTGCCGATGTGCTCGCCTACCAAGAACGCGCCAGGCGAGCGCGCGGCGCCGGTCTCGACGAGATGGTCCGGGCCGGCGAGGAAGACGGGCTCTACGAGCTTCCCGACGCGCCGTTCGAGCGGCTGCCAACCGACGACCGCGGGGACTGATCTTGTTCGCCGTCTTCTTCGATACTTGCGTGCTGCTCAAATCCTACGTCTGCGACACCGTTCTGAGCATCGCCGAGGATGGACTGTTCCGTCCACTGTGGTCACAACATGTGCTCGACGAGTTGGAGCGGAATCTGATCAAGCGTGGAGCGACCACGACGCAGGTCGCGCACCGCGTGGACCAGATGCGCGCCCCTTTCCCGACGCGTGCGTGCAGGGCTATGAGGCGATGATCGACGTGATGACCAACGACCCGAAGGATCGACACGTGGCGGCCGCGGCCATCCGTGGCGGCGCTGAACTGCTGGTGACCGAGAACTTGAAGGACTTCCCCAGCCGAGCCCTTGACTCGTACGACGTCGTGGCCGTCAACCAGGACGAATTCCTCCTCGACCAACTCGATTTGGCCCCGGGCGTGGTTCTGGCGAGTCTGCACCGGCAAGTGTCGCGATATCGCCGTGAGCCGCGCACGGTGTCCGACCTTCTCACGATCCTTGAGAGACCCGGCAGCAACTGTCCCGGCTTCGCCACTTCGTGTCGAGCAGCCCTATAACACCTTTAACGGCGAGCGTGGTCGCTGAAAGGCCGTTCCGCCTTCCGCGATCTCGCTCCTCGGCCTGGTCCGGCATCTCGCCGAAGTGGAGCGGAGCTGGTTCCGAAACGTCATGAACGGGGAGCAGTACCGGGCTATTGGGGTCGCGGTGCGGATGGATACCGCGTCGATTTCGAGGTCGACGACGCTGACCCGGAAGCGGCGTTCAAGGTCTGGCGGGAGTCCTGCGAGCAATCGCGGGCCATCGTCGACGCCGCCAAGTCGCTCGATGTCCTCGGGCGACACGGTGATGAGGTGTTCTCGCTTCGCTACGTGCTCACACACGTGATCGAGGAGTACGCGCGGCACAACGGGCATGCCGACTTTCTCCGCGAGCGCATCGACGGTTCCACCGGCGAATGGCGAAAGCGGCCAGGGAAGTCCCTGGCCGCTTTTCGGTCTGTCTACTTAGGAATGCGCCGCACCGGTCGGGTCGATGGTCAGCTTGTCCGTGTTCTCCGGGAAGTGACACGCCGCGCGGTGGCCGGGGGCCAGTTCCGCCAGCGGCGGTTCCTCGACCTTGCAGATCTCCTGCGCCTTCCAGCACCGGGTGCGGAAACGGCAGCCCGAGGGCGGGTTGACCGGGCTGGGCACGTCGCCCTGCAGCCGGATGCGCTCGCGGTTGCCGCGCCGGGCGGTGTCCGGGATCGGCACCGCCGAGAGCAGCGCGACGGTGTACGGGTGCATCGGCCGCTCGTAGAGCGCGGTACGGTCCGCGATCTCCATGATCTTGCCGAGGTACATCACCGCCACCCGGTCGGACACGTGCCGCACGACCGACAAGTCGTGCGCGATCATCACGTACGTCAGGTCGAACTCGGTCTGCAGGTCCTCCAGCAGGTTGACGACCTGCGCCTGGATCGACACGTCCAATGCGGACACCGGCTCGTCCGCGATGATCATTTTCGGGTGCAGAGCGAGCGTACGGGCGATCCCGATGCGCTGGCGCTGCCCGCCGGAGAACTCGTGCGGGTAGCGGTTGTAGTGCTCCGGGCTCAGGCCGACCAGCTCGAGCAACTCCTGCACAGCCTTCTTGGTGCCGTGCTCGGTCTTCACGTT
>NZ_JBOHGC010000497.1:0-24947 GCF_050699995.1 Actinokineospora sp. | reverse complement strand
AGGAAACCCGCGTAGATCGCCCGCAAACCCTCTTCGCGTGACTCGCCGAGCACGGTCAGGTCGGCCCCAGCGCAGAACGCGGGCGGCGCGCCCGTGATCACGATGGCGGAGGTCTGGTCGTCGCCCTCGCACTCGCCGACCAGTTCGGCCAGCCGCGCCGACATCGGCAGCGTCAGCGCGTTGCGCCGGTCGGGAGCGTTGAGCGTGATCACGGCGACACCGTCGCGGCGGTCGAGGAGTACGTCGGTCATGCCTGCGGACCTTATCCGGGCTCCGGCGCGGGGGGACGTTCGAGCAGTGTCGACAACACCACAGTGGAAACGGTGCGGGACACCATGTCGATGGCCCGCAGCCGCTCCAGCGCGTCCTCCAGGTGATGGATGTTGGCAGCGCGCAGGTGGACGATCGCGTCGGCGGCGCCGGACACCGTGTACGCGGCCACGACCTCGGTCAGCGGTTCGAGCTTGCGGCGAATTCGGTCGGGTGAGACGTTGCCCTGGCAGTGCACCTCCACAAAGGCCTCGGTGCCCCAGCCCAGAGCCTCCGGATTGACCACCGCGGTGAACCCACGCAGCACACCTGTCTCCAGGAGACGGTCCACCCGGCGCTTGACCGCCGGGGCCGACAGCGACACGACTTTCCCGATCTCCGCGTAGCTCGACCGGGCATCGGCGACAAGCTGCGCAATGATTCGCTGATCTATGACGTCCACACGCAACATTGTGCATGCTCAAGAGCAATGGAGCGACATTGATGTGTGTCGAATGTGGCCATACATTTCGATCCATGACGCTGCTCTCCGAAACCGCGGCCCACAAGGCTGTGGCCGAGCGGGTTCCGACAACCCGCCGCTACCTGATGTGCGAGCCCAAGTACTTCACCGTCGAGTACGTCATCAACCCGTGGATGGACCCCGACCAGCCCGTCGACACGGCCAAAGCCGTCGAGCAGTGGACGGCACTGAAGGAGACCTACGAGCGGCTCGGCCACAAAGTCGAGACCATCGAGCCGGAGCCGGGCCTGCCCGACATGGTCTTCTCCGCGAACTCCGGCACGGTCGTCGACGGCCGCGTCCTCGGCTCCCGCTTCCGCGCCCCCCAGCGCGCCGCTGAGGCGGACCACTTCCGCCGCTGGTTCCTCGACAACGGCTACCGCGATGTGGTCATGCCGGAGCGGATCAACGAGGCCGAGGGCGACTTCGCCTGGACCGGCGAGGTCCTGCTCGCGGGCACCGGCTTCCGCACCGACCCCGGAGCCCACGCGGAGGCCCAGGAAACCCTCGGTGTCCCCGTGGTGTCCCTCCACCTGGTCGACCCGAGGTACTACCACCTCGACGTGGCCTTGTTCGTCCTGTCAGAAGCCCGCGAGGGCCGCCGAGCGGAGATCGCCTACTACCCGGCAGCGTTCTCCGAAGGCACCCAGCGAGTCCTCGCCCGCCTCTTCCCCGACGCCGTCATCTGCACCGAAGAGGACGCCGTCTGCCTCGGCATCAACGCCGTGTCAGACGGCCGCAACGTCATCCTCCCCGTCGAAGCCACCCGCCTGGCGGCAGTCCTCGAAGCGCGCGGGTACGAGCCGGTCATGGTCGACATCTCCGAACTCCGCAAGTCCGGCGGCGGCCCCAAGTGCTGCACGATGGAGCTGCGCGACTAGTTTGGCGACTCTCCGCGACTGACGGTCAGCCGAACTCCACCCCTTCTTGGGCTTTGAGCTGCGGTTATCCGAGTCCCGGGTTTCGTGTGCCGGTAACTGTGCGTTGATCACAGGCGTCTCACGAAACAGCGAAGCGGCTCCCAGTGCCCACACTGGGAGCCGCTCGCCTGTCGGTCATGTGATGAGAGTCGGATCGGCTTCCCCGTTGCCCCGCAGCTTCGCGACCTTGTCTTTCGCGAGCCAGGCTTCCGCGCCGGCTTCGTACCGGTGCCGGGTGTCGATCTTCGCTACCCGCTCCACGATCAAGGCGACCGGAAACGCCTTCCCGAAGCGCAACTCCACCCGATCAGCGGCCGGGGCCACTTCCCGGACACCTGCCAATTTCGTCCAAAGAGGAGGACGGGAGCACCGCATAGCAGGACGTTTAAGGACGTCCCGCCGTACGATGAAGACGTCCCTAAGCGTCCCAGGGAGGCGATTTGCCGAACGAACGACTACGCGACGCACTACTACGCAACGGTCTTGACCTGGACAAAGTCTCCAAAGCCACTGGGGTCGACCCCAAGACGGTCGAACGCTGGATCACCAAGGGCCGCGTCCCGTACCCGAAGCACCGCCACGCCATCGCCGCCATGGTCCGCGAGACCGAGAACTACCTGTGGCCGGGCGCCGTCGCTGCCGCCCGCAAGGTCGAGATCGCAGGCTCCGAGGTCGTCAAGGTCTATCCCCACCGCAACGCCATCCCGGTCGAGCTGTGGGACCGCCTTATCGCAGACTCCACCGAACATGTCGAGCTGCTCATGCACGCAGCCCTGTTCCTGGTCGAACGCCCGCGGTTCATCAAAGACCTCAAACAGAAGGCCGCCAACGGAGCCCGCGTCCGTCTCCTCTTCGGCGACCCAGACAGCCCCGAAGTAGCCGCCCGCAGCGAAGAGGAACAACTAGGCGACGGCACCCTCGCCGCCCGCATCCGCAACGCCCTCGCGTTCTATCGCCCCGTCATCGGGGTAGACGGCATCGAAATGCGCTTCCACCGCACAACCCTCTACAACAGCATCTTCCGTTTCGACGACGAAATGATCATCAACACTCACGTATACGGCTTCCAGGGTGCCCACGCCCCCAGTCTCCATCTGCGTCGCCTCTCGGCGGGAGATCTATTTGAGACATACTCGGAGAGTTTCGAGAGCGTGTGGAACCTATCGAAAGACGCAGTGATTGGGAGTCAATAGTGACGAGGCGAGACTATCTGAACGATCCGACCGCCCCCCATGCCAACAGCGTTGCCGTCGCCTGCAGCACATTCGTTCAGGATGCCGATGGTCGGGTGTTGATGATTCGGCGCACCGATAGCGGGCGGTACACCATTCCAGGCGGACAGCTGGAACCCGGTGAAAGTCTGAGTTCCGCCGCTGTGCGTGAAACCAAAGAAGAGACTGGGATTGACACCGAAATCTCAGGCCTCGTCGGAATATACAGCAATCCTAAGCACGTGATCGAGTACTCCGATGGCGAAGTTCGTCAGGAGTTCTCGATATGCTTTCGGGGAAATCCTGTTGGTGGTGAAATCAAGGTCAGCGATGAAAGCGAGGAAGTTGGGTGGGTTCGAATCGAGCAACTGGCGGAGCTTGACATTCACGACTCAATTCGCCTTCGGATCAAGCACGCACTCGATGGTCGAGACAGCCCATTCTATACGTAGCCGTGTCGGCCGGGTTCGTCCTCAGGTGGAGGTGTGCCCACATCGGGAGCCGATCGCGTCCGTCAGCCGGCGAGCCGCTTGCGGTCGCGGAGATAGAACAGCCACACGACGAGTTGGCAGGCTACGAACCGGGACGCGCGTTCGCCGGATTCAGGGGCTTGTCGGGTACCTGAAACGTCGAGTTGTCCATCCGGCATGCTGTCCGCTTCGGAGTCGGGGTGTATGAGCGCCCATTCGATCAAGGGGAGACCGTGGCACAGCTGGTAGAGGGCATTTCGCGGACGTTCAACGAGTTCTTGCTGCTGCCGAATCGCACCTCGATCGAGTGCACTCCCGCCGCAGTGGATCTGCGGGCGCCGCTGGTTCGGCATGTCACCGGGGAGACCTCGGCGATCGAGCTGCGGACGCCGTTCACGTCGGCGATCATGCAGGCCGTCAGCTCTCCGGAATTGGCGATCGCGCTGGCGCGCGAAGGCGGGCTGGGCTTTCTGCACCACAATCGCCCGGTCGAAAACCAGGTCGCCGATGTGCGTGCCGTGAAGAACTTCAAAGCGGGCTTCGTCGTCAGCGACACCAACGTGCGTCCCACCGACACGCTCGGGCATCTGTGGGAGCTGATGGAGCGAACCGGGCACAGCACCGCCGCGGTGACCGACGACGGGACGGCGTCGGGCCTGCTGCTCGGCCTGGTGACTTCCCGAGACTTCCACCCGCAACGCCACGACGCCGCCGCGCTGGTCAGCACCCGCATGGTGCCCGTCGAGAAGATCGCGCACAGTCGTGACGACATCGCGCTCTCCCAGGCGAACGCCCGGCTGTGGGAGGAGCGGCTGGACTGCCTGCCCACGGTGGACGAGTCCGGGCGGCTTCGCCACCTCGTGTTCCGGTCGGACTACACCGACAACAAGCGCTTCCCCACCCAGCTGGTGGACGACGGCAAGCGGTTGCGGGTCGGCGCGGGCGTCAACACCCACGACTACCGCGACCGGATCCCGGCACTGGTTGACGCCGGTGTGGATGTGCTGGCCTTCGACTCTTCCGATGGATTCAGCGACTGGCAGGCCGAGGCGCTGACCTGGGCGAAGAAGCACTACCCCGACGTGCCCGTCGGCGGCGGCAATGTCGTGGACGGAGAGGCGTTCACTTTCCTCGCCGGCGCCGGCGCCGGCTTCATCAAGGTCGGCGTCGGCGGCGGCTCGATCTGCATCACCCGCGACCAGAAGGGCATCGGGCGCGGCCAGGCCAGCGCCGTCCTCGACGTCGCCGCCGCCCGCGACGCCTACCGCGACGACACCGGCCAGTACGTGCCCATCTGCTCCGACGGCGGGCTGGTGCACGACTACCACGTCGCGCTGGCGCTGGCGATGGGCGCGGACTTCGTGATGATGGGCCGCTACTTCGCCCGCTTCGACCAGGCCCCCGGCGCGAAGATCCCGACCCGCGACGGGTTCGTCAAGGAGTACTGGGGCGAGGGGTCGAGCCGGGCCCGCAACTGGCAGCGCTACGGCCAGGGCGGCCGCGGCCTGCTGTTCGAGGAAGGCGTCGACGGGTACGTGCCCTACGCCGGCGACCTCCATGAAGGACTGGCGACGACGATCGCCAAGATCAAAGCCACCATGGTCTCCTGCGGCGCCGCGGACCTGGCCATGTTCAAGGCCACGGCCCGCCTCACCTTGGTCTCCGAGCAAAGTTTCCAGGAGAGCCACGCCACCGTCACGGTCCGGGAGACCGCGGGCATGGACTAATCGGCGCGCCGAACCCGGGCGCCTACCCGCGCAAGTACCTGGTCACCATGATCATGGCCGAGGAGGACGACGGCGGCTTTCGCCGTGCTCAACGCGGCGGGAAGCCCGGGTGGAGGCGCCATCGAGCACCTCCACCCGGCGCCGTCAGCCGGTCACTCTCGTCGTCGCTCTGCCGAGGGTGTCGGTGAGCGTGACCGCCGCCCTGAGCAGCGGGTCCACCGCAGGCGAGTGGTGGTCGCCATGGTTGTGGGCCGAATCGAACCGGCAGGTCACCGTGGCTCCGGCCGGAGCCTGGGTGGCGCAGTCGCCCAAGGCGCCCAACGACATCCGGACCTGACCCGCGCGCCCGGCCACCGCCGACACCAGCACCCACGGACCGCTCCGCTCGACGACCGGATGACCCAGCGCCTCGCCGTTCGCCGCGGGAGCGGCGCGGGAGACATCCGGGGCCGCCTCGGTGCGGGCCGGGGTGGGGCCCGCCGAAGGCTGCCGAACCACCGTCGGTGCGGGTTCGACACCCACGCCGATCGACACGGTGGCAGGCACCGGGGTGCGCGGGAACGGGCTCGTGGAGTCCCGCACGGAATAGCGGAAGCTGTCCTTGCCCGAGTACCCGAACCTCGGCGTGTAGGTCACGTTCGACGCCGTGAACCAGCCGTCCGATGGGCGTTTGCTCAGCGTGCCGACCTGCGGAGCCTGCTCGATTCGGTACTGGCGGGTGCCCGGGCTGCCCGGCCACGGATCGTCGAACATGGTGGACTGCAAGGCGATCGTGCTGCCGAACAGCATCCCCACCCGTTTGCTGAATGGCGTGGCCACATACCCGTTGACGACCGACTCGGCGGCCGCGTACGCGGGTGTGTTCACCTCGTTCGCCTCGACCACCACACCATCCGGGTCCACTGTGGACCGCAGGCGGTAGCGGCCGGGGCTGACATCGGAGATGTCCACCCACTGGAATGCCAGGAAGCGGGAGTACAGGTCCCGCCAGCCCGCCGAGATTCCCATGTGGATGGAGTCGGCCCCGGGCAGCCCGCGCTCGCAGAAGCCGGTGCTCGCCGACGTGTACGCCTTGTCCACAGGACCGAACGGATCCATGTGTTCGGTGTCCACCAGGCAGAAACCGACCTTCTGCGCGGCGCCGACCTGAGCGGTGCGGTCGCTGTTCCACAGCGAATAGGCCGCCGCGCCACGCAGGTGCCAGTGGTTGTGACCGTCGCCCGACTCGAAGGTGATCACCGGGCTGGGCGTGTGCGGGGTGTCGACATAGCCGCCGGCCGTGTCGTAGATCCGTTGCCGCACAACGGACATGGCGTCCCCGACGCGGTTGCTGCCGCGCATCTCCAAAGCGCCCGTGCCCTGGTTGTGCACGTACCCGTCGAAGCGGAGCAGCAACTGCGAACCAGTGCTGTCGGTGTACACCTGGGGCGCCGCGCTGTTCCCCGGAGGGTCGGCGACCAGGTCCGGCAGCGCCGCGGTGGCCGCCGCCGCCCGGCTGGGGAGGCCGGGCCGCGACGACACCGCGACCAGTGCGCTGAGCACCAGCCCGGTCCCCGCGAGGAGTCGCGGGGACCGGGCCGGTCGGCTGAGTGCGGTGCTCATGACCTCAGCCCATGGCCGTTGTCAGTCACTTGTCGTTGAATTCGTCGTTGTCGGACGGGTCGTAGGAAGCCGGGTTGTCCGGGTTGCCGTCGGTGTGGCAGCCCGGGTCCTCGGCGTCGGTCAGCTTGTCGTCATCGTTGTCGACGCCGTCGTTGCACTGCGTCTTCGGGACGTCGGTTTCGTCGTTGTCGTTGGGGTCGTAGCTGTCGGGGTTGTCCGGGTTGCCGTCGGTGTGGCAGCCGGGGTCCGTCGCGTCGACCTTGCCGTCGCCGTCGTTGTCGGCGGTGTCAGAGCACTGCGGCTTCGGCGCCTGGCACGGGTTGCCGCTGAATCCCGCGATCGACTCGGAGATCGCGATGTCGACGCCGAGCAGCGCCGACCGGACGTGCAGCGCGCGCTGGGTGATCTTGCCCGGCGTGACGGTCTGCTCGTTGATGGCCACCACGACCAGCGGGTTCGCCGGGATCGTGACCGGCTGATCGATCACGTTGATCGGTGTCCCGTTGATGCTCAGGCCCGCGACCTGGGAGTACCCGGTCAGCTTCGGCCCGGTCGGGCCGCAGGTCGCCGCGGCCTCCGAGTGCAGCACCCGTGCGCGGATGACGACGGCGCCGACGTTGATCACCAGGTTGTTCACGACTGCGGTGCTGTTGGCTCCCTGGGCACCGCCGGGAGAGACATCCGTGTTCGTCACGACGATGCCGGTGGACACCAGCGGCGGGACCGCGACGGTCGCCAGGGCGTCGAAGTCGTCGACGCAGGGGTTACCCGGCTTGTTGGAGACGATGGGCTCGGAGTTGATGATCGGCGCGGTGACTCGCACACCGCTCGCGCGACAGGTGAACGTGTCGGTCGCCGCCTCGGCGGTCTGCGCGGGCACGATGATCGCGACCGGCGTCAGGACAGCGACGATCCAGCTTAGTCTTCGACGCATGATTCCCCTCAAGCAAACAGATGGTTCGCCGCGGACCCCCTGGGGCGACTTGGCGAGTGGGAAATCGCTGCCGAGACCGCCGCGTAACGCTTTGGAGAGATCATCACCCCGGATGTCAGCCGTCTGGCCTAACAGGCGGATTCATGGCCTCTGACCTGTGGTTATGCTGAATGGAGACCGGTCGATTCGGCACCTCGGCCGCGTCGGTCTCTGCTGGGGGTAACGCGCGAGCCGGGCCCGGGATACGGCTGTAATCCCGACCCTCGGTGAACGGTCGCGCGGCGCGCGCGTGAGGATGACACCGATGAACGCGAACGAAACCCCCGCCCGCCGCCGCTCCCGCAGGCAGGAGACCCGCCTCTGGCGCGTCCCCGTGGTCCGGGTCGAGCGGATCACCCCGCACATGGTGCGGGTCACGGTCCAAGGCGAGTCCCTGGCCGACCTCGCGGGCGCCGGGACGGACCAGAACGTGATGCTCTACTTCTACCCAGACGACATCGAGCTGCCCGAGCCGCTGACGCTAGAGTCCGCGCGCGGCCTGTGGTCCCAGGTCCGCCCCCTGACCCGCACGTACACGATCCGCAGGCACGACCCGGCGACCAACGAGGTCGACTTCGACTTCGTCCTGCACGGCGACTCCGGCCCGGCCTCGGCGTGGGCGGAGCGGGCCAAGGTCGGCGACGAACTGATCTTCGTCGGCCCCTCGCCCGCCTACCAGCCCGACCCGGCCGCCGACTGGTACCTGCTCGCCGGTGACGAGACCGCGCTGCCCGCCATCACCGCGATCCTGGGCGCACTCCCGGAGGGCAAGCCCGCACTGGCCTTCGTCGAGGTCGCCGACGAGGCTGAGGAACACCCCGGCCACCCCATCACGTGGCTGCACCGCGACGGGGTCCCCGCGGGCGAGAGCACGGTCCTCGTCGACGCGATCCGGGCCGCGGAACTGCCCGAGGGCCTGCCGGAGGTGTGGATGGCGGGGGAGCGCACCGCGATGCTCGCCGTCCGCGCCCACCTGCTCGACGAACGCGGCTACCCAAGGCAGCGGGTGCGGCCCACCACGTACTGGCGGCTGGGCGAGAGCGGCAACTGAGGAACTTCTCAGTAGGCACAGGCGTTTGTCTTCCGGACCCAACAGGAGCTTTACATCGGGGAGGCGACAACGTGCACTGGCATGGCAACGGGCTCAAGACCGTCCTGCTGCTGGGTGGCATGAGTACGCTGATCCTGCTGGTCAGCTCCCTGTTCGGGCGGACCGCACTGATCATCGGCGGCGGTGTGGCGGTCCTGCTCAGCGTCCACGCCTTCGTGAACTCGGACAAGATCGCCCTCCGGGTCATGCGCGCCCGACCGGTCTCCCAGGCCGAACACCCGGCCCTGTACCGAATCGTTGCCGAGCTGGCCACCGCCGCCCGCCAGCCGATGCCGCGCCTCTACCTGAGCCACACCCAGGCCCCCAACGCCTTCGCCACCGGCCGCAACCCACGCACCGCGGCGATCTGCTGCACCACCGGCCTGCTGGAACTGCTCGACGAGCGAGAGCTGCGCGGCGTCCTCGGCCACGAGCTCTCCCACGTCTACAACCGCGACATCCACATCTCCTGCGTGGCAGGCGCCTTGGCGGGCGCGGTCAGCATGATCGCGGGCATAGCCATGCTCACCGGCTTCTTCGGCGACGATGACGACGACAACCCGATCGCCCTGCTCGTGGTGGGCATGCTCGGACCGGTCGCCGCCACCATCGTCCGCATGGCCGTGAGCCGCTCCCGCGAATACCAGGCCGACGAGTCCGGCGCGAAACTCACCGGCGACCCCCTGGGCCTCGCCATGGCCCTGCGAAAACTGGACGCCGGAACCCGGGCCGCCCCACTGCCCGCCGAACCCGCGCTGGTGTCGCAGTCACACCTGATGATCGCGAACCCCTTCCGCACCAACGCGCGCTTCGCCCGGAAGTTCACGACCCACCCACCGATCGACGACCGCATCGCCCGCCTGGAGGCAATGGCCAAGGCGTGACGCCCGGCCTCAAGACAGGCACCCCAAGACCAAACCCGTCACAAGACCAACCAGCGGAAGCGTCAGCGAGCCCCAGCAGCCTTCGCCACAGCCATCACGTACTCCCCATACCCCGACTTCGCCAGCTTCTCACCCAGCGCATAGCACTCGTCCGCGGTGATGAACCCGCGCTCAAGCGCGACCTCCTCAAGGCAAGCCACCCGTACCCCAGTCCGATGCTCCAAGACCTGCACGAACTGCCCCGCCTCAAGCAGTGAGTCGTGCGTCCCGGTGTCCAGCCAGGCGAACCCGCGTCCCAGGTCCACCAGCTTGGCCCGGCCCTGCCGCAGGTACTCCAGGTTGACGTCGGTGATCTCCAACTCGCCCCTGGCCGACGGCCGCAGGTTCTTGGCGATCTTCACGACGTCGTTGTCGTAGAAGTACAGCCCGGTGATGGCCCGGTTCGACTTCGGCTTCGCAGGCTTCTCCTCGATCGACAGCAGCGTGCCCTCGGCGTCGACCTCGCCGACCCCGTAGCGCTCCGGGTCTTTCACGCGGTAGCCGAACAACACGGCGCCGTCGAGGCTCGCCACGCTTTCCTGCAGCTGGTGGGAGAAGCTCTGCCCGAAGAAGATGTTGTCGCCGAGGATCAGCGCGACCGGGTCGTCGCCGATGAACTCCTCGCCGATGATGAAGGCCTCCGCCAGCCCGTTGGGCTCGGGCTGCACCGCGTAGGAGAAGCGCACACCGAGTTGGCTGCCGTCGCCGAGCAGGCGCTCGAAGCTGGGCAGGTCGGTGGGGGTCGAGATGATCAGGATGTCCCGGATCCCGGCCAGCATCAGCACCGAGAGCGGGTAATAGACCATGGGTTTGTCGTAGACCGGTAGCAGCTGCTTCGACACCGCCTGGGTGATCGGATGCAGCCGTGTCCCGCTTCCTCCGGCGAGGATGATGCCCTTCATCGCGGCTCCTGTCGTGTCTCGTCCAGCATCGAGCCTCGGCCGCTTTCCCTTACAGCATTCGCCCTTAGTGTGAGCAAATCGCGGCGCAGCGCGCACGCCCGGTGGAACCGCGCCCGGTCGCGCAGGGCCAGCGCGACATCGATCGACCGCATCACGAACGAGAGCCGGCGTTCGATGTCGTCGACATCGATGATGCCCGTGTCGTGCTCACTCATGGGGACCTCCGGCAGGGGGACGGGGGTGAATCTCCACCTTGCCGCCGAGACACCCCGCCGGGGTCTCCCATCGTGCTTACCGGTAGTTCGTGAACTGCAGCGCGATCCCGAAGTCGCCGGTCTTGAGCAGGGTGATGACGTCCTGCAGGTGGTCCTTCTTCTTGCCGGTGACCCGCAGCTGGTCGCCCTGGATCTGCGCCTGGACCCCCTTGGGGCCTTCCTCGCGGATCTTCTTGGCGATCTCCTTGGCCTTCTCCGAGGAGATGCCCTGCACCAGCGTGCCGGTGACCTTGTAGACCTTGCCGGAGAGCGCGGGCTCCTCGACGTCGAACGCCTTCTGCGAGATGTTGCGCTTGATCAGCTTCTCTTTGAACACCTCGATCGCCGCCGCGCAGCGCTCCTCGGTGTCGGCCTGGAGGGTGATCGTCTCGTCACCACTCCAGCTGACCTGGGCGCCGGTGTTGCGGAAGTCGAACCGCGTGGACAGTTCCTTCGCGGCCTGGTTGAGCGCGTTGTCCACCTCCTGCCGGTCGACCTTGCTCACCACGTCGAAAGACGGGTCCGCCACGTGTCTCGCACCTCCACGTCAAGGGGTTCTGGTGGCGAGGATGCTACCGCCGCGCGGCACTGGGGGTACCGATTGGAACCCGGTGGAGGGGGTTGGGTATTGTTCCCTCCGTCCAGCGGCGCTGGACGAACCCGGCGGGTTGCCCGAGCGGCCAATGGGAGCGGACTGTAAATCCGTCGCGAAAGCTTCGAAGGTTCGAATCCTTCACCCGCCACATCAACGGAACAGCCTATGACTGTGTGACACGGTCATAGGCTTGTTTCGTTATGTCGTGGTCTCGGCGCGCCGCGCGGGTGTCACCACACCAATCGCATCTTATGTCACCGAGTAGTCCGCTGAATTAAGGCGGGCCCGGCCGCATCCCTGCAAATGCGGCCGGACCCGGTCCCCATCGCGCGCGAGGGCAGCGCGATCGGGCGGTGCCGCCGGGCCTTTTCACTTTCCCGGCGGACGTCTCTTAAATTTCAGTCCCCATGGTCCGTCATCGAAATTCTATGAATGGCTGGTGTCCGCGAGGTGTCGGGCAGGATGTCGCCCGGCGAATGCGGGGTCGGGAGTCCCCAGCGAGGTTGCGTTCGTCCACGGTCCCGCCGCGGGTGCCCCTGCATGCCGGTGGCGGGACCGTGACCTCGGCGTCCGCTGGGTATGCCGGATGCGGCCACGCGTTGCTCTCTTTGGACCGGAAGTCTGCGGCCATTTGTCGCACTTTCCGGCCGACGCGCTCGGCGTCGACCTGGTGTCACCCGAAAGATGGACGTGTACCACCATGCTCTGTGACTAACTTTCCATTCCTGACTCCGGGAGGGAGTAATGGTGTTGTCTTCGAAAATCAAGCGTCTTTTGCTAGTCGGACTGTCAATACTGTCTATAACCGTGTCGGCGCCCAACGCGGTCGCCGATGATGGTGGGAATCGCCGGGACCGGCCGGATACGGCGCAGCCGGTCCCCGGCCGCCCTGATCCGAACGCGCCCTCGATCGAAATGGTTCCGGACGATGGGAAGGATCGCCCGGGCGCCACGGCCCAGTACACGGTCGCGGCTTACTACCTGCCGTTCAACTTCTCGTACGACTTCTCCACGAGCCTGGCTTCCCGCTCGTTCTGGCCGTCGTACAACGGCACCGCCTGCGTGAACCTCCGCGCGACCGGCAGCACGGACCCGAGCTACTGGTGGCGTGAGATCAAGGTCGAGATGTGGAACGCCTACGGCGTCGACACCCGCATCGGCCTGCCCGTCCGGTACAAGCTCGACGGGTACTACTACGGGTACTGCTGGTACGGCCTCAACCCGTACAACGAGCACTACTTCCGGCTGACCAAGGACTGGGGCCCCTCCAGAGTGTGGGGCGACGGCTGGGCGTCGCCGAACTGACTCGGTATGGCGGAGGTGGGGCAGGCGCCCCACCTCCGTCGCGGTTGTAAGCCTGTTCATCGCTGCCTGACCCGCATCGCGGTCGTGACCGTGTTCGGGTCGACCATCCGCTCGACGGTGACGCGGTCCTGGGCGATCCTGCCCAGGTTGATCACCAAGTCGCCGTTGGCCAGCACCACCCGGTTGCCGGGCAGCACGTCACCGGGGCCCGTGGCCACGAAGGCAGGCAACCCCGCCTTGTCGACTACGTCACCGGGAACGGCCGACCGCGCGATCTGGGTGGTGCCGACCGAGCCGAGGCCCGTGAGCCTGGTGTCGATCGTGCCGTCCGCGCCGACTACTCCGACCAGCCCTTCCGGCGTGACGATCAAGTCCCCCGGGCGGACATCGCCGATCGCCTTGGTGCTCTGCCCCACCGTCGTCAGCGTCACCGAATCGACATCCGGGTCGGTCAGGGCAGGAGCCAGCCGGACCGGGATCGACGCCAGCGCGGCCACCTCGACGGTCGAGTTCCACGCCGCCACCCCGGACTGGCCGACGATCCACAAGACGCCGTCCGGCTCGATCGGCTGCTCTTCCTCAAGATTCACGTCATACGTCGACGACCGCAGCTTGATCGCCGTCGCACCCGGCGTGGCCAGCGCGAAGCCCCAAGCACCGCCGCCGCGCAACTCCTCGTCGCCCGACGCGGGTTTGGCCACGATGAAGCCCACGGCCCGCTGCCCAGGCTCCACCGTCGTCACCGACCGCAGGAAGAGCTTCGTCTCGTCGGCGACGCCATGAATGCTGACCGCACTGGTCACGAACGCCACCCGGCTGCGCCCGCCGTCCATCGGCGCCACCATGGCGATGACCACCATGGCCGCCGACCGATCCGTCCGGTTCCCCGCGTAGATCGTCCGCACCGGCCCGGTCGGCCCGTACTCCCCGGCCCCGCGCCACAGCGCCTCGGCCCGCTCGTGCAGCGCGATGTCGCCGATGAGGTTGCCCCGCATCGGCCACTCGAGCACCGGCGCCGCCGGTGTCGCCAGATCGGGTTCGGTCGGCCGCCAGCTCACGACGAACGCGCCCGCCACCGCGATCAGCACCACCGCCAACGCCGCCACTATCTGCACCGTGTGCTGCCGCTGTTCCCGCCTGCGGGTGTGCACCCTGCGCAGCATCCGGTCGACCTGATCGACGTGCGCGTGCACGTCCATGGCCCCCAGTTCGTGGCGGAGTCGGGCCACCGTCCGGTCCTGCTCATCCGCGATCATGCCCACCTCCTCCCCGGCGAGGTGACTGCCGCCGCGTGCTCCACGGCCCCCGCCTTCCACGTTTCCCTGACCTTCGCCAGCCCCCGGCTGGTCAGTGATTTGACGGTGCCGACCGAACACCCCAACTCGACCGCGGTCTGCGCCTCGGTCAGATCCAGCCAGAACCGTGCGACCACGGCGGCCCGCTGGCGCGGCGGCAGGATCTGCAGGACCGCGAGGACGTGTTCGCGCGCCACCACGGCACCCGCGAAGTCCTCAAGGTCCAGCTGTCCGGCGATCTCGTCGAGCGTCACCAGGGGTTTGCGCTTGGCCGAGCGCAGAAACTCGTGGTAGATCGCCTTGCGGGCGTAGGCGACCGCGTTGTCCGCGGGAACCTTGCGCCATCTCTTAAGGCAGCGCACCAGCGCTTCCTGCAGGATCTCTTCGGCGTCCCAGCGGCGACCGGTGAGCATCACGGCGTAACGCAGGAGCTGGTCGTACCGCTCCCGGACGAACCCGTCGAAATCAAGGTCCTCCCGCACACCGCCACCCCCCATCCGCCGCCGATTTCCGTCCCGATCCACCCCCTAGACCGTGGATGGCGCCGAAAGGTTGCCGCGATCGTCGAACTTTCCCCGATTGGACCCACGACCGCTACCTTCTGGGCCATGACGACGGTGAATCCGCTGGTCGCCCGCACTGTGGCCAAGGGGCTCGCGGGTGACCGCAGGACGTCGACAGCCGACGCCGTGCGCGGTTGCCGCCGGGGAGGTGGTCCGCACCTGGGCGTGACCGGCCTGATCCGCCGAGGTCCCGACTCGCCCAGCGGTACCTCGCGGGCCACGCGCCCGCCACCGCCGAGGACTTCGCCGGCGCCGCACGCGCGGGAGGGTGGAGGTCGAGCCGTTCGGGACACTGCCCAAGGGCACCACCGACGCGGTGGACGCGGAGATCGCCGACATCGCGAAGTTCCTCGACTGATCTAGCCGAAGGCCGGGCGGCGGATCCAGGTGGTCCAGAGCGGGCGGTAGCCGACGGAGTACCAGAACGGTGTCGAGTACGGGTTGGCCAGAGCGTGGTGCAGGAGCGTCACCGGCAGGCCGGCGGCATCGAGCACGGCGTGCGCGTGCGCGGCGAGGGCCGCGCCGATGCCGCCGCCGCGCTCGGACTCGACCACCCCGAGACACCCGAGGTAGCCCGCGGCGGCCGCGGCCACAGAGCGGCCCGCCCAGTCCGACACCGGCGGCAGCTGGATGTGGACGATCCCGACGACCCGGTGGTCGCGTTCGGCCAGCCACACCAGGGGCTCCGGCTGATTCAGCAGGAAGACGAGCTGGTTGCGCAGCACCTCCTCGGTGCTCTCGCGCGGCGTGATCTTGCCGAACGGCGCGTCGAAGCGCACGACCGTCAGGTTCAGCTCCGTCGCCACCGCCAGGTCGTCGGCGGTCGCCGCACGGATCCGGACACCTGGGGCGCCCGCCTGCCCGCCGCGGCCCGTCTGGCGCACCGCGAGGACGCTGCTCGGCACGAACCCGCGGTGGACCAGTGCCGACACGGCCTCGGTGTCGCGACTCGGCAGCTCGACCACCGCCGCCGAATCGGTGTCTCCCGGCGCGACCGTGTCCTTGATCAGATCCAGCCACTGGTCCAGGAGCGCGCCAAGCGTGCCCGCCCGGTCCTCACCCGCCAGCCGAACGTCGAGTCGGTGCGTCCGCGCGGGCTCCCAGGTCCGGGCCGCCAACCCCACCGGGAGGTGCTGGAACCACGTCACCGCCTCCCCGCGGTCGACGGAGAGCCGGGTCCCTTCACGCAACCGCCCGGGCGCGGGCAGCAGGGGATCGGACGCGCCGACGCGGGCGGCGTGCTCGGCGGTGATCGCGGCTGGGTCCACGCCGCCATCCAACCGCAGGGGCAGACCACCACCGTCGATGCTTCACCCGCGAGGGGTGATCGTCGTCATTCAGCGACAATCCGCCGATCACGTCGGACAGTGCCCAAGCGCACGTCACGGTCGGCGCAGTGTCATCAACCTGCGGCGGACGTGCCCCGATCATGGTGTCGGCGGGTAACTAGCACACGTGCCTCTTTCGCCTGATCGGGGTACAGTCAGCGAGCCGTCGGGGGACCCGCCATGTGCGGGGCATACCAACCGGGCCCACCATCGGCCGTCCGAGGAGGTTGCATGCCGGACCACTCAGGCGCGGCCGAACCGGTGGCGACGCCACCACCACCCGCTGAGATCACTCAGTCCGAAAGTCCTCAGTGGCCTGCCGAGGATCCGGCGCCCAACCGGCGCTTCCTGGTCTTCTCCCTCATGGTTCTCGTCTCCGCCGTCACCGCCGCCTGCCTGGTGTCGTGGTGGCTGCCCTCGTACCCGCGCCCGCAGCTGATCTGGATCGGGCTGCTCCTCGCGCTCGGGTTCCTGATCGCCGAACAGCTCGCGATCAACATCGACGTCCGCAGCGGGGTGTCGTGGTCGATCTCCTTCTGTGAGATCCCGCTGGTCATCGGCCTGTTCGTGGCCCCGTTCGAAGTCGTCCTCGCCGCCCACCTGGCCGCGGGCGTCGGCACCCTGCTCGTGCGCCGGGTCCACGACCGCATCCTCTACAACGCGGGCGCGATGATCTTCGAGATCTGCTCCGCGTTCGCCACCCTCACCCTGGTCAACCAGCTGCTCGGCGGTTTCGGACCCTCGTGGGCCGGGGTGATCGCGGGCGCGCTCATCGCGCCGCTGTCGAGCACCCTGCTCGCCCTGGTCTGCGTGCGTGTCCTCGGCCGCCGGATGCGGGTCGGCGCGGCCGTCCGCCTGGTCCTGCGCACCCTGGTCCTCGGCATGGTCAACGCCTCCGCGGGCGTGATCGGCTACCAGGTCGCGGTGCACGCCGAGGCAGGCGCGCCGCTGCTCGTCCTCGCGCTCGGCGGCCTGTCCGCCCTCTACCTCGCCTACTCCGGGATGCTGCGCGAGCAGCGCGACCTCGAAGCGCTCTCCGAGGTCAGCCTCATCGTCGCCCGCGCCGGGCACCAGGCCGCCGCGAAGCCGTCGCTCGGGGTCAGTGAGTCCGCGCGCGTAGAGCAGAGCACCGACGACGAGTGGCAAGTCATCGCCGACCGGATCAAAGACCAGCTCGGCGCGGCCCGCGTCGTGCTGCGCCTGCGGTTCGACGCGCAGCAGCCGCTGCACACCGTGGTCTCCGGCGAGGACCTCCCCGCCGAGATGTACGGCGTCGACGCCACCGGCTCCCGCGCCGACGCGCTCCTGCGCCTGCCCGGCTCACAGGTCCGCCATTTCCGCCGCGGCGACGCGGCGCCGGAGATCCGCCACGCGCTGATGCGCCGCGGCGCCGACGAGGCCCTCGTGGTCCCGCTGCGCAGCGGCAGCCACCTGCTCGGCATCGTCGAGGCGCACGACAAGCTGTCCCGCTGGCGCGGCTTCGGCAGGCCCGACGTGCGGCTCATCGGCACCATGGCCAGCCACCTCGCGACCGCCATGGACAACCGCAGGCTGCTCGCGACCCTGCGCCACGACGCCTACCACGATCCGCTGACCGGCCTGCTCAACCGCCTCGGCTTCCGCCGGGCCGCGGGCGACCAGCTGCGCCGCCACCCCGACTCCGTGGTCCTGCGCATCGACCTCGACGTGCTCGCCACCGTCAGCGACGCCCTCGGCTACGCGTGGAGCGACCGCATGGTCGTCGCCGCCGGCCGCAGGCTGCGTGACGAACTCGGCTCCGCCGTGGCCCTGGCCCGGCTCGAGGGCGGCGCGTTCGCCGCGCTCCTCGTGGACACCGACGACGACCGTGCCCACGCCATCGCCGAACGCCTGCGCGCGTCCGTCGCCGCGCCGTACCCCGTCGACCGGCTCACCGTCGAAGCGGGCTCGGTCGTCGGCTACTCGACCCCGAAGTCGCTGGAAGGCGAGAGCCTGGCCGCCGACGTCGACGTCGGCGCGCTGCTGCAGCGGGCCGACGTCGCGCTGCGGGCCGCGCGGTCCAGCGGCGACAACGTCCGCGTGTACCTGCCGACCATGGGTCAGATCTTCCTGCGCCGCTTCCAGCTCGTCACCCAGTTCCGCCAGGCGCTGGAGACCGGCCAGGTCAAGGTCCACTACCAGCCGAAGGTCGCGCTCCCCAGCCGCCAGGTCCTCGGCGTCGAGGCGCTGGTTCGCTGGCGCCACCCCGAGTTCGGCAAGCTCGACCCGGACGAGTTCGTCCCGGCCGTCGAGGCGGCGGGCCTGATCGACGCGCTGACCGGGTTCGTGATGGACCAGTCCCTCATCCGGGTCCGCAAGTGGCTCGACCGGGGCCTGCGGATCTCCGCCGCGGTCAACCTGTCGGTGCGCAGCCTCGACGACGCCGCGTTCCCCGACCGGGTCGCCGACGCGCTCGACCGGCACGGTGTGCCGCCGGAGCTGCTCACCCTGGAGCTGACCGAGTCCGGCGTCATGGCCGACCCGCAGCGCGCCCTCCCGGTGCTGCGCAGGCTGCACGCGCTCGGCGTCGTGCTCGCCGTGGACGACTTCGGCACCGGTTACTCGTCGCTGGCCTACCTGCGCCAGCTCCCGGTCGACGAGGTGAAGATCGACAAGAGTTTCGTGCTCGGCATGGGCACCGATCTTGGCGACCACGCGGTGGTCCGCTCGATCGTCGAACTCGGCCACTCGCTCGGCCTCACCGTGGTCGCCGAAGGCGTCGAGGAAGACGTCGCGCGTGATCAGCTCGCGGCCATGGGCTGCGACGTCGCGCAGGGCTATTTGATCTCCCGCCCGCTGTCGGAAAGTCGGCTGGAAGCGTGGCTGCAGGCCAGAACCATGCAGGCCAAGGGCGTGCGCGACGAGACCGTGTTGACCTTGCTCTCGTGATGCCACCCCCCGTTTTGGAGCTTTCCGGGAGGCTGTGTAAAGTTACGCCCGTCCCCCAGGGACAAGCCCCTTTAGCTCAGTCGGCAGAGCGTCTCCATGGTAAGGAGAAGGTCTACGGTTCGATTCCGTAAAGGGGCTCGACAGATCGGCCGCGTTGCACCGAGATATCCTTGCGGTGTGTCGCGGCTTGATCCATGTCAAAGCGGTGTAGCTCAGCTGGTAGAGCAAGCGGCTCATAATCGCTGTGTCGCCGGTTCAAGTCCGGCCACCGCTACGCGATGGGTGGCCCGTGTCGATGGAGAGCATCGACCTGGTCGCTTCGCAATAGCTTCTGGGGGCGGAGCCCCCAGGCCCCACCCCAGGGGGCTTGCCCCCTGGACCCCCTCCGTAGGCGGGGGACCTGGCGGGGAACGTGTGGTCCCGTCCTGGTTTGTGTGTGTTGTAAGGAAGGTTTGTTGTGGCTTCTACTGATGTGCGGCCGAAGATCACGTTGGCGTGTGAGAGCTGCAAGCACCGGAACTACATCACCAAGAAGAACCGGCGTAACGACCCGGATCGCCTGGAGATGAAGAAGTTCTGCCCCAACTGCAAGACGCACCAGCTCCACAAGGAAACTCGCTGACGCGAGTCCCATGACTGATCGCCGAGACCGCCCTACCCGTTGGTAGGGCGGTCTTTGGCATCTACGGCCAACCGCTTGGGTAGCCTTCTCCAGTGGCCTTGGATCAATCGTTTGTCGGGCGGTCGTACCCGCCGTCGTCGGTATATGAGGTAAGCCGGGAGAAGATCCGCGAGTTCGCCGAGGCGATCGGGGATTCGAACCCGCTGTTCGTCGATGTCGAGGCCGCGCGGGCCGCCGGATACCCGGACGTGATCGCGCCGCCGACGTTCACCACGATCGTCAACCTCGCCGCGATCAACCGGATCGTGAGCGACCCGGACCTCGGGCTGGACTACAGCCGGATGGTGCACGGGGACCAGCGGTTCACCTATCACCGCCCGCTCGTCGCCGGTGACCAGCTCGTCGTCACGAGCTACGTGGACAACATCATGAGCCGCGCCGGCAACGACTTCATCACCTTGCGCGCCGAGATCGCCGACGCGAACGGCGACCCCGTCGTCACCGCCAAGGCCCAGCTCGTCGTGCGCGACGCCGAGGAGGCGGGCGAATGAGCACCCCCCAGGTCGGCGACGTCCTGCCGACGATCCAGGTCAGGATCACCCGCGAGTGCCTCGTGCGGTACGCCGGCGCCTCGCTCGATTTCAACCTCATTCACTGGAACGAGCGCTTCGCGCGCGAAGTCGGGCTACCCGACGTGATCGCGCACGGGATGCTCACGATGGCCATCGCCGGGCGGGTCGCCACCGAGTGGGGCGGCGAGCTCGTCGACTACTCGGCGCGGTTCACCCGGCCCGTCGTCGTCCCCGACGACGACAAGGGCGCGCTGGTCGAGGTGTCCGGCAAGGTCGGCGCGGTCAACGACGACGGCACTGTGCGGCTCGACCTGACCGCGGTGTTCGACGGCAAGACGGTCCTCGGCAAGCCGGTCGCGGTGGTCCGCCCCCGTTCATGAGCTGTTTCATGGCGACGTCGCCGCTATCCATTGCGGTGACACTCCGACGGGTGCAGGCTGGGCACGCTTCGTGACCGTGGTTGCACTCTCCAGGAGGAACGTTCGTGGCCGTGAACCTGAACAAGCTGGTCGACAAGGCGTACGAGGACAAGAGCCTGAGCGAGCTGCTCGACGCTCCTCCGTCGGCGCTGGAGGGTCTGACCCCCAAGCACGACGAGCTGCTCGCCGAGCTGGGCATCAAGTCCGTCGCCGACCTGGCGAAGTGGAAGTACGCCGAGCGCGCGTCCGCCATCGCGGCGCTGGCCCCCTTCCAGGCCTGATCAAGACCGCGCGGGGAGCACCCGACCGGGCTCCTCGCGCGCGGTTCATCTAGATTTCACGGGGTGACGGCCTCAGAAATGATCTCCTTCGCCCGCGGCGCCCCCTCCCTCGACATCATCGACGTCGACGGCCTCAAAGCCGCCGCGGACGCCGCACTCACCACCGACCCCGGCGGCGCGCTGGGGTACGGCACGGCAGTGGGCTACGTCCCGTTCCGCAAGTACCTCGCCGACCTCCACGGCGTGCCGGTCGAGCAGGTTCTGGTCACCAACGGCTCGATGCAGGCCGACGCGTTCCTCTTCGACGAACTGGCCAGGCCCGGTCAGCCGGTCATCGTGGAGCGCCCGACCTACGACCGCACGCTGCTGGGCCTGCGCGGCCGCGACGCCGACGTGCGCCCGGTCTCCCTCGACGTCGACGGCATCGACACCGACGAGCTGGCCGCGCTGCTCGAAGGCGGCCTGCGCCCGACGTTCGCGCACATCATCCCCAACTTCCAGAACCCGGCCGGCTACACGCTGAGCCTGGCCAAGCGCAAGCGCCTGCTGGAGTTGGCCGAGCAGTACGACTTCACGATCTTCGAGGACGACCCGTACCGGCTGATCCGGTTCGCGGGCGAGGCGCTGCCCTCGATGCTCGAGCTCGACGAGGGCCGCGGCCGCGTCGTGTTCGCCAGCTCGTTCTCCAAGACCGTGGCGCCGGGCACCCGCGTCGGCTACCTGGTCGGGTCCGCCGAGCTGATCGACAAGATCCGCGTGCGCGCGACCAACACCTACATCTCGCCGAACATGCTCGCGCAGGCGATCGTCCACCAGTTCTGCGTCAGCGGCGGCATCGAGCGCTCCATCGCCACGGTGAACGCGGCCCTGGCGGAGCGGGTGCAGGTGCTGTGCGCCGCACTGGAGAAGCACATGCCGGAGGCGAAGTTCACCGCCCCCGAGGGCGGCTACTTCATGTGGGTCGAACTGCCCGACGGCGTCGACGTGGCGAAGCTGCTGCCCGCCGCCGAGGAGCGCGGTGTGACGTTCGTCAAGGGCACCGACTTCCTCATCGAGGGTGGACAGTCGACCCTGCGCATGGCGTACTCGGGCGTGCGCGCGGACCAGATCGAGGACGGCATCACCCGGCTCGCCGACGCCCTGAAGTCGCTTCAGGTCGCCGCGGGCTGAGCCCACGGCCGGGCTCGGGGTACTCGGTTGCGGTACCTCGGGCCCGGTACCGTATGCTTCCGTGCTTGAACGCCCTGACGCTCCCCGCTTGGTTAGAGTGGGGATGGTCAAAGGCGTCCGAACGCGGTCCAGCGGCTCGCTGGTGGGCAGCGAAGGGGTGTAGCTCAATTGGTAGAGCAGCGGTCTCCAAAACCGCAGGTTGCAGGTTCAAGTCCTGTCGCCCCTGCGTTTGACGTCCAGCCCGGGTGAACCCCCGGCCGGGCGGTGAATACACACCGAGTTGGAGGAACTGGCGTGGCCGAGGACAAGGAACGGGAAGAGGGGCAGCAGGAGCGCCCGTCTCGTCCGGTCACCGCCGCTGCGCGGCGGGAACGCCGTGGCACGGCTCGCCCGGCCGCCCGTAAGGACGCGGACAGCAAGTCGGACCGGGCCAGGTCCCGGGTGGCGAAGTCCGGCGCCAAGGCAGACTCCGACGCGGCCGACCGCAAGGGTCGGCCCACCCCCGCCAGGGACCGCAAGGAGTCGACGGGCTCGATCTTCGCCCGTGTCTCCCGGTTCCTCCGCGAGGTCGTAGCCGAGCTGCGCAAGGTCATCTGGCCGACGCGGAAGCAGATGATCACCTACACCACCGTGGTGCTGGTGTTCGTGGCTTTCATGGTCGCCGTCATCTCGGGCCTCGACCTGGCTCTCGGCAAGGGCGTGTTCTGGCTGTTCGGCTGAGCTTGCGCCCAGCGGGGCGCGCCGGTCGAATAAGCGGAATACGTGTTGTATGAAAGGAAGCGAGACCTACTGTGACCTCCGAGAACGGCGCCGCGGGCGGCAGTGAGCTGACCAGCCTCACCGACGACGAGGTTGTCACCCCGTCGTCGGAAGGCGACGTCGAGCCCACCGAAGCCACCGAGTCGGACGCCGTGGAGACCGCCGAAGCCGAGACCGCTGTGGAGTCCGAGGACACCGAGGACACCGAGGACACCGCGAGCGCCGAAGCCGACGCCGCCCCGATCGACGAGGCCCCCGCCGATCCGGCCACCGAGATGCGCGACGCCCTGCGCCGCGCCCCCGGCGACTGGTACGTCGTGCACTCCTACGCGGGCTACGAGAACAAGGTCAAGACCAACCTCGAGACCCGCATCCAGACCCTCGACATGGAGGACTTCATCTTCCAGGTCGAGGTGCCGACCGAAGAGGTCACCGAGATCAAGAACGGCCAGCGCAAGCTGGTGCAGCGCAAGGTGCTGCCCGGCTACATCCTGGTCCGCATGGAGCTCAACGACCCGTCCTGGTCCGCGGTGCGCAACACGCCGGGCGTCACGGGCTTCGTGGGCGCCACCTCCAAGCCCTCCCCGCTGACCATCGACGAGGTGCTGAAGTTCCTCCTCCCGCAGGTCGAGGAGGCCAAGCCCGCGAAGGGTTCGGCGACTGCGCAGTCGCGCGGCCCGCAGGTCGAGGTGGACTTCGAGATCGGCGAGTCGGTCACCGTCATGGACGGCCCGTTCGCCACGTTGCCCGCCACGATCAGCGAGGTCAACGCTGACGGGCAGAAGCTGAAGGTCCTGGTGTCGATCTTCGGCCGGGAGACCCCGGTCGAGCTGTCGTTCAACCAGGTCTCCAAGATCTGACCGGTCCGAACACCGGACCGGCCGGCCACCCGGGCGCAGCCATTCGCCCGCGGTGGACAACGCGATAACAGGAAGCACGGAAATGCCACCCAAGAAGAAGAAGCTTGCAGCGATCATCAAGCTGCAGATCACGGCGGGACAGGCCAACCCGGCGCCGCCGGTCGGCCCCGCGCTTGGTCAGCACGGCGTCAACATCATGGAGTTCTGCAAGGCCTACAACGCCGCGACCGAGTCGCAGCGTGGCACCGTGGTGCCGGTCGAGATCTCCGTGTATGAGGACCGCACGTTCGACTTCAAGCTCAAGACCCCGCCCGCCGCGAAGCTGCTGCTCAAGGCCGCTGGTGTGGACAAGGGTTCGGCCGAGCCGCACAAGGTCAAGGTCGCCAAGGTGACTTGGGACCAGGTCCGCGAGATCGCCGAGACCAAGAAGTCCGACCTCAACGCCAACGACGTCGAGCAGGCCGCGAAGATCATCGCCGGCACCGCTCGCTCCATGGGCATCACGGTCGAATAAGCACCACCCGCCAGACCAAGCAAGTGTGGGAGGGCCAGGCGCTGGTCCGCACCACGACTGATCCGGACGCCGGGGACGGTTTCCTGCCCCAGGTGTGCAATGAAATGTGAAGGAACAGCAATGGCAAAGCGCAGCAAGGCTTACCGTCAGGCGGCCGAGCTGGTCGACCGCGAGCGGCTCTACAGCCCGCTCGAGGCCGCCCAGCTGGCCAAGGAGACCTCCAAGGTCAAGCTCGACGCGACCGTCGAGGTCGCCATGCGTCTCGGCGTCGACCCGCGTAAGGCCGACCAGATGGTCCGCGGCACCGTCAACCTGCCGCACGGCACCGGCAAGACCGCCCGCGTCATCGTGTTCGCGACCGGCGACAAGGCCGCCGAGGCTGAGGCCGCCGGCGCCGACGCCGTGGGCTCGGAAGACCTGATCGAGCGCATCCAGGGCGGCTGGCTCGACTTCGACGCCGCGATCGCCACCCCCGACCAGATGGCCAAGGTCGGCCGCATCGCCCGCGTCCTGGGCCCGCGTGGTCTGATGCCGAACCCGAAGACCGGCACCGTGACCCCGGATGTCACCAAGGCGGTCAACGAGATCAAGGGCGGAAAGATCAACTTCCGCGTCGACAAGCAGGCCAACCTGCACTTCGTCATCGGCAAGGCCTCTTTCGACCACGCCAAGCTGGTCGAGAACTACGCCGCCGCCCTCGACGAGGTCCTGCGGGCCAAGCCGTCTTCGGCCAAGGGTCGGTTCCTGAAGAAGGTCACCTTCAGCACCACCATGGGCCCCGGCATCCCCGTCGACCCGGCGCGCACCCGCAACCTCCTCGAGGACGACGCTGTGTAATGGCGCCCCCTCCGGGGGCGCGCCTCGGTCGCCTTTGAGCTGACATGCGAGAGGCCCGTGGACACGACGACTGCGT